>NZ_JBHXTV010000010.1:0-341995 GCF_042671585.1 Streptomyces sp. NPDC127129
GGAAGCTAAGCCTTTCAGCGCCGATGGTACTGCAGGGGGGACCCTGTGGGAGAGTAGGACGCCGCCGAACAATTTTTAGCCTCAACCCCCGGACCTCGTCCGGGGGTTGAGGCATTTTTGCGTTCACGAACAGGCGCACGACCCCTGTGCATCTCGTCGCCGCGGCTGAAGGTAAGGTCAGGGGGCATCATCGGCACGTTCCCCCACAGGAGGCCCCCGGGTGGAGGTCCAGGAGACTCGCGTTCAGACGGACCGGGTCCTCACCATCCCCAACATCTTGAGCATGGCTCGCCTTGTTGGCGTGCCGCTCTTCCTGTGGCTGATTCTCCGACCTGTGTTCGGTGGGCCCAACAGTGATGGCTGGGCCTTGCTCGTGCTGATGCTCAGCGGTGTCAGCGACTATCTCGACGGGAAGCTCGCCCGGCGCTGGAACCAGATCAGCAACCTCGGCCGGCTGCTCGACCCGGCCGCCGACCGGCTGTACATCGTTTCCACCCTCATCGGGCTGACCTGGCGCGAGATCCTGCCGCTCTGGCTGACCGCCGCGCTTTTCGCCCGCGAGTTGATGTTGCTCGTGATGGTGGGAATCCTCCGCAGGCACGGCTATCCGCCGCCACAGGTGAACTTCCTGGGGAAGGCTGCGACTTTCAACCTGATGTACGCCTTCCCCTTGCTGCTGCTCAGTGACGGAACGGGCTGGCTTTCGTCACTCGCCGAAGTTTTCGGGTGGGCCTTCGCCGGATGGGGTACAACTCTGTATTGGTGGGCAGGGATCCTCTACGTGGTCCAGGTCCGTCGACTCGTGAAGGCGGATACCGAGGCCGATTGAGCCCGTCTGTCCTGTGCCGTGCAGTGTCGCCGGCACGATCGAGGACGCCCGAGGCCCACTGCGCGGGCAGGTGAAGTCGGCAGGACCGTCGTCTCTTCAAGGAGGACGCTTCCGACATGAAGGCCGTCGTGATGGCCGGTGGCGAAGGAACACGGCTTCGCCCCATGACCTCGAGCATGCCCAAGCCTCTCCTGCCGGTGGCAAACCGGCCGATCATGGAGCACGTCCTTCGACTGCTCAAGAGGCACGGACTCACCGAGACCGTCGTGACCGTACAGTTTCTGGCCTCGCTGGTCAGGAACTACTTCGGTGACGGCGAGGAACTCGGGATGGAGCTCACGTATGCCAACGAGGAGAAACCGCTCGGCACAGCGGGGAGTGTGAAGAACGCCGAGGAGGCATTGAAGGACGACGCCTTCCTCGTGATCTCGGGTGACGCGCTCACCGACTTCGACCTCACCGATCTGATCGCCTTCCACAAGGAGAAGGGCGCTCTGGTCACCGTCTGTCTGACCCGTGTGCCGAATCCGCTGGAATTCGGCATCACGATCGTGGACGAGGAGGGAAAGGTCGAGCGATTCCTGGAGAAGCCGACCTGGGGACAGGTCTTCTCGGACACCGTGAACACGGGCATCTACGTGATGGAGCCCGAGGTCTTCGACTACGTCCAGGCCGACACCTCCGTCGACTGGTCGGGTGACGTCTTCCCTCAGCTCATGAAGGAAGGCAAGCCGATCTACGGCTATGTCGCCGAGGGCTACTGGGAGGACGTCGGCACTCACGAGAGCTACGTCAAGGCGCAGGCCGACGTGCTCGAAGGCAAGGTCCAGGTCGAACTCGACGGGTTCGAGATCTCGCCCGGCGTCTGGGTCGCGGAAGGCGCCGAGGTACACCCCGACGCAGTCCTGCGAGGGCCGCTGTACATCGGTGACTACGCGAAGATCGAGGCCGGTGCCGAGGTGCGCGAGCACAGCGTCATCGGGTCGAACGTGGTCGTCAAGAGTGGCGCGTTCCTTCACAAGACCGTCGTCCACGACAACGTCTACATCGGCCAGCAGAGCAATCTGCGCGGCTGTGTCATCGGGAAGAACACCGATGTCATGCGGGCGGCCAGGATCGAGGACGGCGCCGTCATCGGCGACGAGTGTCTCGTGGGCGAAGAATCGATCGTTCAGGGGAACGTACGGGTCTACCCCTTCAAGACCATCGAAGCCGGCGCCTTCGTCAACACCTCCGTCATCTGGGAGTCGCGTGGCCAGGCACATCTCTTCGGTGCGCGTGGTGTCTCCGGGATCCTCAACGTGGAGATCACGCCCGAGCTGGCCGTGAGGCTCGCGGGGGCGTATGCCACGACGCTGAAGAAGGGGTCCACCGTCACCACCGCGCGTGACCACTCCCGGGGCGCCCGCGCCCTGAAACGGGCCGTGATCTCGGCGCTGCAGGCCAGCGCGATCGACGTACGCGACCTGGAGAACGTACCGCTGCCGGTCGCACGGCAGCAGACCGCCCGGGGAAGCGCGGGCGGGATCATGCTGCGGACCTCGCCCGGTGTTCCGGACTCCGTGGACATCATGTTCTTCGACGAGCGGGGAGCGGATCTCTCGCAGGCGGGGCAGCGCAAGCTGGACCGGGTCTTCGCACGTCAGGAGTACCGGCGGGCCTTCCCGGGTGAGATCGGGGACCTGACCTTCCCGGCGAGCGTCTTCGACTCGTACACCGGCTCGCTGCTGCGGAACGTCGACACCTCGGGCGTTGCGGAGGCCGGGCTGAAGGTCGTCGTGGACGCCTCCAACGGCAGCGCGGGGCTCGTTCTGCCGAGCCTCCTCGGCCGCCTCCAGGTGGACGCGCTGACGATCAACCCGGGCCTGGACGAGGCGCGGCCCACGGAGTCGGCGGAGACCCGGCGGGCCGGGCTGGTGCGGCTCGGGGAGATCGTCGCCTCGGCGCGTGCCGCGTTCGGGGTGCGGTTCGACCCGGTCGGCGAGCGGCTGTCGCTCGTCGACGAACGGGGCCGGATCATCGAGGACGACCGTTCGCTTCTCGTCATGCTCGACCTCGTGGCCGCCGAGCGGCGTTCGGGGCGGGTGGCGCTGCCCGTGACGACGACGCGGATCGCCGAGCAGGTCGCCGCGTACCACGGCACACAGGTGGAGTGGACGACGACCTCACCCGACGATCTGACCAGGGTCGGACGGGAGGACACCACGATCTTCGGCGGGGACGGCCGGGGCGGGTTCATCGTTCCCGAGTTCTCCAGCGTGTTCGACGGTGCCGCCGCCTTCGTACGGCTCATCGGTCTGGTGGCGCGGACCCAGCTCACGCTGAGCCAGATCGACGCCCGGATCCCGCGGGCACACGTCCTGAAGCGGGACGTCCCGACGCCGTGGGCCGTGAAGGGGCTCGTGATGCGCCGAGTGGTGGAGGCGGCCGGCGAACGGTCGGTGGACACCACCGACGGCGTGCGGGTCGTGGAGACCGACGGCCGCTGGGTCATGGTGCTGCCGGACCCGGCCGAGGCCGTCACTCATCTGTGGGCCGAGGGGCCCGACGACGCGTCCGCACAGGCGCTCCTCGACGAGTGGTCGGGCGTGGTCGACAGCGCAGGTCAGTAGACCGATGGGACAGGTGAGCCGGGTGGTGTCCGTCCTACGCCGCCCGGCTCACCGGTGGGGCCATTCGGCGGTAGCGGCGCCGACGTGCGACGATGTGCGGCATGTCGCAGCAGCACCCCGTTCGGAGCACAGGAACACCACCCCCGCGCCCGGACGCGTCCATGTCGCTGCTGAACAACGTGATGGACCACGCGCTCGACGACGGGTACGCGGAGGCCTCGGCCCGGCGTGAGGCGGAGGGCGGCGGTCTGCCCCGTACGCTCCGGGCCAAGCTCGGGCTCGCGGCCGGCCTCGTCCTCGCCGCCGCTGTGGTGACCGTGGGCGCCGCCGAGGCGCGGATCTCCGCGCCGGTCGTCGCCAAGGAACGGCAGGAGCTGATCGACCGCATCGACGCGGAGACCGCGGCGGCCGAGCAGCTGGAGCAGGACGTCGAGAAGATCCGCGCCGAGGTCGGTGAGCGGCAGCGCGAGGCGCTGGAACAGCACGGCGGCGACCAGGCCGAGCTGGTGGCGCTGCTCTCCGGCGCGACGCCGGTGCACGGCCCCGGCGTGAAGCTGGTGGTCGACGACGCCAAGGACACCGAGGCGGGCGGCGGGGGTCCGCGCGAGAGCAGCGGCTTCTCCGACACCGGCCGGGTCCGTGACCGTGACATGCAGCGGGTCGTCAACGGCCTCTGGGAGTCCGGTGCCGAGGCGGTCGCGATCAACGGTCAGCGGCTGACCTCGCTGTCGGCGATCCGGGCCGCCGGTGACGCCATACTGGTCGACAACAAGCCGCTCGTGCCGCCGTACACGGTGCTCGCGGTGGGGGACGGGCAGCGACTGGCCACCGCGTTCCAGGACAGCGCCGACGGGCAGTACCTGCACGCGCTGCAGGAGAACTTCGGGATCCGCACCAGTATCTCGGCGGAGACCGATGTGCGTCTGCCGGCCGCGCCGAGCCTGATCGTACGTACAGCAGAGCCGAGGGGAGCCGGGGCGACCAAGCCCAGCGGGCAGGCCACGGCCGACACAGGGAAGGGCACATCTTGATCGCCGTACTGGGCCTGATCGTGGGAGTCGTGGTCGGACTGTTCGTCCGTCCCGAGGTTCCGGCGGTGGTCGAGCCCTATCTTCCGATCGCCGTGGTCGCCGCCCTCGACGCGGTCTTCGGCGGCCTCAGGGCCATGCTCGACGGCATCTTCGTCGACAAGGTCTTCGTGGTCTCCTTCCTCTCGAACGTCGTCGTGGCCGCGCTGATCGTCTTCCTCGGCGACAAGCTGGGCGTCGGCGCGCAGCTGTCCACCGGTGTCGTCGTCGTGCTCGGCATCCGGATCTTCTCCAACGCGGCCGCCATCCGGCGGCACGTCTTCCGGGCGTGACACCGATGAGCGAAGCGACCAACCCGGAGACCCCCGAGAACCCGGACGACGACCGCCCGACCCCCGCGGAGCCGGCGGCGCCCTCCGCACCCGCTGCATCCGCTGCCCCCGAGCAGCCGCTGACCGGCCGCCAGCGGCTGGCGGCCGGGCTCTGGCCGCCGCGGGTGAGCCGGGCCCAACTGATCGTCGCCGTGCTGCTGTTCGTCCTCGGTCTCGGTCTCGCCATCCAGGTCCGCTCCACCAGCGACAACAGCGCGCTGCGCGGCGCGCGCCAGGAGGACCTGGTCCGCATCCTCGACGAACTCGACGACCGCACCCAGCGACTCGAGGACGAGGCGTCGCGCCTGGAGACCCAGCGCTCGGAGCTGGAGTCCAGCTCCGACCAGGCCGAGGAGGCGCGCAAGCAGACCCAGGAGAAGGAGCAGCAGCTCGGCATCCTGGCCGGCACCGTCGCCGCGGAGGGCCCGGGCATCACGCTGACCATTCGCGGCGCCGCCGCGTCGGTCGAGTCGGACATGCTGCTCGACGCCATCCAGGAGCTGCGCGCGGCCGGTGCCGAGGCGATTCAGGTCAACGACGTACGCGTCGTCGCGGACAGCTACTTCACGGGTAGTGGATCCGACATAGAGATCGATGGAACGAAGGTGGCCGCTCCGTACGTCTTCAAGGTCATCGGCAAGCCCGAGGATCTTGAGCCCGCGCTCAACATCCCTGGTGGCGTCGTGCAGACGTTGGAGAAGGAGCAGGCCACCGCGACCGTGGCCCGGTCTCAGAAGATCGTCGTGGATGCCTTGCGACCTGCGAAGCGGCCTGACTACGCTCAGTCGTCCTCGCAGTGAGGCGGGGGCGCATGGCGGCCGCGCGACAAGGGGAGGACGTTGCGGGGGGTCGCCGCACCACAAGCATGGTGCGTGGTGGAAACTGTCGGGTGGATACGGACGTTGTGAGGATGTCCGGGTCGGCAGGTGTGTTCATTCAGGGTTCGTCCTGCCCCACGGGCGGGTCTGTTTCGGTCAAGGGGAATCGCCCGTGAGTTTTTTTGCGAAGTTGTTCGGCAAGAGCGCACGCGAGGACGGCGGCAACGCCAAGCACCGCGCGCCGCGCCACGCCCAGAGCGAGGAGCAGGGTGGCGAACGCCCCCTCTTCCGTGACGAGGTCGACGACCATGGCGCGTCGTCTGTTGACCCTGCCGGTGCCGGGCGCATAGGTTTCGGAGAACCATCAACCTCAGGTACGGGTGGAGGGTTCACCCCCGACCCGTATGCGACACAGACCTCCGCGGGTCAGCCGCGGCAGGAGGACGCGTCCATGCCGGTGTGTACGAGGTGCGGTCACCGCAATGCCGCGGACAGCCGTTTCTGCTCCCACTGCGGCACGCCGCTGCGGGGCGGGGCGCCTGTGGAGCGTGCGTCCGAGACGACGTCGACGATCTCGATCTCCGGCCTCGAGGCGTACGACGCCGAGGTCACCGGCCAGACGGCGCTGCCGTCCCTCTCGCCCGAGGCGCTGGCGGCCGTCGAGGCGCTGCCGGCCGGATCGGCGCTCCTCGTCGTGCGCCGCGGCCCGAACTCGGGCAGCCGCTTCCTGCTGGACAGCGAGCTGACCACGGCCGGCCGTCACCCGCAGAGCGACATCTTCCTCGACGACTTCACCGTGTCGCGGCGCCATGTGGAGTTCCGGCGGGCGCAGGACGGCAGCTTCACCGTCGCCGACGTCGGCAGCCTCAACGGTACGTACGTCAACCGGGAGCCGATCGACTCGGCGGTTCTGTCCAACGGCGACGAGGTGCAGATCGGCAAGTACCGGCTGGTCTTCTACTCGAGCCAGCGAGGCATGTGACGCCTCGGGGAAGCCTTCAGGGAAGGTCCATGCTGCGAACACCGACGGGCGGCGCCGGTCACGGCGCCGCCACAGCGGGCGACCGGCTGGTGAGCATCGGGACGGTGCTGAACCAGCTGCGTGACGAGTTTCCCGAAGTGACCATCTCGAAGATCCGGTTCCTGGAGTCCGAGGGGCTCGTCGAGCCCCGGCGGACGGCCTCCGGGTACCGGAAGTTCAGCCCGCAGGACGTGGAGCGGCTCGCCCAGATCCTGCGGATGCAGCGCGATCACTATCTTCCGCTGAAGGTCATCCGGGAGCATCTCGACGCCCTTGCCCGGGGTGAGCAGATCAGGCTTCCCGCTCCCAGCCCCCAGCGCGACCTGCTCGACGGTGCGTGGGAGGCGGAGGGGGACCGTCCGACCGCGGCGCGCGTGGGGCGGTCCGAGCTGCTGGCCGCCGCCGAGGTGACCGAGGGGGAGCTCGCGGAGTGGGAGTCGTACGGACTCATTGCCGCGGGACCCGAGGGCGGCTACGACGCCGAGGCGGTCACCGTCGCCCGGCTCGTTGCGGATCTGGGGAGATTCGGTCTGGAACCGCGGCATCTCCGGGCGGTGAAAGCGGCGGCCGACCGGGAGGCCGGGCTGGTCGAGCAGGTGGTCGCGCCGCTGCGCCGGCACCGTAATCCGCAGACCAGAGCCCATGCGGAGGCCACCGCGAAGGAGCTCGCCGGGCTCTCCGTACGGCTCCACGCGGCACTGGTCCAGACCGCGCTCGGACTTCGGCTGCAGTGATCTTGTGGGGGCCCGACTACCCAAACCGGTCGGGCACGTCCTAGGGTTGCTGTGTGAACGAGCTCGACGTTGTGGGTGTCCGGGTGGAAATGCCCTCCAACCAGCCGATCGTGCTCCTGCGTGAAGTGGGAGGCGATCGGTACCTCCCCATCTGGATCGGACCGGGTGAGGCGACCGCGATCGCCTTCGCCCAGCAGGGCATGGCCCCTGCCAGGCCGCTGACGCACGACCTCTTCAAGGACGTCCTTGAAGCCGTGGGCCAAGAGCTCACCGAGGTCCGCATCACCGATCTCCGTGAAGGTGTCTTCTATGCGGAGCTGGTCTTCGCCAGCGGTGTCGAGGTGAGCGCCAGGCCGTCCGACGCGATAGCGCTGGCCCTGCGCACCGGGACGCCGATCTTCGGCAGTGACGGCGTGCTGGACGACGCCGGTATCGCGATTCCGGACGAGCAGGAGGACGAGGTGGAGAAGTTCCGCGAGTTCCTCGACCAGATCTCCCCCGAGGACTTCGGGTCCAGCAGCCAGTGAGATCCGGCCGCTGTTCACGGGGTGTCGTCAGGGCATTCGGAAAGCCTTTCCCCGGAGAGGGGCACGGGAAACCACTCTCAGGGTGATTATCACTCGGCGTGCCGAGTGTGGCGATCGTTGACGCACCCCGAGCGACTGCCTACCTTCGTGTGGGCAGGTCAAGGACGGAGGGTCGGCGTGATGAGCAGCGGCGACGGTACGGCAGGGGGCTCCCTCGGGCGCACGCCCGGGGAGAGCGGTCCGTATCCGCTTCACGGCAGTGTGGGCGACTTCGGGGCGGAAGCGGGTGCGGGGACGGTGCCGAACGCCGTCTCCGACGAGGCGGCGGCCGGTACGGACACGGTGGGGTACCGCGGTCCGACGGCCTGCGCGGCGGCGGGGATCACGTACCGCCAACTGGACTACTGGGCACGCACCGGGCTCGTCGAGCCGAGCGTGCGGCCGGCGTACGGATCCGGGACGCAGCGGCTGTACAGCTTCCGTGACGTCGTCGTACTCAAGATCGTCAAGCGATTCCTGGACACCGGGGTCGCGTTGCAGAACATCCGGGCCGCCGTCCAGCATCTGCGG
Source organism: Streptomyces sp. NPDC127129 (assembly GCF_042671585.1). Classification (NCBI taxonomy): domain Bacteria; kingdom Bacillati; phylum Actinomycetota; class Actinomycetes; order Kitasatosporales; family Streptomycetaceae; genus Streptomyces; species Streptomyces sp. NPDC127129. The sequence continues at coordinate 8,511 of NZ_JBHXTV010000010.1, forward strand.
GCCCGCGGCTTCCGCGACCTGGAGCGGATGACGCTGATGAGCGACGGGGCCACGGTCTACGAGTGCTCCTCGCCCGACGAGGTCGTGGACCTGCTCCAGGGCGGTCAGGGCGTCTTCGGGATCGCGGTCGGCGTGGTCTGGCGCGATGTGGAGGCGGCCCTCTCCCAGCTGCACGGGGAGCGGATCGACACCGGCGAGACCCTGATCGGTCACAACCCCGGCGACGAGCTCGCGCGCCGACGGCGGGACCGCGCGGTCTGACCCGTCTGCCGGCTGTGGCGCGTCCGTACGAGTGTGCGGCCGATTGTCAGTGGCGTAGGGCAGCATCGGACGTGTGAGAGCCGCGCCGACGATTCTGCATCTGGACATGGATGCCTTCTTCGCCGCCGCCGAGCAGGCGGCGAAGCCCAGTCTGCGCGGAAAGCCTGTGGTCGTGGGCGGTCTGGGCCCGCGCGGGGTCGTGGCGACCGCCTCGTACGAGGCCCGGCGCTTCGGCGTGCACTCCGCGATGCCGATGGCCCAGGCGCGGCGGCTCGCGCCCAACGCGGCCTATCTCGTGCCGCGCTTCGGTTTCTACCGCTCGATCAGTGAGCAGGTCATGGAGCTGCTCGGGCGGCTGTCGCCGCTCGTGGAGCCGCTGAGCCTGGACGAGGCCTTCGTGGACCTGGAGGCCGGGGGAGTGGCCGACGACCGCGCGAGCGCCCTGGAGGCCGGTGAGCGGCTGCGCAGGGACATTCTCACCACCACGGGGCTGACGGGGTCCGTGGGGCTCGCGGGGTCGAAGATGCTCGCCAAGATCGCCTCCGAGGAGGCGAAGCCGGACGGGCTGGTGCTCATAGAGCCGGGGACCGAGCGGGCGCTGCTGGGGCCGAAGTCGGTCCGGATCCTGCCGGGGGTCGGGCCCGCCACGGGGGAGCATCTGCGGCGGGCCGGGATGACCACGGTCTCCGACCTGGTGGAAGCGGGCGAGGACGAGCTCGTACGGCTGCTGGGGCGGGCGCACGGGACCTCCCTGTACCGAATGGCCCAGGGGTACGACGATCGGCCCGTGGTGGCCGAGAGGGACGCGAAGTCGGTGTCGGTCGAGGACACGTTCGACGTGGACCTGCACGACCGGGTGCGGATCCGGATCGAGGTGGAGCGGCTTGCCGAGCGGTGCGTGGGGCGGCTGCGGGCGTCGGGGCACTCGGGCCGGACGATCGTGCTGAAGGTCCGACGGTTCGACTTCTCGACGCTGACGCGCTCGGAGACGCTGCGGGGGCCCACGGACGACCCGCTCGTGGTGCGGGAGGCGGCCGGGCGGCTCCTGGAGGGCGTGGACACCACGGGTGGCGTGCGGCTGCTCGGCGTGGGGGTGAGCGGCCTCGCCGACTACACGCAGGAGGATCTCTTCGCTCAGGCGGCGGAGCTGGCGGGGGAAGCGGGGGGTCCGGAGGCCCCGGGGGACGGGGTGGAGGACGTGCCGGCGGCCGCGGCGGCCCCCGAGCCGGAGGAGCCGCAGGCCGCCGAGCGGAGATGGGCGCCCGGGAACGACGTACGGCATGCCGTGTACGGGGCCGGGTGGGTGCAGGGGAGCGGGGTCGGGCGCGTCACCGTGCGATTCGAGGAGCCGCAGTCGCCGCCGGGGCGGGTGCGGACGTTTCTCGTCGACGACCCGGAGCTGGAGCCGGGGGAGCCGCTGCCGCTGGTGGGGGACGCGGAGGGAGGGGCGGCGGTGGCCTAGGGGGTGCGCCCGGCCGGCCTTCTGCCGGGCTGGTTCACCCGCACCACCCGTGGGTGGTGCTACGCCGTCGGCGGGGCAGGCGAAGTCGAGGGCGAGTGGCTACCCGGCCGCTTGCCCGGTCCTGGGTGCTGGAGGCGTCAGGTCTCCTCCTGGCCTGCCAGGCGGCCGAAGTCGTGGTCCATCGGGGGCGGGGGCGGGAGGGCCAGGCTGTAGTGGCGGTAGAGCTGGAGCTCCTGCTCGGGCGAGAGGTGGCGGCCCACACCGAAGTCCGGGGCGTCCTTGATCAGGGCGCGTTCGTACGGGATGTGGAGGCCGTCCTCGACCAGTTCGCTCGGCTCCAGAGGGACGAACGCGTCCCGGCTGAAGAGTCCCGTGCGGACCGCCGCCCACTCGGGGACTCCCGTCGCGTCGTCCAGGTACACCTCGTCCACGGTGCCGATCTTGTGTCCGTCGCGGTCGTACGCCTTGCGGCCGATCAGGCTGCGCGGATCGATGTCGGTCTGCACGGTCCCTCCAACAGGTCGCAACTGCTCTACAAGGACTACGAAAGTGCACATCTGGGATGTCGGCCACTTGAGCGACTGGTCCGGGAACCGCGCTGGTAGGCTGGCTGTGGCTGTCGACACCGTGCGGGAGAGTCCTCCGGAGAAACCTTTCGGAGGCGCCGAAGGAGCAAATCCTCCCCGGAATCTCTCAGGCACCTGTACCGCACGGGCGAGGTCACTCTGGAAAGCAGAGCGGAAGGCCGACGCCATCCGCTCTCACCGACGGTGAAAACCGGCGCGCCCCTTCGGCATGCCGGTGAAGCTCTCAGGTTGAGATGACAGAGGGGGAGGCCGTCCGGGTACCCGCGCCGTGGTGCCCCTCGCAGGTCGTGACGACCAGGAGGCCTCCGTACATGACCGCCCACCGCATTCCGCTCTCCGAGCTCGAACAGGGCATTCCGTTCGAGCAGCGGCACATCGGGCCCGACGCCGAAGCACGGGCCAAGATGCTCGCGCAGGTCGGCTACGGCTCCCTCGACGAACTCACGGCCGCCGCCGTGCCGGACGTGATCAAGAACGCCGAGGCGCTCGGTCTGCCCGCCGCCCGCACCGAGGCCGAGGTCCTCGCGGAGCTGCGTGAGCTCGCCGACCGCAACCAGGTCCTCGCCCCGATGATCGGCCTGGGCTACTACGGCACCTTCACCCCGCCGGTGATCCTCCGCAACGTCATGGAGAACCCGGCCTGGTACACGGCGTACACGCCCTACCAGCCGGAGATCTCGCAGGGCCGCCTGGAGGCGCTCCTCAACTTCCAGACGATGGTCGCCGACCTCACCGGTCTGCCCACCTCCGGCGCCTCCCTCCTCGACGAGGGCACCGCGGCGGCCGAGGCCATGGCGCTCTCCCGCCGTGTCGGCAAGGTCAAGAACGGTGTCTTCCTCATCGACGCCGACACCCTGCCGCAGACCATCGCGGTCATCGAGACGCGCGCCGAGCCGACCGGCGTCGAGGTCGTCGTCGCGGACCTGTCCGAGGGCATCCCCGCCGACATCGCCGAGCGCGGCGTCTTCGGCGTGCTCCTCCAGTACCCCGGCGCCTCCGGTGCCGTGCGCGACATCAAGCCGCTCATCGACGCGGCCCACGAGCTCGGCGCGATCGTCACCGTCGCCGCCGACCTCCTCGCGCTGACCCTGCTCACCTCGCCCGGTGCGCTCGGCGCGGACATCGCCGTCGGCACCACCCAGCGCTTCGGCGTCCCGATGGGCTTCGGCGGCCCGCACGCCGGCTACATGGCCGTCCAGGACAAGCACGCCCGCTCGCTGCCCGGCCGCCTCGTCGGCGTCTCCGTCGACGCCGACGGCAACAGGGCGTACCGACTGGCGCTGCAGACCCGCGAGCAGCACATCCGCCGTGAGAAGGCCACCAGCAACATCTGCACCGCGCAGGTGCTGCTCGCCGTCATGGCCGGCATGTACGCCGTCTACCACGGCCCCGACGGCCTCAAGGGCATCGCGCAGCGGACGCACCGGTACGCGGCCATCCTCGCCGCGGGCCTGAAGGCCGGTGGCGTCGACGTCGTCCACGGCAGCTTCTTCGACACCGTCACCGTCCGCGTGGCCGGCAAGGCCGCCGAGGCCGTCGCCGCCGCCCGCGAGGCCGGCGTCAACCTGTACCTCGTCGACGCCGACCACGTCTCGGTCTCCTGCGACGAGACCACCGGCCGCGCCCAGCTCGACGCCGTGTGGAGCGCCTTCGGCGTCGCCGCCGACATCGAGGCCCTGGACGCCGCCACCGAGGACGCGCTGCCCGCCGGGGTGCTCCGCTCCGACACGTACCTCACCCACCCGGTCTTCCACGCGCACCGCTCCGAGACGTCGATGCTGCGCTACCTGCGCAAGCTCGCCGACCGCGACTACGCGCTCGACCGCGGCATGATCCCGCTCGGCTCGTGCACCATGAAGCTGAACGCGACCACCGAGATGGAGCCCGTGACCTGGCCGGAGTTCGGCCAGATCCACCCCTTCGCCCCGGTCGAGCAGGCGCAGGGCTACCTCACGCTCATCACCGAGCTCGAGGAGCGTCTCGCCGAGGTCACCGGCTACGACAAGGTGTCGATCCAGCCCAACGCCGGTTCGCAGGGCGAGCTGGCCGGTCTGCTGGCCGTCCGCGCCTACCACCGCGCCAACGGTGACGAGCAGCGCACCGTCTGCCTCATCCCGTCCTCCGCGCACGGCACCAACGCCGCCTCCGCGGTGATGGCCGGCATGAAGGTCGTCGTCGTCAGGACCGCCGACGACGGCGAGGTCGATGTCGCGGACCTGCGCGCCAAGATCGAGCAGTACCGCGACGAGCTGTCCGTGCTGATGATCACCTACCCGTCCACGCACGGTGTGTTCGAGGAGCACGTCGCCGACATCTGCGCCGAGGTGCACGAGGCCGGCGGTCAGGTGTACGTCGACGGCGCCAACCTCAACGCGCTGGTGGGTCTGGCCAAGCCGGGCAAGTTCGGTGGCGACGTCTCGCACCTGAACCTGCACAAGACCTTCTGCATCCCGCACGGGGGCGGCGGCCCCGGCGTCGGCCCGGTCGGTGTGCGCGCGCACCTCGCGCCGTACCTCCCGAACCACCCGCTTCAGCCGACCGCGGGTCCGGAGACGGGCGTCGGCCCGATCTCGGCCGCTCCGTGGGGCTCCGCGGGCATCCTGCCGATCTCCTGGTCGTACGTGCGCCTGATGGGCGGCGAGGGCCTCAAGCGCGCCACGCAGGTGGCCGTCCTCGCGGCGAACTACATCGCCAAGCGCCTGGAGCCGCACTACCCGGTGCTCTACACCGGTCCGGCCGGGCTGGTCGCCCACGAGTGCATCGTGGACCTGCGCCCGCTCTCCAAGGCGACCGGTGTCAGCGTCGACGACATCGCCAAGCGCCTGATCGACTACGGCTTCCACGCGCCGACGATGTCGTTCCCGGTGGCCGGCACCCTGATGATCGAGCCGACCGAGTCCGAGGACCTGACCGAGCTCGACCGCTTCTGCGACACGATGATCGCCATCCGCGGCGAGATCGAGAAGGTCGCGTCGGGCGAGTGGCCGGCCGGGGACAACCCGCTCGCGAACGCCCCGCACACGGCCGCCGCGCTGGGCGGCGAGTGGAACCACCCGTACACCCGTGACGAGGCCGTCTTCCCGGCTGGTGTCTCGGCCGCGGACAAGTACTGGCCGCCGGTCCGCCGCATCGACGGTGCGTTCGGCGACCGCAACCTCGTCTGCTCCTGCCCTCCGCTGGACGAGTACGACCAGTAGCACGCACGGCGCGGACATGAGTCAGGGCCGGTTCGGAGAGTTCTCTCCGGGCCGGCCCTTGCGTCTTCCCTCGTACGTGTCGTGCCCGACGTGGCCCGGTGTCAGGCGGCGGTCGTCACCCGGCCCGCCGTCAGCGGGCGGTGCGGGGCGATGATCTGGCCGTCCGGCAGCAGTTCACCGGTGTCCTCGAAGAGCAGGACCCCGTTGCACAGCAGGCTCCAGCCCTGCTCCGGGTGGTGCGCCGTCAGACGGGCCGCCTCCCGGTCGGCGGAGTCGGCGGTGGGACAGGCAGGTTGGTGCTGGCACATGGCTGGGTTCTTTCGCTGCGTCGTGGTCTCTGTCGTCCTGCGGCTCGATGCGGTGCTCATGGCCGCCCCCCGTTGTCGGTTCGGTTGGTCCAGTGTTCCGCTACGGAAGGCGATCCGCAGGTATTTCACGGCAGCTCTTCCTACTGCATGAAGACGTATCACCCGCGCGGGCGGTTCAACGCAACTGGGCGGTCTCTTCGGGTGGTTCGAGGTAGCCCCAGTGGGCTAGTCCGTCCGGGGCGGGGTGTTCGAGAGGGTCGTTCGGACACCAGGACGCCCCGCGGCCCGGTCGGGGCCGCGGGGCGTGACGTATCTCGGCAGAGGTGGTTCAGGCCGGCGCCGGGGTGCCGAACAGCGGTGGGGGAGCCAGTCGCAGGGTGAGGACGGGCAGCAGGTCGGCGACCCGGTGCGGCCGGTGGGCCGCGATGCCGGGTGGTGCCGGGGCGAGCGGGACGAGCAGATCCGCCGGGTCGGGCGAGGCCGTCGCCCCGTCGGCATCCGTGTCGCCGTGCAGCCAGAGCGTCAGCATGTACAGCTCGGGTACGGAGAGCAGCCGCGGCTGGTACACCGTGGGCAGCGACTCGGCCTGGAGCAGGGCGCGTTCGGTCGCCGCGACGTACGGACCCTCGAAGAAGTGCGAGAAGGACCAGCCGTCGGGGGTGAGCATGGTGTCGGCGGCGGCCACCGCCCGGTCGGTGCCCCGGATCAGGAAGCGCCAGCCGGCCAGTCGCGTATGCGGTGCCTGCCCCGACGGGACGACCTGGTCCCGTACGTCGAGGACGTGGAGGGGCAGGGGGGCCTCGGGGCTCAGTGGCCCAGGGGCCGCTCGCAGAGCGGGAGTTCGCGCCTCGCTGACGGCGGCGGGGGAGCCGAGGGCCGCGAGGACACTGCGCAGGGCAGGCGCGGGGGCCGGGGAAGGTCGGAGCATGATGGGTCGCCTCTCACTCAGGAGACACGGTGACGCGTGGGCAGGTACGACGGCGCTGTGGGCTGCCGGGCCGAGGGGGCCATGAAGCCATGGCCGGGCGCCAACACTCTGCCTCGTTCGCGGAGTTTATACGAGACGTGTTCACGCGTTGTTTCCTCTAGCGGTCGCCGATATTGCCGACAAGGCGTCATCCGGCCTTAACGCGGAGGCGATTCATCGTATTTGCGGCGCGTGCAGGTCGTCGGCCTGCGAGGACTTCACCGATGCGGACGGCCGGATATCGACCCCATGCTTTCGATGAATATGGCAGCGGAATATGTCCTTTGCCGTTGCCCTCGGGAGGTGCCGGGCGATTGCGTGCCTCAGCCTATCGTTCAACGAAGGCGGTCCGCAGGCGTTATGGATCAATCGGGTGGGCATCATCGTCCGTGACACGCGCGGCCGTCGCCGTGGCCGCCCGATCGGGAGGGAAGCTTCCATGGGGGAGAAGGTCGTGGCAGACGGGTTCGACCTGTCCGATCGGCAGAGATACCGCAGGAAGCTCCAACAGTGCCTGGCGGGGCTGGCGAGGCTCCTGGCGGAGAAGCGGTTCGACCGGCCGCGCAATCTGATGGGCCTGGAGATCGAACTCAATCTGGCCGGCGCCGACGGCATGCCGAGGATGGTGAATGGCGCGGTCCTCGAGCGGATCGCCAGCACGGATTTCCAGACGGAGCTGGGAATGTTCAACCTCGAAGTGAACATAGCTCCGCACCGACTCGGAGGCCGAGTTTTCGACCGGCTCGCGGAGGAACTCACGACCGGTCTCGGATATGCCGACCGCAAGGCCCGTGAACTCGACGCGGGCGTGCTCATGATCGGAATTCTGCCCACGCTCGCGCAGGACGACCTCGTCTCCGAGAACATCTCGACCGTCGACCGGTACACCCTGCTCAACGACCAGATCGTCGCCGCCCGCGGCGAGGACTTCACGCTCGACATCCACGGTGTCGAGGCGCTCACCTGCACGGCCACGTCGATCGTGCCGGAAGCGGCCTGCACCTCCGTACAGCTGCACCTCCAGGTCACGCCCGCCCGGTTCGCCGCCGTGTGGAACGCGGCCCAGGCCGTGGCGGCGGTCCAGATCGCGGTCGGCGCCAACTCCCCGTTCCTCTTCGGCCGGGAGCTGTGGCGCGAGTCCAGGCCCCCGCTCTTCACCCAGGCCACGGACACCCGTCCGCCCGAGCTCCAGGCGCAGGGGGTGCGGCCGAGGACCTGGTTCGGGGAGCGGTGGGTGGACTCCGTCTACGACCTCTTCGAGGAGAACCTGCGGTACTTCCCCTCCCTGCTGCCGATCTGCGACGAGGAGGACCCGCTCCTCGTCCTCGACCAGGGCGGAGTGCCGCGGCTGCAGGAGCTCGTGCTGCACAACGGCACGGTCTACCGCTGGAACCGGCCGGTCTACGGCTGGGTCGACGGCGTTCCGCACCTGCGCGTGGAGAACCGGGTGCTGCCGGCCGGTCCGACGGTCACCGACGTCGTCGCCAACGCGGCCTTCTACTACGGACTGGTACGGGCGCTGGCCGAGGACACCCGGCCGATCTGGAAGCGGCTGCCCTTCGAGGACGCCGCCGCGAACTTCGACACCGCCTGCCGGCACGGCATCGAGGCGGAGCTCCGCTGGCCGCGGCAGGGCCGCTCCGGCGGGGTGGCGACCGTCCCGGCGGTACGCCTCGTCCTCGACGAGCTCCTGCCGCTGGCCGCGGCCGGGCTCGACTCCTGGCACGTCGAACCGGCGGACCGGGACTTCTACCTCGGCGTGATCGAGCAGCGCTGCCGGGGGCGGGTCAACGGTGCCTCCTGGCAGGCCGACACCTTCCACAAGGCGCTGGAATCCGGCCTCGGCCGAGACGCGGCGCTGGCGGCCACCACGCGCCGGTACGCCGAGCTGATGCACGGCGGCGAGCCGGTGCACCGATGGCCCGTGGGGATCGACTAGCCACCGGACAGCCATCGGACAGCCACCGGAATGGCGCGCGGCCCGGCCCGTCACGCATGATCTCCGTACCCGGAACGCGATGGGGAAGTGGAGAACAGGTGTGGTGTCGGATCAACGAGTGGTACCCGCTGCCCTTCCGCCCGACGGCCTGCCGCGCCGGATCCTGAGGTCCGAGACGCTGATCGTCCTGGCGCTGTCGCTCGGCGCCAGCGCACTGTCGTCGCTGATCAGCTTCACCGGCTCGCTGACCAAGCCCGGTGGGCTGGAGGAGCAGGCGGCGAGGCTCAACAGTTCGTACGCGCCCGGGCGCCCCTGGCTCGACCTGGCCTGGCAGCTGTTCGGGATCGCCTCGGCGCTCGTGCCGGTGGTGCTCGTCGCCCATCTGCTGCTGCGCGAGGGCTCGGGAATGCGCGCCATCGGCTTCGACCGGACGCGCCCCTGGCCGGACCTCGGCCGGGGCGCGCTGGTCGCGGCGGTGATCGGAAGCGCCGGACTGGCCTTCTACCTGGGGGCGCGGGGGGCCGGGTTCAACCTGACCGTGGTACCCGAGTCGCTGCCGGACGTCTGGTGGAAGTACCCGGTGCTCATCCTGTCGGCGATCCAGAACTCCGTACTGGAGGAGGTCATCGTCGTCGGCTATCTGCTGCGCAGGCTCGGGCAGTTGGGGTGGTCGCCGACGGCGGCGCTGGTGGCGAGTTCGGTGCTCCGCGGCTCGTACCACCTCTACCAGGGCATCGGCGGCTTCGTCGGGAACGTCGTGATGGGCGTCGTCTTCGTCTACCTCTACCGCCGCTGGGGGCGGGTGGGCCCGCTGGTCGTGGCGCACGCGCTGCTCGACATCGTGGCCTTCGTCGGGTACGGCCTGCTGGCCGGGAGGGTGGACTGGCTGCCCACCGTGTAGGCGGAGGGGCGGAGGGGCGGAGAGACGGCGAGACGGCGAGACGGAGAGGGGCGTACGGCGACGGCCGTACGCCCCTCTTCTCGCTGGTCGGAGCGGATGCTCAGGCGTTCAGCTCGCCGTCGACGACGGTGACCGCGTGGCCCGTCAGGAGGGTGCGGTCGCCGCGGAGCCGGGTGCGGACGGTCCCCGTGCGCGCGCCGCCCTGAAGACCGGTGAGCTCGTCGCGGCCGAAGCGCGCGGACCAGAAGGGGGCGAGCGCGGTGTGCGCGCTGCCGGTGACCGGGTCCTCGTCGATGCCGACGCGGGGGAAGAAGCCGCGGGAGACGAAGTCGTAGCCCCCGTCGGGGTCTTCGGCCGCGGCGGTGGCGATCACTCCGCGGCGGGAGAGGGCCGCGAGGGCCGCGAGGTCCGGCGTCAGGGCGCGGACGGCGGCCTCGTCGCGGAGCTCGACGAGGAGGTCGCCGACGTGGGCGGCGGTGACGTGGACGGAGACGATCTCCGCACCCAGGGCCTTCTCCAGGCCGTCGGGGGCCGGCACGGGGGTCAGTGACGAGGTCGGGAAGTCCATGGTGACGGTGCCGTCTGGCGCCGCCGTGGCGGTGAGGATGCCGCAGCGGGCGGCGAAGCGGACGGTCCCCGTCGCGGCACCCGTGGTGTGCAGGACGTGGGCGGTGGCGAGCGTGGCATGGCCGCACATGTCGACCTCGGTGGCCGGCGTGAACCAGCGCAGGGCCCAGTCGGCCTCGCCGCCCGGCGGGAGCGGGTGGGCGAAGGCCGTCTCGGAGAGGTTGACCTCGGCGGCCACCTTCTGGAGCCAGTGGTCGTCGGGGAAGGAGTCGAGGAGGAGGACGCCCGCCGGGTTGCCGGAGAAGGGGCGGTCGGTGAACGCGTCGACGATTCGGATCCGCATGGAACGGACCGTATCGGGGCGGCAAAGCCGCAGGCCAAGGCCAATCACGGACGACTGGACCGTTCGGGTGTTGGCAAACGAACAGTTCCGATATATCGTTGAGGCATCGCGACAGTTCGACGATGTACCCGATGGAAGGAGCGTTGCGATGCGTTCACATGGACACGAACACGGACATGGAGACTGCGGACCCGGCCCTCGTGGTCGCGGAGGCCCGCGCGGTGACTTCGAAGGGCGGCGCGCCGCCTTCGGGCAGTTCGGGCCGGGCTTCGGCGGCGGACCGTGGGGCGGAGGCCCCTTCGGGGGCGGCCGTGGTCGCGGAGGCGGCGGCCGGGGACGGGCGCGGCGCGGAGATGTGCGCGCCTCGATCCTCACGCTGCTGAAGGACCGGCCGATGCACGGTTACGAGATGATCCAGGAGATCGGCGAGCGCAGCGGCGGGGCGTGGAAGCCCAGCCCCGGCTCGGTCTACCCGACCCTGCAGCTCCTCGAGGACGAGGGTCTGATCACCAGTCAGAGCGAGGGCGGCAAGAAGCTGTTCACGCTCACCGACGCCGGCCGGACCGAGGCCGAGTCGGGGCCGGAGGCCCCCTGGGAGGAGGCCGGTCGCGGAGTCGACTGGGAAGCCGTCAACGAGATCCGGCAGGCCGGCTTCGGTCTGATGGAGGCGTTCGGCCAGGTCTGGAAGACCGGCAGTGCCGAGCAGCGGCAGAAGGCGGTCGCGGTCATCAACGAAGCCCGCAAGAAGCTCTACCTGATTCTGGCCGACGAGCACTGAGTGCCCGGAAGCCCGAAGGGCCCCGCGACGGTCGTCGCGGGGCCCTTCGCGTCGTCGCCGGGCGTGCCGCCCGGGGTGTTCGGGGTGTTCGGGGTGTTCGGGGTGTTCGGCGGTGGGGAGGCTCAGGCCACCAGGCCGGCCAGTTTGCGGAGGGACTCGTTCAGCGCGGCGGTCGCCGAGTCCTTCAGCTTGCCCGCCATCAGGGAGACGGCCGCGCCCGTGAACTCGCCGTCGATCCGGACCGTGGTGACGTCCCCTTCCGCCGCCAGCGAGTACCGCGTCCCGACGACGACCCCCATCGGGCCCTTGCCCCGGATCGCCAGCACCCGGGCCGTCGCCAGCTCCTCCACGGTCCAGGTCACCTCGGCGGGGAAGCCCATCAGCTTCATGTTCTCCGCGAACGTGGCGCCCGTCTCCAGGGAGGCGGGACCGCCGTTCGGGAAGTTGGTGTGGGTGGCGTTCCACTCGCCGTACGAGGAGAAGTCCGTCAGCTGCGCCCAGACCTTCTCGGCCGGCGCCTCGATCCGTGCCTCCGCGCTGACTTCGGCCATGAGACCACCCCTTCACGCGTTCCGTCCGACTCTGGTGTCGCGGAACGTAGCCGGGCGACCGTGAACATTCAATACTGATGAACCGTCAGTTCTTCGACGTCGCCGATCCACCAGATCTGCGCCGCGTCGAACCAGTCCGAGGCCCGTGGCCCGCCGCCCTCGTCGTGGCAGTGGAACGCGGCCCAGAAGAGATCGGCCGGCAGCGCCTCGCGCGGTGCGTACACGCGATAGACGTACTGCCGCCCGTCGAGCGCGAGCAGGGCGACCATCCAGAGCATGTCCTGGAGACGGAACGGAAGGGTGCCGTGGTTGCATTCGGGGCGCAATGCAAGGCGGCGCGCGCCCCTCGGGCGGGAAACGCGCGCAATCTCCTCCTGAAGGAGGAGGAACCGGTCGCGTGTGCCCAACTCCGGTGGGATGCGAACATGCTTCTCGCCGGGGATGCTCCGGCCTCCGGAGGCTGATGAGGTGGGAGAGTGCAAAGTCCTGTCCCTCGCGTGCCTCAGCAGCCCCCAGCCCGCCGCCCCGAAATCCAGCTCGGCCGATTCACCGCCGAACTGGCGACGGTCGTGGCGAGCGCCCGCCGCAGGGCCCTGCGCGACGGCGACCGGCAGATCGACACCGCTCACCTGCTCCACTCCCTCATCGAGTCCGACCCCGAGGTGGGTGCGGCCTTCGAGGGCGGCCCGCCTCAGCTCGCGCGTGTGCTCGGCTATCTCGTCCAGCGCTCGATCGGCTACGGCCTGCGGTGGCGCGGCTCCGTCGAGGACTCCGGCACCCTGAACGCCGTACGGGATCCGGAGGCGGCGGCCGGCTGGTCGCCCGCGGCGGCAGCCGCGATGGACGGCGCGTGGGAGCGGGCCGAACGGCGCGGAGACCAGCGGGCCCGCGGCCTCGATCTCCTCGCCGTCATCGCCTCCGACCCGGAGAGCCGGGCCGTCGAGGTGCTGCGCCGGGCGGGCGTCGATCCGCTCGCTCTGACCGACCGGATCGGGGAGCTGTCTCAACAGGTGTGACAGGGGTGACGCTCCTGACGTCGTCCTGTCATGATGGCCCGATGCACGCGTCTCAGGGGAGAAGCGCCGGCCTGGGACTCGCCCTGGCGTCGGCCTTCGCATTCGGTGGTTCAGGTGTGGCGGCGAAGCCGCTCATCGAGGCGGGGCTCGGCCCGCTCCATGTGGTGTGGCTCCGGGTGGCCGGCGCCGCCCTCGTCATGCTGCCGGTGGCCTGGCGCCACCGCGACCTCCTGCGCCGCAAGCCCGCCCTCCTCGCGGGCTTCGGCCTGCTCGCCGTCGCCGGTGTCCAGGCCTTCTACTTCGCCTCGATCTCCCGGATCCCGGTCGGCGTCGCACTGCTCGTCGAGTACCTCGCCCCGGCCCTCGTCCTCGGCTGGGTCCGCTTCGTCCAGCGCCGGCCGGTCACCCGCGCCGCCGCGCTCGGCGTCGTCCTCGCCGTCGGCGGCCTCGCCTGTGTCGTCCAGGTCTGGTCCGGACTCAGCTTCGACCTCCTGGGACTCCTGCTCGCGCTCGGCGCGGCCTGCTGCCAGGTCGGCTACTTCGTCCTCTCCGACCAGGGGGGCGACGAGTCCGACCCGGCCGACCCGCTGGGCGTCATCGCGTACGGCCTCCTCTTCGGCGCACTCGCCCTCACCGTCGTCGCGCGGCCGTGGGGCATGGAGTGGTCGGTCCTCGGCGGAACCGCCGACATGAACGGCACCGAGGCACCCGCCTGGCTGCTCATCGGCTGGATCGTGCTGATCGCCACCGTCCTCGCGTACGTCACCGGGGTCATCTCGGTGCGCCGGCTGTCGCCGCAGGTGGCGGGAGTCGTCGCGTGCCTGGAGGCCGTGGTCGCGACCGTCCTGGCGTGGGTGCTGCTCGGCGAACACCTGGCGGCGCCGCAGATCATCGGCGGCGCGGTGGTCCTCGTCGGCGCGTTCATCGCCCAGTCGTCCACGCCGAAGGCGGCGCCGGTCGATCCGGTGGCCGGGTCCGAGGCCGGGTCCGGGTCCGAGGCTGGGTCCGGGGCCGGGGCCGAGCCCGTGGCCGGGTCTCACGCCGGCTCCGAGGCCGGGGCGGAGCCCGAGGCCCGAGAAGACGAGTTGTCGGCCCGGCGGACGGCCCCGTAAGGTGCCGATCATGCATTCGACCGTCCTTCCGCCTCCCGCCGCCTAGGCGCGGGCGGCACTCTCCCTGACGAAGACCGGGCTCGGGCAGTCCCCGAGCGGTCCGTCGCTGCCCGCGTGCGGAGCCGAGCGACCACACCACCCCGTCTTCACACGGAGAAGCACGTGTCGAATTCCTCCTCCACGTCCGCGGCCGTCCTGCCTGCCGTCGGGCGGAGTCTGCTCTATCTGATCGTCGCCGGAGTCGCCTGGGGCACCGCCGGCGCCGCGGCCTCGCTGATCTTCCGGGTCAGCGACATGGGACCGCTGGCGCTCTCCTTCTGGCGCTGCGTCGGCGGCCTCGTGCTGCTGCTCGCAGCCCTGGCCCTGCGGGCCCGGTCTCGCAGAGCCGCCGCCCCGGCAACGGTGGAACCGCGCCGGCGCGGGCTGATCCGCATCCTCGGTACGGGCATCGGGCTGACCGTCTTCCAGAGCGCGTACTTCGCGGCGGTCGAGGCCACCGGGCTCGCCGTCGGCACCGTCGTCACCCTCGGCGCGGGCCCCGTCATGATCGCGCTCGGCGCGCGGCTCACCATGGGCGAACGCCTCGGTGGCGGTGGCGCCGCCGCCGTCGGCGGGGCGCTGGCCGGGCTGGCCGTGCTGGTGCTCGGCGGCGAGAACGGCGAGGTGCGGCCGCTGGGCGTGGCGCTCGCCGTGCTCTCGGCGGCCGGATACGCGGCGATCACCCTGCTCACCCGGTGGCTCGGCCGCGACGGAGGCGGCTCGGACGCCCTGTCGACGACCACCTGGGCCTTCGCCGTCGGCGCGGCCGGGCTGCTGCCGATGGCCGCGGCGGAAGGCCTCTTCCCGCACACCGGGCAGCCCCTGGAGGTGCTCGGACTGCTGGTGTACGTGGCGGCGGTGCCGACCGCGCTCGCCTACGCGCTCTACTTCGCCGGGGCGGCGGTGGTGCGCGCGGCGACCGTCTCCGTGATCATGCTGCTCGAACCGGTGAGCGCGGCGGTGATCGCGGTGACGGTCCTGGGCGAGGAGCTGACCGCCGCGACCGTGGTGGGCACGCTGCTGCTGCTCGTGGCGGTCACGGGGCTCGCCCTCGCGGAGGCCCGCACGGCGACGGCCCGGCGTCGGGAGGCGGTGGCCTAGGACCTGCTCGCTGGCCGCAGGGGCTGCGCCCCTCGGCGGCGCAGCTGGTGCGTCGCCGCCTCCCGGTCTCCTCGGCCCGCCCGGGTCGTCAGGCCCTCCACGATGCGGTCCTGGACCGGTTCCGGCTTGTGGTTCGCGTACTTGAACTTCGCCCGGACCTCGGTCACGTCGAGGCGCAGCACCCGAAGGCCCGACAGCAGGCGCCCGAAGGGGGCCTCGCCGGCCGTGACCGGGGCGGTGCCGCCCGCGGGCTGGAAGTGGGCGACCTGACGGTCGAGGAGCCTGGCCTTCTCGGCCGGGTCGTCCACCACGTGCGCCGTGCAGCGCAGTTGGACGGCGGCGTAGAAGGAGGTGGGAGTCCCGCTCTCGGGCGGGCCTCCCTCCGGGGCCGCCCACGGGCCGGGGACGAAGGCGTAGTCGTCGACCACGCTCAGCAGGACCGTCGGGTTCGCCTCCAGGGCGGGCCAGATCGGGTTGGGGCGGGCGAGGTGGGCGAGCACCTGCCCGTGCGGGCCGGGCTCGGAGTCGTACCGGAAGTGCATCGGCTGCACCCACGGCGGCTCGCCCGCCGGTCCGTTGACGGCGAGCTGCCCGAAGTCGTGGCGGGTGAGCCAGTCGCGCCACTCGGCGGAGTCGTGGGCGGCGTCCCAGGGATGGATCAGCATGGCGGCACCTCAGACGGCGGCGAGGTAGTCGGGCAGGGCGACGGACGGATCGAGGTCCTCCGCCGGAACCGGGGTGCCGTAGGTCCTGCGTACGGGGACCACACCGGACCAGTGGGGGAGGGACGCGTCCTCCGGCTCGTCGTTCGGGCCGCCCGTACGGACCTTCGCGGAGACCTCGTCCAGGTCGAGACGGATGACGGCGGTCGCGGCCAGCTCCTTGGCGTCGGCCCGGCGGGAGTCGTCGGCGCGGCCCGGGACGACGTGGTCGACCAGCGCGTCGAGCGCGGTGCGCAGCTCCTCGGGGTCGGTGACCTGGTGGGCGGTGCCGTGGACCACGACCGAGCGGTAGTTGATCGAGTGGTGGAACGCCGACTTGGCGAGGACCAGGCCGTCGACGTGGGTCACGGTGAGGCAGACGGGCAGTCCGGGGGCCTCGCCGCCCGGGCTTCCCGCCATGCGCAGCGGGCGCGAGCCGGTGGAGCCGTGGACGTAGAGCCGGTCGCCGATCCGGCCGTAGAGGGTCGGCAGCACGACCGGGGCGCCGTCGCGGACGAAGCCGAGGTGGCAGACGTACGCCTCGTCGAGTATCGAGTGCACCAGAGCGCGGTCGTACGAAGCTCGGTTGCGGGAGCGGGTGGGGATGGTCCGCTCGGTCGGCTCGTAGGAATCCGTCATTGCGTTCTCCATTGCACTAGTGCATAATGTTGTTTGTGCTAGGAGAGTATCGGATCGAAGGTCGTCGCGCATCGGAGATTGCCGCCAGCGTCGAACGCGGGGTCGGTGCGGGAGCCCTGGAACCGGGTCAACTGCTGCCGTCCATGCGTGAGTTGGCGCTCATGCTCGGGGTGAACCCGAACACGGTCGCGGCCGCGTACCGGACCCTGCGGGAGCGCGGGGTCATCGAGACGGACGGGCGGCGCGGCAGCCGGGTACGGCCGAGGCCCGCCACGACGGCCCGCGGCTCGATCCAGGTGGACGCTCCGGCCGGGGTGCGGGACGTCAGCAGAGGCAACCCCGACCCCCGCCTGCTCCCGTCGCTCGGCGCGGCGCTCGCCGAGGCGGCCCGGCGGGCGGCCGAGCGTCCCGGCATGTATGGGGAGGCCCCCGTCGACGAGGGGTTCGCGCGGCTCGCCCGCGCGGCGCTGGACGCGGACGGGGTCCCCGACGGGCCGGTCGCCGTCACCTCGGGGTCGCTCGACGCGATCGAGCGCGTGCTCGCGGTCCACCTCAGGGCCGGAGACGCCGTCGCCGTCGAGGACCCGGGGTGGGGCAGCCTGCTCGACCTCGTACCGGCGCTCGGGCTGCGGCCGGTGCCGATCGCCGTCGACGACGAGGGGCCGCTCCCGGCGGCGGTGGCGGGAGCGCTGCGGGACGGCGTACGAGCGGTGATCATCACCGACCGCGCGCAGAACCCGACCGGCGCGGCCGTCGGCGCGGACCGGGCGGCCGCCCTGCGCCGCGTCCTGGCCGGGCACCCGGACGTGCTGCTCGTCGAGGACGACCACGGTCACGGCATCGTCGACCTGCCGCTGCACCCGCTGGCCGGCGTGACCCGCCACTGGGCCTTCGTACGCTCCGTGGCCAAGGCGTACGGCCCCGACCTGCGGATCGCGTCGCTGACCGGCGACGCCGAGACCGTCGACCGGGTCCTCGGACGCCAGCGGCTCGGGCCCGGCTGGGTCAGCCGACTCCTCCAGCACACCGTCGCGCACCTGTGGGCGACGGGGGCCGTGGACCCCGCGGCCGTCGCCGCCTCGTACGCGGAGCGGCGCGACGCGCTCGTACGGGCCCTGGAGCGGCGCGGCGTCGAGGCGCACGGGCGGAGCGGGATGAACGTCTGGGTGCCGGTCTCCGACGAGACGGGTGCGGTGACCCGGCTCCTGGGCGCGGGCTGGGCGGTCGCCCCCGGAGCCCGCTTCCGGCTGACGGCGGGCCCGGCCGTCCGGGTCACGGTCTCCGACCTGACGCCACGGGACATCGAACCTCTGGCCGACGCGCTGGCCATCGCGTCGGGCCCGGCGCCGGCGCGGAGCTACGGCTGAGGACTGCGTGTCTGCGGTGGAGGGGATGCCGCTCGGGCCCGCTCGGGCCCCTGGCGGGGGCCGGGCGGCGGCCGGGCGGGCGCCGGGCCCCCGGGCCGGGCGGGGGCCGGCGGCTCCCTCCCGGGCGCCGGAGGCGCGGCCGGTCAGGCGCCCGGAGCGTTGTCCTGCGGGACGCCGGCGGTCGGTGATGCGACCGCCGTGGCCGCGGCCGGGCGGGTGCCCGACGGGATGGCAGCCGGGTGGGTGCCCGACGGGACGGTGGCCGGGTGGGCGTCGTGCGGGACGGCGGGTGGCGGCGTGCTCGGTGACGCCGTCGCCCGGATCGTGGTCCGCGGCTTCCTCGACGGACCTCGGCGCTGGGTCAGGGCCGCACCCGCGAGGACGACGGCGGCGCCGACCGGCGTGTTCCAGCCGAGGTGTTCGCCCAGGACGGCGACGCCCGCCGCCGTGGCGATCACCGGGATGAAGTACGTGACCATCGCCGCCGTCGTGGGGCCGACCTCGGCCACGAGTCCGTACTGCAGCAGCATCGCGTACCCCGTGCCCAGCGCGCCCAACGCGATCACGGCGAGCAGCGGGACGACCTCGACCGACGAGGGGAGCGAGGTGAACACCGGCGTCACCACCGCCAGTTGCAGCGTCGCGATACCGACCTGGGTGCCCGCGAGCGAGAGGTTCGACGCCCCGTTGCCGGCCAGGGTGCGGCGCACGTAGATCCAGCCGACCGCGTAGCTGAAGGAGGCCAGCAGCGCCAGCGCCGTGCCCGTGACGTCGAGCCCGGAGAAGCCCTGCCAGGCGCCGAGCACCGTCAGGACCCCGACGAAGCCGATGCCGAGACCCGCCGCGCGCACCCGCGTCGGCCGGTCCTCGGAGAGGGCGACCAGGGAGAGCACCATGCCCCACAGGGGTGTCGTGGCGTTGCAGATCCCCGCCAGCGTGGAGGGGATGGTCAGCTCGGCGTACGAGAAGAGGGAGAACGGCAGCGCGTTCAGCAGGAACGCGGCCACCGTCAGATGGAGCCATGTGCGCCGCCCCCGCGGCAGCCGCTCCCGCTTGATCGCCATCACCACGGCCAGCACCGCCGTGCCGAACAGCAGCCGGCCGAAGGTCACCTGGAACGGCGCGAACCCCTCCGTACCGACCTTGATGAAGAGAAAGCTGAAGCCCCAGATCAGGGCCAGTACGCCGAAGCGGATCCGCCAGTCGACCAGACGTGGGCCGTGGGCGGTGGGAGAGGTCGCGGTGCTCATGCCCCCAGAGTGACCGCTCCCATCTGTTAGAACAAGCGAGAATAGATGAAGGTCTTCGCTTAGGATTGCTTACATGTTGAACCTGGAGCGCCTCCGGACCCTGGACGCCGTCGCCCGGCACGGATCGGTCAGCGGAGCGGCCGACGGCCTGCATGTCACCACCTCGGCCGTGTCGCAGCAGCTGTCCAAGCTGGAGCGGGAGATCGGCCAGCAGCTGCTCGCCAAGAACGGACGGGGCGTACGCCTCACCGACGCCGGCCTGCTGCTCGCCCAGCACGCGGCGCGCATCCTCTCGCAGGTGGAGCTCGCCCAGTCGGACATCGAGGCTCAGCGCGGTCAGGTCGTCGGCGAGGTGCGGATCGCGGCCTTCCCGACGGCGGCGCGCGGGCTGCTGCCCGGAGCCCTCGCCGCGCTGCGCACCGCCCATCCCGACCTCCGGGTGAGGACCACCGAGCTGGAGCCGGAGCGCGGCATCCGCGAGGTGCTGCGGGGCGATGCCGACCTCGCGATCGTCCTGGACTGGAGCAACAAGAAGGCCCCGGTGCCGGGCGGCCTCGAGCGCGCCCACCTGCTCGACGACGCGGCCGACGTCGCCGTGCCCGCCGGCCATCCGCTGGCCGCACGGGACGAGGTGGATCTCGTCGACTTCGGCGACGAGGACTGGGTCTCCTGGCCCGAAGGCGAGTTCTGCCACGACTGGCTGATGTTCACCCTGCGGTCACAGGGCATGGAGCCGCGCATCGCCCATCTCGCCGGGGAGCACCACACGCAGCTCGCGCTGATCGCCGCCGGGCTGGGAGTGTGCGTCACTCCGCGGCTCGGTCGCGGCCCGGCCCCCGACGGGGTGGTGCTGCTGCCCGTACGGCAGAAGGTGAAGCGGCACATCTACGCGACCTGGCGCAGCGACGCCGACCGCCGGCCGTCCATCAGGGCGGCGGTCGAGGCGCTGCGGGAGATCGGGGCGCCGTTGAGCAGCTGAAGGGAGGCCGGGGGCGTGCTCCGGCGCGCGCCTCGCGCATCTTGTGCGTTCTGCGCGCGCCGGTGTCGTCCGCGGCGGCCAGGGCGTGTCGCGAACGCTCCGCCTGCCGCGCGCCGCCTTCGCGACAGGCCCTAGATCTTGCGGAAGTCCCAGGACGCGACCGCGTCCGGGGTCAGCTTCAGCCAGGCGTGCCGGCCGTCGTGCGGCATCGAGTCCATGCCGAAGTTCTTGGCGGCGAAGAGGCGTTCCGGCACGTCGAGTTCAGGGCACGGCTCCCCGGTGCGCGGCGCCTCGCCGACGAAGACCGCGGTGCCCGAGAGTTCCGCGCCGCGCAGCTCCCCGTACTCCTCGCCGTCGTCGACGACCACCGCGATGCGCGGGTCGCCGCGCAGCTCCGCCCAACGGCGGCTGCGGGTGAGGGAGTAGAGCCAGAGCGAGGTCCCGTCCCAGACGAACCAGAGCGCGCCGACATGAGGACGGCCGTCCGCGGAGACGGTCGCGACCCGGCAGGTGCGCTGCTCGGTGAGGAAGGTGTCAAGCTCGGCCGGGGTCATCATGATCCGGCGTCCACGGCGCTGCGCGACGGCCATCGCCCGCCCCTTTCCAAAAGTCTGATGGAATGTCAGAAATCATGGAGGCTCTTCCCTCCTGGGGCAAGGGTGGCTAGCCTCGCCCGCCCGGAGTACGGCAGGGCGATGCGGACAGGGGAGACCATGACCAGCGCGTCACAGTGGGAGCAGCTCCAGGAACACCTCGAACCGTCCGGCACGGTGCTGCTCACCGTCGAGTGCCAGCAGGGCGTGGTCGGCGAGGAGAGCGCCCTGCCCGAACTCGCCACGGCCGCGCGCGCGTCGGGCGCGCTGGCCAACGTCGCCCGGCTCGTCGCGGCCGCCCACGAGGCCGACGTGCAGGTGATGCACGCCGTCGCCGAGCGCAGGCCTGACGGGCGCGGCGCCAACAGCAACGCCCGGCTCTTCCGCGCCGCCGCCCGGCTTCCCGTGCAGCAGCATCGCGGCAGCGCGGCGGTACGGATCGCCGCACCCATCGAGGTCGCCGACCAGGACATCGTCGTACGACGGCTGCACGGGCTTTCGCCCGTCGCCGGGACCGACGTCGACCCGCTGCTGCGCAACCTCGGCTGCCGCACCCTCGTCGTCACCGGAGTCTCGGCCAACGTGGCGATCCCCAACGCCGTCTTCGACGCGGTCAACCTCGGCTACACCGTGGTCGTGCCCGGTGACGCCATCGCGGGGGTGCCGGCCGACTACACCCCCGCGATGATCCGTCACACGCTCGCGCTCGTCTCCACCGTCACCACCACCGAGGAGGTGCTGCGCTGCTGGAAGAGCCCGCGGCGCGTCACGCGAGCGTAATCGAGTCCCCGTCCACCTTGATCGGCGTCGGCGGCAGCGGGCTGGTCGCCGGGCCGCCCTTCACGGTGCCGTCCGAGGCGTCGAACAAGCTCTGGTGGCACGGGCAGGTGATGACCCCGTCGGCGACCCCGCTGACGGCGCAGCCCTGGTGGGTGCACTTCGAGGAGAAGGCCTTGAACTCGCCCGCCTTCGGCTGGGTGATCACCACGCCCTGACCGTCGATGACCTTGCCGCCGCCCACCGGGATGTCCGCGGTCTTCGCGAGCGGCGACCCCGCCTCCTTCGGGGCGTCACCCGAGCCGCCGCCCGACGACGAACTGTCCGAGGCGCCGCAGGCGGTGAGCGCGGCCACCAGACCCATACCGCCCGCCGCCGAGACGACCGTCCGACGTGCTACTCCACTCATCGCACTCCCCTTGCGTTCCGATCACACCGACGCGATCACTTGGTAGGAGTGAGTACGAGCGGGAGCGCCGAAAGGTTCAACCCGCTACGAACCCGCTACGGAACCCGCTCGTGAACCCGCTCGGACCCGCTACGAACCGGCTCGGGAACCCACTACTCACGAGCACGGAGGGCTGACAGGACCTCGCCCGCCAGCGCCACTGGATCGCCCTCCGGACGGGTGGGATAGGAGGCGTGACCGCGCGCCCAGGCGTCGTCCACCGCGAACCAGTCGACGGCGGCCGGAGCCGTACCGTCCACCAGGGCGCGGTCGAGCTGCGCGAAGTACGCCGCCCAGCGCGGGGCGTACAGATCCTCGATCAGCCCCGACCACTCACGGTTGGCGTAGTCGCGCAGGCCGCTCTCGCTCTGCACACGGCCGCCCCAGGTGGTCAGGATCGAGCGGGCGTCGTACTCCAGCTTGTCGCGCTCCGCGCCGTCCGCTCCCCAGGACCGCGCGGCGGCGAGCCACCGCCCGACCAGGAAGCGCGGATCGGAGCCGACCAGCCGGCCGAGCAGCTCCTCGTCCGCCTTCCACTCCTCGACCAGCCCGCGGAAGGCCGCCAGATCCCTCGTCTCGTACGCCGTCCTGATCCGGGGGAGCAGCACCCGGCTCCGGTTGGTCAGTGCCTGGCGGGCGACGTCGACGAGATCGAAGCGGTACGCGTCCGTCGTCCGCAGCTCCGGAGCCACCTGGAGCAGCTCCGCGAGCGCACGCTCCACTCTCGTCGCGTCGTAGCGCATCGCCGTCGGACTCCAGCGCGCCGCGCGGGTCGCCGTCAGGCTGGGCCGCGCCGTGAACAGGCTGTCCTGCGGCTCGCTCCAGCCGCCCGAGGGCATGCCGTAGGGGCCGAGGCGCAGCTGCTCCCACGCCGCGGCCGCGTGCGGATCCTCACCGCCGTACCGGCGGGACGCGTACGAGGCGAACCAGGCCGTCCGGTCGATCGGGCCCGGCTGCCAGGCCAGTTCGGTGAACAGCTCGAAGGCCGCCGGGCTGGCGCCGGTGGACTCCGGCAGATACGCGATGCCGCGCAGCGCGCTGCCGGGCTTGGCCAGCCACGCGTGGAAACGGTCGGTCCACGCGGCGGTGTTGGCGCCGACGCCCGTGTGGCCGCCGAAGTTGGGGATCGTGCCGAAGGCGTACGGTGTCCCGCCCCACTGCGTCTCCCGGTCCAGGTTGTCGTACCGGTCCGAGAGTCCGTCGACGATGAGCACCCGGCCACGGTCCACGCCGCTCAGGACGGCCGGGGAGGGGTTGCGCTGCCAGCCGAGCATCACCCAGGTGGCACCGGGGTGTGCGCTCTCCAGTGCGCGCTGGACAGTGCCCGCCGCGCCGGGTACGTCCACGGCTCCTGGGGTGCCGCCCTCGTGCAGCAGGTCCATCTTGAACATGTCGGCGTCGCCGAACTTCCGTCGCTGGACCTGGTAGTAGGCGGCGGCGAGCCGGTCGAAGACCGGACCCGTCGGATCCAGCCAGTCCGGGCGGGCGAAGCCGAGCCAGGTGCCCTGCGGCACCGTGACGGCCCCCGGGTTGCGGTCGGCGAAGCCCGGCGGGACCGTGCCGAAGAACCCCGGCAGGACGGGTGTCATCCCCAGGGAGCGCAGCCGGTCCGCGATCCGCCGGCCCAGCGTGGCACGGGCCTCGACGAGCTGCCGGGAGACCGGACCCGCGAACCCCGACAGGTTCTGCAGCAGCCACCAGCCCTGATGGGCCGGAGCCGGGATCCACGCGCGCAACTCCGCCTCGCTGTAGCCGAAGTCCTGGAGCGCGCGGTAGTACGTGTACTCCGCCCCTGTCGGTACGAAGACCTCGTTCACTCCGTGCAGTGCGAGCAGATCGATGTCGCGCTGGTAGGAGGCGAAGTCGCGGTACGGACCGGAGTAGCCCTCGTCGGTGTCGTTCAGGGCGTAGCGATGGGGCACGCTCGCCGTGCGCGTGATCTCGCCGTCGACCGCGGGAAGCCTGGCGGGCAGCCTGCCGAGACTGTCGCCGGGCCAGCCGATGTCGACCCCGGCGACATGCTCCAGGTACCAGCCGACGCCGGTGAGCAGCGTGGCGGGGGAGGTGCCCTGCACCCGGATCGCGCCCGGGCCGCCGGAGACGGAGAACCGGTCGCCGGAGGCGGTCCTGGCGACCGGCACCAGGGTGAACTGCGGGGCCCGGGAGGACAGCAGGCGCTCCAGGCTCGCGCGTGCGGGCGCGGGGTCGAAGGCGGGGGCGGCGGTCTGGCTCACGGTGGGGGGTGGGCTCATGGGGACAAGGGTGCGGGGTGGGACGGTGCGGGCGCGAGTGTGCGCCGGGCCGGCTTCCTGCGCGGCCGAGGCGGCCGCGCCCGGAAGCGCCAGCACGGTCGCCGCGGCCAGCGCCACGGCGGCGAGGGTCCTGAGACGTCGGAGGACCGGGGGGCTACCCATCTGGCTCCCTGCTCGGAGTGGTTGACGCATGATCCGCCCACTGTCCGACGACGGGCGGTCCGTGCGACGCAGGCGGAGCCGAGGAACGGACGGCGCTCATCCGTGCGGGTGCAAGCACCGGGTCCGCCCGTTGCCCCCGGCTCCACGCCTGCCCGACCAGGACCGGGCCGCCAACGGGCGGCACGCTCTTGTCCGGACCCGGTCCCTCCGCGAGGATCCGGTCCATGAGCCGTGTCTACGACGACGAGCGACTGGCCGGTGCGTACGAGCGTGGCAACGAGATGCCCGAAGCATCCCTGCGGGCCTGGGTGGAGCTGATCGCCTCGCACATACGGAGCCCGTCGCCCGCCCTCGTCGAGATCGGCGCCGGGACGGGCGTCTTCTCGGCGGCGATGGCCCGCTGGATCGAGGGCTCCTCGGTCCTGGCCGTGGACGCCTCCGAGGCGATGCTCGCCGAGGCGCGACGCCACCACGCGCATCCCGCGGTGCGGTACGTGTCCGGGGCGGCCGAGGCGGTGCCGGCCCCCGCGGACGCCTTCGACGCGGCGCTGCTCTCGCGCGTGATCCACCACATTCCGGACCGTGCGCGGGCGGCCCGGGAGCTGGCGCGCGTCGTACGGGCCGGCGGGAACGTGATCGTGCGTACGACGTTCCGTGAACGGCTGGACGCGGTGGTCTATGACCACTGGCCCCGGCTCCGGGCGATCGACGAGCGGCGTTTCCCGGGCGAGGAGGAGGTCGTCGCCGACTTCACGGCCGCCGGCTTCGCGCTGGAGGAGGTCACGTCCTTCGCCCAGCCGGTGACGGCAAGCCTGAGGGCGTACCACGCACGACTGGCCACCGCCCCGCAGTCGAAATTCACCCACCTCACGCCGGAGGAGTTCCGCGAGGGCCTGGCCCACTTGGAGAGGGCGGCCGGCGAGGAGGAACGCGACGCGCCGAGCCCGGTCCTCGAACGCTACGACGTGGCGGTGTTCTCCCGCTCCGCCTGAGAGGGTGAATGCGTCACTGCGCGCGCCGTGAACTCGGGCAGCAGCCCCGGCCGTACGCGCCGCAAGCCCAAGGGTTCACTCCGCAACGGCCCCACTCTCAGCGTGCCCGCACCGTTCGGCGATATCGAATTCATTCTGGCGCATGTTCAAGTCCGGTAAGGAAAAACGCCTTTGGCGTCCTTCATGGTGGTCGCCGACGAGGAACAGGACTACGACCTGGTGCCGGGGGACACCTTCCTCGTCCGGGGTGAGACCTGGGTCTTCGACCGCGTGCAGGACGTTCCCGACCGAGGTCGGTACGTGGTCCTGAAGCACGTCGAGTGATTCCGGTCCTCAAACGGCGCGGGACGAGGAGAAAAGACCATGGCGAAAGCCGAGTTCTATGTGTCGGCCGATGTGGAGGCCGACGGGCCGGTTCCAGGGCCGAGCTCAGGCCGATCAGCGATGCCTACGACCTGGAGGCCCTGGCGGTCAGCGGTCTGGACCGCGGCCGGCTGGCGCGGGAAGGGCAGGAGCCCGCGCAGGCCATGAACGCCGCGGCCGCCTGGCTCGCGGGCGTGTCCGAGGAGGTGGGCGCCACTCCGGGACGACGCGATCGAGCAGGGCGAGCTGTTCCAGAACCTGATGCGCGGTGACGGCGCCGTCTGAACGACATCCCCGGTCCCCGATAACCTGGGGCGATGCTTACCGAAGTGACAGCGACCCGCTACGTCACGCCCCTGCGCGAGGGCGGCTCGCTCCCCGGGATCGTCGAGGCCGACGACCTCGGAACGTACGTCATGAAGTTCACCGGGGCCGGACAGGGGCGGAAGACCCTGGTCGCCGAGGTCGTCTGCGGGCAGCTCGCGCGGCGGCTCGGGCTGCGGGTGCCGGAGCTGGTCGGGATCCAGCTCGATCCCGTGATCGGGCTCTCCGAGCCCGACCAGGAGGTCCAGGAGCTGCTCAAGGCGAGCGGCGGGCTCAACCTCGGGATGGACTACCTGCCCGGCTCGCTGGGGTTCGACCCGCTGGCGTACGAGGTGGACCCGAAGGAGGCGGGGAAGGTCGTCTGGTTCGACGCGGTGATCAACAACGTCGACCGGTCCTGGCGCAACCCCAACATGCTCGTCTGGCACGGCGACCTCTGGCTGATCGACCACGGCGCCACCATGATCTGGCACCACAACTGGCGCGGCGCCCAGGCTTCCGCCGCCAAGCCGTACGACGCCTCCGACCACGCCCTCGCGCCCTTCTCGCCGGACGTCGCCTCCGCCGCGGCCGAGCTCGCGCCCCTGGTCACACGGGAGCTCCTGGAGGAGGTCGCCGCCGACGTCCCCGACGAGTGGCTCGTCGACGAGCCGGGGTTCGACGACACCGACGCGCTGCGCCAGGCGTACGTGGACGCGCTGCTGCCGCGTGCCGCGACCATCCACGAGCGCATCACCCTCGGTCCGCGCGTCGAGCGCCGGCCCGCGCAACCGCCCGGCTGGCTCGCCGACCGCCTCGCCCCCCGGCCGCACTCCGTCGAGAAGGACCGCACCACGTGACCGACCGCGACGTCTTCGAGTACGCGCTGCTGCGCGTGGTGCCCCGCGTGGAGCGCGGCGAGTTCTTCAACGCCGGCGTGGTGGTCTACTGCCGTGCCCGGTCCTACGTCGCCGCCCGCACGCACCTGGACGAGAGCAAGCTCCGGGCGCTCGACCCCGGCGCGGACGTCATCGGCGTACGGGCGGCGCTGCACGCCGTCGAGGGCGTCTGCCTGGGCGGCGAGGACGCCGGACAGGCGGCGCGTGACGACGCCGGCCGGCGCTTCCGCTGGCTGATCGCACCCCGGTCCACCGTGGTCCAGCCGGGCCCGGTGCACACCGGCCTGACCGCCGATCCCGAGGCGGAGGTCGAAAGGCTGCTCGATCTGCTGGTGCGCTGAGCCCCGGCGCGTGACGCGGAGTGATCCGGTGCACCCGGTGGGCCGTTGACACCGGGTGCCAGGGCTTCTAGCGTCTCGTCTGCGGAAGGTACTAAGCGGTCGCTCATGTGTGGGACGCACCGTGTGAGCCGCATCCATGGATGATCCAAGGGCGAGGAGAACCAGCATGTCGACCACCGAGCAGCGCGTAGCCGTCGTCACCGGCGCGGCGCGGGGCATTGGCGCCGCGACCGCCGTACGGCTGGCCGCCGAGGGCCGTGCCGTCGCCGTACTCGACCTCGACGAGGCGGCCTGCAAGGACACCGTCGAGAAGATCACGGCCGCCGGTGGCACCGCCATCGCCGTCGGCTGCGACGTCTCCGACAGCGCCCAGGTCGAGGCCGCCGTCGCGCGCGTGGCCACCGAGCTCGGCGCGCCGACGATCCTCGTCAACAACGCGGGCGTGCTCCGCGACAACCTGCTCTTCAAGATGTCCGAGGCCGACTGGGACATGGTCATGAACGTCCACCTCAAGGGCGCGTTCCTGATGGCCAAGGCCTGCCAGAAGCACATGGTGGACGCGGGCTTCGGCCGTATCGTCTCGCTCTCCTCGTCGTCCGCGCTCGGCAACCGCGGCCAGGCGAACTACTCGGCGGTCAAGGCCGGCCTCCAGGGCTTCACCAAGACCCTCGCCAAGGAGCTCGGCAAGTTCGGCATCACCGCCAACGCCGTCGCCCCGGGCTTCATCGTCACCGAGATGACCGCGCAGACCGCCGAGCGCGTCGGCATGGGCTTCGAGGACTTCCAGGCCGCGGCCGCCTCCATGATCCCGGTGGCGCGGGTCGGCAAGCCGGAGGACATCGCCAACGCCATCGCCTTCTTCACGGGCGACGACGCCGGCTTCGTCTCCGGCCAGGTCCTGTACGTGGCCGGCGGCCCGCTCAACTGACGCCCGAGCGGGAAGAGGAGACACAGATGAGCACGAAGGAACTGCCCGAGCTCTCCGGCAAGGTCGCTCTGGTCACCGGAGCCAGCCGAGGTATCGGCTACGGCGTCGCCGAGGCGCTGGTCGCCCGCGGCGACCGGGTCTGCATCACAGGACGGGGCGAGGAGGCCCTCAAGGAGGCCGTGGAGCGTCTCGGCTCCGACCGGGTCATCGCCGTGCCCGGCAAGGCCCACGACGAGGCGCACCAGGCGGCTGCCGTCGAGGCGACCATGGAGGCCTTCGGCCGGGTCGACTTCCTGGTGAACAATGCCGGAACCAACCCGGTTTTCGGCCCGATCGCCGAACTCGACCTGAATGTCGCACGTAAGGTCTACGAGACGAATGTGATCTCGGCGCTCGGATTCGCCCAGCTGACCTGGCGCGCCTGGCAGAAGGATCACGGCGGCGCGATCGTGAACATCGCCTCGATCGCCGGTATCTCCGCTTCGCCCTTCATCGGGGCGTACGGGATGAGCAAGGCGGCCATGGTCAATCTGACCCTTCAGCTGGCCCATGAATTCGCGCCGGTGGTCCGCGTCAACGCGATCGCCCCCGCCGTCGTGAAGACCAAGTTCGCCCAGGCGCTCTACGAGGGCCGGGAGGCGGAGGCCGCCGCCGCGTACCCGCTCGGCCGGCTGGGGGTCCCGGAGGACATCGGCGGGGCTGCCGCCTTCCTCACCTCCGCGCAGTCGGACTGGATCACCGGCCAGACGCTGGTGGTCGACGGAGGGCTTTTCCTCAACTCCGGCGTCGAGTGACCGCTATCCGGACACTTTCTTGAATTCCTGACCGGTTTGACCCCGGTTAATCGTTGAATGCAACAAGTGCCCCGCCAGGGTCGAACATTGACCTGGCGGGGCGCTGCGGTATGGTCGGCCGACCCATGGCTGAACGAGGAGCGTGCACGTGTTCAACCGGACCAGTCTGCAGGCCGCTGCAGCCCTTGCGTCCATATCCCTGGTGTCCGGATGCAGCCTGTTTTCTGACAATGCCTCCGCCGGGGAGCAGAGACTCGTCGTCGGCACGACGAGTTCTCCCACCACGCTTGATCCGGCAGCAGCCTGGGACAATTCCTGGGAACTGTTCCGAAATGTCTTCCAGACGCTGGTGAGCTTCCCGACCGGCAGCACCTCCCCGCAGTCCGATGCCGCGGACTGCAAGTTCACCGACACCGCCAGCCGGGTGTTCGAGTGCAAGCTCGAGGACGGCCTCACCTTCTCGAACGGGAACAAACTGGACGCGAAGGCGGTCCAGCACTCGATCGAGCGCATCCGGAAGATCGACGTCGAGGGCGGCCCGAACGGGATGCTCGGCTCGCTCGACAAGATCGAGACCGTGGACGCCCGTACGGTCGTCTTCAAGCTGAACAAGCCCGACGCGACCTTCCCCTTCGTCCTCGCCACTCCCGCCATGTCCCTGGTGGACCCGGCCGAGTACCCCGCCGACAAGCTCCGCGAGGACGGCGGCCTCACCGGCTCGGGGCCGTACGTCCTCGACTCGTACACCGAGGGCGACAAGGCGGAGCTGACCAAGAATCCCTCCTACAAGGGGTTCGCGGACCGCAAGAACGACGGCGTGACCATCCGGTACTTCGCGGAGTCCGAGCCGATGGTTCAGGCGCTGAAGAAGAAGGAGATCGACGCCACCTACCGAGGCCTCACCGCCGAGGAGGTCGTCGACCTGCAGGACAGCGACGCCAACAAGGAGCTCCAGCTCGTGGAGTCCACCGGCGCCGACATCCGCTACCTCGTCTTCAACGCCCAGGACCCCTCGGTCGCCAAGGAGCCCGTCCGCAAGGCGATCGCCCAGCTCGTCGACCGTGAGGAGCTGGTCGCCAAGGCGTACAAGGGCACCGCGGAGCCGCTGTACTCCATGGTCCCCAAGGGCATCGTCGGCCACACCACCGAGTTCTTCGACCGCTTCGGCGAGCCCAGCGTCCCCAAGGCGCGCGACATCCTGCGCGAGGCCGGGATCAAGAAGCCCGTCGCGCTGACCTTCTGGTTCACCACCGACCGGTACGGCTCGGGCACGGCGCTGGAGTTCGCCGAGCTCAAGCGGCAGCTGGACGCCTCCGGGCTCTTCGAGGTGACCCTGCGCAGCAAGCCGTGGAAGGAGTTCGCCGCCGGCTACCAGAAGGGGCAGTACCCGGTCTTCGGCCGAGGCTGGTTCCCCGACTTCCCGGACGCGGACAACTTCATCGCCCCGTTCGTCGGCAAGCAGAACGCGCTGGGCACGCCGTACCTGAGCCCCGAGATCACGGACGAGATCCTCCCGAAGTCGCGGCGCGAGAGCGACCGCGGGGCGGTCGTGTCCGAGTTCCGCAAGGCCCAGGAGATCATGGTGGAGGACGTGCGTCTCCTCCCGCTGTGGCAGGGCAAGCTCTACATCGCGGCGAGCGAGGACATCGGCGGCGCCGAGCGGGCGCTGGACCCGCAGACCGTCATGCAGATGTGGGAGCTCAACCGCCGGACCAGCTGGTAGGCGGCCCGAGCGGAACCGTTGTCAGTGGCCCCCGGTAGGTTCTTGGACGTACAAGAGATCGCCTACCGGAGGTTGTTGACGTGACCGACACCGACATGCTGCCCGAGTCCTGGCGCGGCGTCCTCGGCGAAGAGCTGCAGAAGCCGTACTTCAAGCAGCTGACCGAGTTCGTCGAGGAGGAGCGGGCCAAGGGGCCGGTCTACCCCCCTCGGGACGAGGTGTTCGCCGCCCTGGCGGCGACTCCGTACGACAAGGTGAAGGTCCTGGTCCTCGGCCAGGACCCGTACCACGGCGAGGGGCAGGGGCACGGCCTCTGCTTCTCGGTCCGTCCCGGTGTCAAGACGCCGCCCTCCCTCCGGAACATCTACAAGGAGATGCAGGAGGAGCTCGGCCACCCCGTGCCCGACAACGGCTATCTGATGCCGTGGGCGGAGCAGGGCGTCCTGCTGCTCAACGCGGTCCTCACCGTCCGCGCCGGCGAGGCGAACTCGCACAAGAGCCAGGGCTGGGAGAAGTTCACGGACGCGGTGATCGGCGCGGTGGCCTCCCGCCCGGACCCGGCGGTCTTCGTGCTCTGGGGGAACTACGCGCAGAAGAAGCTCCCGCTCATCGACGAGGAGCGTCATGTCGTCGTGAAGGGTGCGCACCCCTCGCCGCTGTCGGCGAAGAAGTTCTTCGGATCCCGTCCCTTCACGCAGATCGACGCGGCGATCGCGGCCCAGGGCCACGAGCCGATCGACTGGCGGATCCCGAACCTCGGCTGAGGGCGTTGAGCCCGCCCGGCTGACAGGCTCGGGGTGCCACCCGAGCCTGTGCCGGATCGGGGGCCGTGACGGTTAGCGTCGGAGCCCCTGGACGGAGAGCGTGTGGAGGCCGCAGTGACCGAGGAGCAGCAGGCGTCGGACGACGGCGTCATGACCCGGATCGGGCAGGCGACGATGCTGCTCCACGGCGGGGACCGGGAGGAGGCCCGCAACCGGTTCGTGGAGCTGTGGGCGCAGATCGGCCCGGACGGCGACCCGCTGCACCGCTGCACGCTCGCGCACTACATGGCGGACGCGCAGGACGACCCGGACGCCGAGCTCGCCTGGGATCTGCGGGCACTGCTGGCGGCCGAGGGGCTGAGCGAGGAGCGGCTGGCCGCGCACGACGCGACGGCCGCTCTCCGGGCCCTGTACCCCTCGCTCCATCTGAACCTGGCCGCCGACTACCTCAAGCTCCAGCAGCCCGACGCGGCGCGGGTCCATCTGGACCGGGCCCGCGCGGCCTCCGACGCGCTGGACGACGACGGGTACGGCAACGGCGTCCGCGCCGCGATCGACCGCCTGGAGGTACGGCTCCGCTCACGGTAGCGGTGCTTCCGCGCGTGCCCCGTACTGCCCGTACCCGGCTTTCCCGCGCCGCGGCATCCCGTCTCAGCGCGCGTACGCGTCCTTGCAGACCTTCGACTGCACACTGTCCGGATGCCAGCCCCCGTACTGCGCGCCGAGCCGGCACACATCGGCCCGTGAGCGGGGCAGCTCGGGCACCTGGGGCGGCCGGGGCGGCTTGCTCCGTCTCTGTTCCCGCGGCGCGGACGACTGCCGCTGTGAGGTGCCCGCGCCCTGTCGTACGCCGGTCCCGGTCTGCTCCCTCGACTCGCTCGGCTTCCTCTGCGCCGCCCGGGGGGACGCGGGCGGGGGAGCGGGGAGCGCGGCCTCCAGGGCCTCGCGGGCCGGACCCTCGACGATCTGCGGAGCGACCTCCACGCGAGGGGCGGGGCTGCTCACCTCCGGGGGTGGCGGAGGCGCGGCGGGCGGCGGATCGACCGAGACGCAGCCGGTGAGTGCGGCGACCGCCGCCCCGACCAGGAACCTCGCTGTGGTTCTCGTTGCATGCACCCGCGCAACTCTCCCGGCCGGACGGTGATCTTCGCGCCCCTACCGGCGGGGAATGCCCCGCACGGGTGACGTCGGCTCTCTGGATGACCGACCCCGCTCCTCCGGCCGGACCGGAGGCCCTCAGCGCCCGAGCATGCCCCGCAGCAACTCCTCGAACCCGGTCCGCAGTTCCGCGCGGCCGGGCACGGCGGAGTGGAAGGACCCGGCGGCGCAGGAGAACATCAGCCCCTCGCACCAGGCGATCAGCGAGAGGGCGTGCCGTTCGGGGGCCGGGGAGCCGGCCCCGGCCATCATCGCGACCAGCGGCCCGTGGAACGCCGCCGACCCCGCCGCGTCGAAGAAGGAGCGCAGCTCCGGGCGGCGGGTGGCCTCCAGGGCGAGTTCGTAGCGCGAGACGAGCAGCGCCCGGTGGTCGGTGAGGTACCGGTGCAGGGCCAGCGCCAGCGCGTCGACGAGCGCGTCGAGCCCGCGGCCGGGGTCCGGCATCTCGTGCGGGGCGAGCACGGCGGCCTCCAGTTCGACCTGTCGCCGTACCGCTGTCTCCAGGAGCGCCTGACGGGTGCGGGCGTGGTTGGAGGTCGACCCCTGGGGGAGGCCGGCGCGCTCGTCCACGGCGCGATGGGTGAGTCCGCGCATCCCGCGCTCGACGAGCAGTTCGAGCGCGGCGTCCCCGACGCGTGTGGTGCGGGAGGCGGAGGAGGCGGGGGTGCGGGCGGTCATGGGGACAACCTACTCCCGGTGCGACTACGGCTGTAGTACCGTCGAACCTGTCACTACACCTGTAGTTGCCAGGAGGAGAGTCATGGATCAGCACCGTGCCGTCGTCGTCGGAGCCGGCATCGGCGGACTCACCGTCGCCGTCGCCCTGCACCAGGCCGGCTGGAACGTCACCGTCCTGGAGCGCGCCGCCGCCCTGACGCCCGTGGGGGCCGGCATCGGCCTCGCCCCCAACTCCCAGCGCGCGCTGGACGTCATCGGCCTCGGCGACCGCGTCCGCGAGCTCTCCGCCTGGCAGGGCGACGGCGGCATGCGCGCCCCCGACGGCCGCTGGCTCGCCCGTACCAGCGCCAAGGCCGCCGCCGAGCGCTTCGGCGGCCCGCTCGTCCTGCTGCACCGCGCCACCCTCGTCGAGATCCTCACCTCCGCCCTTCCCGAAGGGGTCGTACGGACCGGAGCCGCCGCGTCCCTCGTCGACCCCGGCGACGAAGGACGGCCCGCCGTCGTCAGGACCGCCGACGGGGACGCCGGCGAAGAGATCGAGGCCGAGCTGGTCGTCGGCGCCGACGGCATCCACTCCACGCTCCGCCGCGCCCTCTTCCCCGGCCACCCCGGCCCCGCCTACTCCGGCTTCACCACGTGGCGCGTGGTCGTCCCCGCCCCCGACCGGCCCTTCGCCCCGCACGAGACCTGGGGCGCCGGCCGCCTCTGGGGCACCCAGCCCCTCAAGGACGGCCGGATCTACGCCTACGCGATGGCCGCCGCCCCGGAAGGTGCCCACGCCCCCGACGACGAGAGGGCCGAACTCCTCCGCCTCTTCGGGGACTGGCACCACCCGGTTCCCGGGATCCTCGCCGCCGTCGACCCGGCCGGCGTGCTGCGGAACGACGTCCACCACCTGATCGACCCCCTGCCCGCCTTCCACCGGGGCCGTGTCGCCCTGCTCGGCGACGCCGCCCACGCCATGCAGCCCACCCTCGGCCAGGGCGGCAACCAGGCCATCGAGGACGCGATCGTCCTCGCCCACCACGTCGCCCGGGGAACTCCGCCGAGCCGCGCCCTCGCCGCGTACACCGCCGACCGGCTGCCGCGCACCACCGCGATCGTCCGCAAGGCCGCCCGCACCGGCCGGCTGACCCTGCTGACCGCCCCACCCGCCGTCGCCCTGCGCAACGCGCTCATCGCCGCAGTCTCGCGGTTCGGCCCCGGGCTCGTGCTGCGCGGCTTCGACGGCATCGCCGACTGGCGGCCCCCGCTCGCCGACGAGCGTGCCCGCGTAAGCTGACCAGCGCGAACGGCGGGCCGTACGCCGTCGAAGAGAGCACCCCAACAAGCGCTAGGGAGACCCCGTGAAGGTCGGCTGCATCGGACTCGGCGACATCGCTCAGAAGGCATATCTCCCCGTCCTCGCCGCCCTCCCCGGGGTCGAACTCCACCTCCAGACACGGACGAAGACCACCCTGGACCGAGTCGCCGAGATCCACCGCGTGCCCGGCGACCAGCGTCACGGCGACCTCGACTCGCTGCTCGCCGCGGGGCTCGACGCGGCGTTCGTGCACGCGCCGACGGACGCGCACCCCGAGATCACCGCCCGGCTCCTGCAGGCGGGCGTACCGACGTACGTCGACAAGCCGCTGGCGTACGAATACGCCGACTCCGAACGGCTCGTGGAGCTCGCCGAGGCGCGCCGGGTGAGCCTGGCCGTCGGCTTCAACCGCAGGCTCGCCCCCGGCTACGCGCAGTGCCTGGACCACCCGCGCGAGCTGATCCTCATGCAGAAGAACCGCGTCGGCATGCCCGAGGACCCGCGCACCCTCGTCCTCGACGACTTCATCCACGTCGTCGACACCCTGCGCTTCCTGCTGCCGGGAGACGTCGAGCACACCGACGTACGCGCCCGGATCAGGGACGGGCTCATGCACCACGTCGTGCTCCAGCTCTCCGGCGACGGATTCACCGCCATCGGCATGATGAACCGGATGAACGGCTCCACCGAGGAGATCCTGGAGGTCTCGGGCCAGGACACCAAGCGTCAGGTCCTCAACCTCGCGGACATCGTCGACCACAAGGGGCAGCCGACGACCCGCCGGCGCGGCGACTGGGTGCCGGTGGCCCGTCAGCGCGGTATCGAGCAGGCCGTGCTGGCCTTCCTCGACGCGGTACGGGACGGCACGACGCTCAGCGCTCGCGACGCCCTCGCGACCCACGAGCTGTGCGAGCGCGTGGTGCGCGAAGCTCTGATGCAGGCCTCCTGAGGGCGCCCATGCCCTCGGCGGCGCAGAGCGCGGCCAGGACGCTGAGAGCGCCGTACAACACCCAGTCGCCGTACCGGACGTAGCCCGTCGTCCCCCGCGCGAGCGGTACGTCGTAGACGGCGGCCGCGCTCCGGTCGGTGCCCAGGGGGGCGCCGACCCGGCCGCCGTCCGGGGCGTACACGGCACTGACACCGGTCAGCGTCGCGTGCACCATCGGCCGCCCGGACTCCGCCGCGCGCAGCGCCGCCAGCGAGGCGTGCTGGGCGGGCGCCCAGCTGTTCTGGAAGGTCGACGTCGCCGACTGGGCGACGAGCACGTCGGCGCCGTCGCGGGTCAGCCGGCGGCTCATGTCGGGGAACGCCGACTCGAAGCAGACCAGCGGGCCGATCCGCAGCGGCGGCCGACCGTCCTCGGGCGGCAGGGTCATCACCACCGGTTCCGTCCCGCGCCGCCGGTCCTCGCCCGCCGCCTTGCCGACCGAGGTCACCCAGCCGAGCACCGGGCGCGCCGGGATGTACTCGCCGAACGGTACGAGCCGCATCTTGTCGTACCGGTCGCCCGTCGGCCCCTGCGGCCCTATCAGGACACTGCTCTTGAAGATGCCCGGCCGGTCGGAGCGGCGGGCGTCCACATTGACCAGGATCGGGGCGTCGACGGCACGCGACAGGGCGGACAGCCGGGCCGCGAGGTCGGTGCGCGCGGTCAGGTCCGCGCCGACGCTGCTCTCGCCCCAGACGACCAGGTCGAGGTCCTGGCCGACGAGCTCCCGGGTGAGTGCCTCACCCCGGGCGAACCTCTGCTCGGCCCCGGCCACCCCGTCGTACACCCCCGGCTGGACGACGGCGATCCGCGCCGTGCCCTGCTCGCGTGGTGGTGCGACGCCCCACCAGACCACGCCCACGGTGAGGGCGCACACCACGAGGCCGACCAGGCCCGTCAGTCGAACGGCAGCCGTCGACACCACGAGCAGAGCCACAGCGGTGTTGACCGCCACCACGAGCAGCGAGACCAGCCAGACGCCGCCGACCGAGGCGAGGCGGAGCGCCGGGGCGATCTGCCACTGACTGGCGCCGAGGAGCCCCCAGGGCCCGCCCAAGCCCTCCCAGGACCGGGCGAGTTCGATGAGCAGCCAGCCGGAGGGGACGACGAGGATCGCGGCGGCCGCGCGCAGGCCGGAAGGACCGTCTCCGAGCATCGCGCGGACGAGCCACCCCCACGGCAGCCACAGGAGACCGAGCAGCGCGGCGATGACGAGGATGAACACGTGCAGGCTCGGCATCAGCCACTGGTGCACGGCGAGCACGAACCCGACGCCGCCCAGCCAGCCCTCGAGCGCCGCCCGGCGCGCGGTGGGCGCGGTGCGGAGCAGCAGCAGCCAGGGAACGAGCGCGACATAGGCGAGCCACCACAGCCCGGCCTCCGGGAACGCCAGCGCGGGCAGGGCGCCGGCGACGACCGCGAGCACGGCGCGGGCGGCGCGGTGCGACGTCACGGGCACCGGGCGCGGACCGGTGCGGGCGCCGGTGTCACGGTCGGCACGGGCGCCCGCGCCGGGGCCGGTTCCGGTGTCCGCCCCGGAGCCCGTGCCGGGGCCGTTTCCCGTGTCCGTCCTGGAGCCCGTGCCGGTTCCGGTGTTCGCCCCGGAGCCCGTGCCGGTTCCCGCGCCTGCCCCGGAACCCGTGGCGGTGTCCGCCCCGGAGCCCGTGCCCGTGCCGGTGTTCGTGTCGCTGCCGGGCGCGCCCTCGCTGTCGCGACGGCCGAACGGATTCCGCATGCGGCGTCGCCTCCAGGTGTCGCCTCCAGTGTGCGCCGTACGACCGCCGCGGCCCCACGGGCGCCACGACCGGACGACCCCTACGGCCGTACGGCCGTCAGAGGCGGCGCCACTTCTCCTCGACGACCACGGAGCGCAGCCGCCAGCCGGCGTCCGTCCTGGTCAGCGTGAACGTGTAGCGGCCGCCGCAGACGAAGTCCTCACCCGACTCGAAGCGCATCGGGTTCACGTAGTCGGCGCGGACGTCCGCGCTGTCGCCCGGGTAGCCGCCGAGGTCCTGGATCCGGACCCGGCGGTTCACGATGAGGTGCTGGCGCACCGGGAAGAGCCGCATCGTCTCCGCGAGCCAGTCGGCGACCTCGGTCGCGGGGCCCTCGACACCGCCGGAGCCGCGGTAGTCGGCCCGGCCGTCGCGGGTGAACAGCGCCCGGTAGCCCGCCCAGTCGGAGTCGTCCACGGCCACCGCGTACCCGGTGACGAGGTCGTCGATGGCCATCCGGTCCATCACGGTCGCGAGGTCCACGCGCTGCGTCATCGCTTCAGTGTCGGGCAGCGGAGGCGGGGCGCCAAGAGCCGTGCGTCGGAGGCGTGGTCGGATACCGGTCATACTTCTCGGCATGCGTATCGACTTCGATCCCGACCGCAGTGACCGGAACAGTTTCTACCGGCTGCTCACCGCCACCGTCGTGCCCCGGCCCATCGCCTGGATCTCCACGACGTCGGCCGACGGGACCGACAATCTCGCACCGCACTCCTTCTTCACGATCTCCTCGGTCACGCCGCCGGTGGTGCAGTTCACCTCGGTGGGCCGCAAGGACTCGCTGCGGAACATCGAGGACACGGGCGCGTTCGTCGTGAACCTGTCCCCCGAGCCGCTCTTCGAGCAGATCAACGCCACGGCGACGGACTTCCCGCGCGGCGTGAGCGAGTTCGACGCCTGCGGGGTGGAGCGCGAGCCGAGTCTGCGGGTCAAGCCGCCCCGGGTGGCGTCCTCGCCGGTCGCGCTGGAGTGCGAACTGCACAGCACGCTGCGGATCGGGGACTCGACCGTCGTCTTCGGGCGGGTGGTGCACGCGGCGGTGGACGAGTCCGTGATGGTGGACGGTCACCCCGAGATCACGCTGATGCGCCCGCTGACCCGGCTCGGCCGGAACGAGTGGGGGACCCTCGGCGGCGTCCGCGAGATCGCCCGGGTGCCGTACGACCCCGAGGCCTGACGGGCCGGGGAGCCGGCCTCAGGCCGCCTCCCACCGGTGCGGGCGGCCGCCGCGCCACTCCACCAGGTGGGGGTCGTCGAGGATCATGTCGGCGTCCTCGAGCCCCGCTCGGCGCAGGAACTCGACGAGGTCGGTGTCGTTGTGCGCCAGGCCCACGATCTGGCCGCGGACGGTGACGCGCCGCCCGCCGTCGGGGGACGGGCGGTGCACGACGATGGGGGGTTGCCAGGCCATGGTTCCAGGGTGCGACGCGCACCCGAAGATCGCCCGGCGGGGTCGGCCCCGGCGCAGTCGGGCGGCGCCTGCCGGAGTCGGCCGGGGCCTGGCCGGGTCAGCTGCCGGACTCGCCCGCGTGCGGGCTCAGGGTGTCCGTGCCGACCAGGATGAAGAGCAGGATGCCCAGTGCGATCCGGTAGATCACGAACGGCATGAAGCTCTTGGTCGTGATGAACTTCATGAACCAGGCGATGACGGCGTAACCGACGGCGAACGCGATGATCGTCGCGAAGATCGTCGGGCCCCAGGACACATGGCCGCCCTCGGTGGCGTCCTTCAGCTCGAAGACGCCCGAGGCCAGTACGGCGGGGATGGCGAGCAGGAACGAGTAGCGGGCCGCCGCCTCGCGGGTGTAGCCCATCAGCAGACCGCCGGAGATCGTCGCGCCCGAACGGGAGACACCGGGGATCAGGGCCATCGCCTGGCAGATGCCGTAGATCAGGCCGTCGCGCACGCCGAGGTCCTTGAGCGTCTTGCGCTCGCGGGCCGCGCGGTGCCGGCCGCCGGCCTCGTCGCGGGCGGCCAGCCGGTCCGCGACCCCGAGGACGATGCCCATCACGATGAGGGTCGTGGCGATCAGCCGCAGATCGCGGAACGGGCCCTCGATGTGGTCCTTCAGCGTCACACCGAGCACGCCGATCGGGATCGAGCCGACGATGACCAGCCAGCCCATCTGCGCGTCGTGGTCGCCGCGCATCGACTTGTCGCGGAGCGAGCGGAACCACGCCGAGACGATCCGGGCGATGTCCTTGCGGAAGTAGATCAGGACCGCGGTCTCCGTACCGATCTGCGTGATCGCGGTGAAGGCCGCTCCCGGGTCCTCCCAGCCGGCGAACGCGGCGGTGAGGCGGAGGTGCGCGCTGGAGGAGATGGGAAGGAACTCCGTCAGCCCCTGGACGAGTCCGAGGATGAATGATTCGAACCAACTCATGGGGCTAGGGCCGTCCCGAATGTGCTCGTGCGGTCAGAAGAGGCGGTCGGATCGGAGATCGGCCGCCGGTCGTTGCGCAGCGTACCGTCCCTGGGTGAAGCCCTTGATCTCAGGTCTCCACAGGGCCCTTCGTCGTCCAGCCGGGTGACCGCACATGGTGGGTCAGGCTGGCGGGGTCCGCCTCGCCGCCGCAGCAGGCGCAGACGACGCGCGGGCTGAGCACCTCGCCGCAGCTGTGTTCCAGGAGCACCGGGCGGTCGTCGCCGTTCAGATGCCGGTCGCCCCAGGCCATCAGCGTCAGCAGGACGGGCTGCAGCTCCTTCCCGGCGAGGGTGGCGCGGTACTCGAAGCGCGCCGGGCGCTCGCTGTACGGCACCTTCTCCACGATCCCCGCCTCCACGAGCCGCTTGAGGCGCGCGGTGAGGATGTCGCGCGGGGCGCCGGTGTTCCGCGCGATGCGGTCGAAGCGGTGAACGCCGAGCGAGATCTCGCGCATCACCAGCAGCGCGTACTTCTCACCGACGAGGGCGAGGGTGTCGGCGATCGAGCAGGGGCGGGGGGCGGCCTTCATGCGCCCAGCCTAAGGGAGCGGACACGGGACGGTTTGAAAATCAAACCGACTGGGCTATGTTACTGGCAGGTGTAGGTCCAGTTTTCCAACTCATCAGGTGAGCGAGGAGCCGTCATCATGCGCGACGCCGTCATCGTCGAAGCAGTCCGTACGCCCATGGGCAGGGGGAAGGCCACCGGCGCCCTCTCCCAGGTCCACCCCGTCGCCCTGCTCTCCCACACCCTCAAGGCGCTGATCGACCGCAGCGGCATCGACCCCGCGCTCGTCGACGACGTCATCGGCGGAACGGTCGACCAGGTCGGCGAACAGGCCATGAACACCACCCGGTACGCCTGGCTCGGCGCCGGATTCCCCGAGTCCGTGCCCGCCACCACCGTCGACCGGCAGTGCGGCTCCTCCCAGCAGGCGGTGCACTTCGCGGCCCAGGGCGTGCTCTCGGGGGCGTACGACATCGCCGTCGCCTGCGGGGTCGAGTCGATGAGCCGGGTACCGATGTGGTCGAACGTGCCGCCCGGCGCCGACCCCTTCGGACCGGGTGTCGCCGCGCGGTACCCCGAGGGCCTCGTGCCGCAGGGCATCAGCGCGGAGCTGATCGCCGCGAAGTGGTCGATCGGGCGGGAGGCGATGGACGAGTTCGCCGCCGCCTCGCACGCCAAGGCCGCGCGGAGCTGGGAGGCCGGGCTCTTCGACGCGGAGGTCGTTCCCTACGGAGAGGTCCGGCGCGACGAGTCCGTGCGGCCCACGACGACGCCCGAGATCCTCGCCGGACTCCGGCCCGCCTTCGAGGACCCGGGATTCGCCGAGCGCTTCCCGCAGATCGACTGGTCGGTGACGGCCGGCAACAGCAGCCCCACCAACGACGGAGCCTCGGCCGTGCTCGTCATGGCCGCCGAGACCGCCGAGCGGCTCGGCCTGCGGCCGCTCGCCCGGCTGCACAGCTTCGCGGTGACCGGTTCCGACCCGCTGCTCATGCTCACCGGCGTCATCCCCGCCACGGAGAAGGTGCTGCGCCGGGCCGGACTCGGCCTGGACGAGATCGATCTCTTCGAGATCAACGAGGCGTTCGCCAGCGTCGTGCTCGCCTGGCAGCAGGAGACCGGAGCGGACCCGGCCAAGGTCAACGTCCACGGCGGCGCCATCGCGCTCGGCCACCCGCTCGGCGCGAGCGGCACCCGCCTGACGACCACCCTGGTCCACGCCCTGCGCGCGCGGGGCGCGCGGTACGGCCTCCAGGCCATGTGTGAGGCGGGCGGCCTGGCGAACGCGATGATCGTCGAGGCGCTCTGAGGCAGGGCGCCCTCCGGGTCAGCCGGCCTTCGGGGATCCCGCCGGTTCCAGAGGGCGCGCCGGTGCGGGGGCGGCGGGGGCCTGGTCGGCTGCCGCCCCCGCCCGGGCCCGCAGGC
This sequence comes from Streptomyces sp. NPDC127129, assembly GCF_042671585.1. Lineage (NCBI taxonomy): Bacteria > Bacillati > Actinomycetota > Actinomycetes > Kitasatosporales > Streptomycetaceae > Streptomyces > Streptomyces sp. NPDC127129. The sequence goes on from NZ_JBHXTV010000010.1 coordinate 50,175, forward strand.
CGTGGCGCTTGCGCCACGCCACGGCCGCCGCGCCCAGGCCGGACACGACGATGAAGCCCATCGAGACGAGGAACGCGGGCGACGTCGGCGACCCGGCCTGGCTGCCCGCCACCACGTACGCCGCCGTGTTCGGGATCGATCCGAGGCCGGTGGCCAGCAGGAACGGCGCGTACCCCATGCGCGAGACGGACGCGCAGTAGTTGGCCGCCGCGAACGGCACCCCGGGGAAGAGCCGGATCGCCAGCATCGAGCGGAAGCCGTGCCGGCTCAACTGCCCGTCCGCGGCCGTCAGCCAGCGCCCCCGCAACAGCGGCCGCAGCGCGCCCTGCCCCAGCAGCCGCCCCAGCGTGAACGAGATGCCCGCCCCGAGGACCGTCCCGGCCACCGCGGCCGCCAGCCCCGCCTGCGTACCGAACAGCGCGCCCGCCGCCAGGTTCAGGATCGGCCTCGGCACGAACGCGGCGGTGCACACGCCGTACGCCAGACCGAACAGCACCACCGCGCCCGCACCGCTCGCCTGCGGCGGCCAGCCGGCCGCGAGCAGCCGCTGTGGCTCGTACAGGACCACGGTCGTCGCCGCGCCGACGAGGAGCGCCGCGAGCAGGGACAGCCGCGACCAGGGCGAGAGCAGAGCCCGGGAGCAGCGCAGAGCGAGGGAGCCCGGCGGCCGGGTGACGGGGTCGAGCATCCGGGGAGAGTAACCGAACCACCCATGTGATCGCCGTAATGTCCGTCATCCGCCGTACTGTGAGCCGTATGACGTCCGCGCCGCCCGCCGTCCCCGCCAGCGCCCTCGCCGACACGGTGCTCGAACGCCTCACCGAGATCTATCCCGCTGCCGGCGACCCCTTCAGGGCCCAGGAGATGGTGGCGTACATGAAGGGCGTCGCCCCCTTCCTCGGCATCCGCACCCCCGAGCGGCGCGCCCTGTCCCGTACCGTCCTGGAGGGCACCCCGCGCCCCGACGAGGCGGACTGCGCGGCCGTCGCGCTGCGCTGCTTCGCCCTCCCGGAGCGCGAGTACCACTACTTCGGCGTCGACTACCTGCGCCGCCACGTCAAGAGCTGCTCCTCCGGCTTCCTGCCCGTCGCCCGGCATCTCGTCACCACCGAATCCTGGTGGGACACCGTCGACCACCTCGCCGCCCACGTCGTCGGAGGTCTCGTCGCCGCCGACCCGGGGCTCGCCGCGCGGATGGACGAGTGGATCGAGGACGACGACCTCTGGGTCGCGCGCACCGCGCTGCTCCACCAACTCCGGTTCAAGGGCGCCACCGACACCGAGCGGCTGTTCGCCTACTGCCTGCGCCGGGCCCCGGACACGGACTTCTTCCTCCGCAAGGCGATCGGCTGGGCCCTGCGCGAGTACGCGAAGACCGGCCCCGACGAGGTGCGCGCGTTCGTCGACGGCAACCGGGAGAGGCTCGCCCCGCTCTCCGTGCGCGAGGCGCTCAAGCACCTCTGAACTCCCGCTCGGCAGAAAATCGTTCGACGGCCGTCCCCCGTCCCGGGATGATCGTGGGCATGTTCCGGTACGCCTTCCTCGCAGCACGGCCCGCAGTCGCGGCCGCGCCGAAGGCTGCCGATCTCCTCGTTCCCGGCACGGCAGCCGCATTCGACGGCGCCCGAAGCTGACCCTCCCCGGATCGTCCGGCGGACCCCGCAGGGGGAGGGTCGGTCCGGCCCCGGGGTCCCCTCACACGCTTCGAGCTCAAGGAACGAGCGAACCATGTCCAAGACGGCGTACGTGCGCACCAAGCCGCACCTGAACATCGGCACCATGGGCCACGTCGACCACGGCAAGACCACCCTCACCGCCGCCATCACCAAGGTTCTCAGCGAGCGCGGGACGGGCACGTTCGTGCCCTTCGACCGGATCGACCGCGCGCCCGAGGAGGCGCAGCGCGGCATCACGATCAACATCGCGCACGTCGAGTACGAGACCGACACCCGCCACTACGCCCATGTCGACATGCCCGGTCACGCCGACTACGTCAAGAACATGGTCACGGGCGCCGCCCAGCTCGACGGGGCGATCCTCGTCGTCTCCGCGCTCGACGGGATCATGCCGCAGACGGCGGAGCACGTCCTGCTCGCCCGCCAGGTCGGCGTCGACCACATCGTCGTCGCGCTCAACAAGGCCGACGCCGGGGACGACGAGCTGACCGACCTGGTCGAGCTGGAGGTCCGCGAGCTGCTGTCCGCGCACGGCTACGGCGGCGACGCCGTCCCCGTCGTCCGCGTCTCCGGGCTCAAGGCCCTGGAGGGGGACCCACGTTGGACCGCCTCGATCGAGGCGCTGCTGGACGCCGTGGACACCTACGTACCGATGCCGGTGCGCTATGTGGACGCCCCGTTCCTGCTGTCCGTCGAGAACGTGCTCACCATCACGGGCCGCGGCACCGTCGTCACCGGCGCGGTCGAGCGCGGGACGGTGCGGGTCGGCGACCGTGTGGAGGTGCTCGGCGCGGAGACGGAGACGGTCGTCACCGGCGTGGAGACCTTCGGCAAGCCCATGGAGTCCGCCGAGGCCGGCGACAACGTGGCCCTGCTGCTGCGCGGTGTCGCACGCGACACGGTCCGCCGCGGGCACGTCGTGGCGGCGCCCGGCAGCGTGGTCCCGCGGCGGCGGTTCACCGCGCAGGTCTACGTCCTGTCGGCGAAGGAGGGCGGTCGCACCACCCCCGTCTCCACCGGCTACCGGCCGCAGTTCTACATCCGGACCGCGGACGTCGTCGGCGACGTCGACCTGGGCGAGCGGGCCGTCGCGCGCCCGGGCGACACGGTCACCCTGACCGTCGAGCTCGGACGTGACGTACCGCTGGAGCCCGGCCTCGGCTTCGCCATCCGCGAGGGCGGCCGCACTGTCGGCGCGGGCACGGTCACGACGGTGGACTGACCGCACGCGTACGGGCGGGGGCCCGCACTCCGCATCCATGGAGTGCGGGCCCACCGCCACTCGTGCACGTCGGGCCCGTGCCGGTCGGGCTCGTGCCGGACGGGCCCGTGCCCGCCTCCCACGCGGAGGCGGTCCGTGGTCCGCGGGCACAATGAGAGCGTGAACGAGCAGATACCCGTCATCCGGGACGTCGACGGCGGCACCGCCCGGCTCATGCCCGACGTCGACCGCGAGCGGGCCTGGCTGCTCACGGTCGACGGCGCGCCACAGTCGTACGTCGACCTGGACGATCCGGCGTACCTGGAGTTCGAGTACGCGCGCCGGCTGGCCCACGTCCTCGACAGCGCCGCCGACGAGGGCGAACCGCTCGCCGTCCTGCACCTCGGCGGCGGCGCGCTCACCCTGCCCCGGTACGTCGCGACCACCCGCCCCGGCTCCCGCCAGGACGTGGTGGAGGCCGACCGGGGCCTGCTCGACCTGATCACCGAGCATCTGCCGCTGCCGGAGGGCTCCGGTGTGACCGTGCACGGCGCCGACGCCCGGGCCTGGCTGGAGAGCGCGCCCGCCGCGTCGGCGGACGTGCTCGTCGCCGACGTCTTCGGGGGCTCGCGCGTCCCCGCGCACCTGACCTCCGTGGAGTACGCCCGCGAGGCACGACGGGTGCTGCGGCCGGGCGGGATCTACGCGGCCAACCTGGCCGACGGGGCGCCGTTCGCCTTCCTCCGCTCCCAACTGGCCACCTTCGCGGCCGTCTTCCCCGAACTGGCCCTGATCGCCGAGCCCGCCGTGCTGCGCGGCCGCCGCTTCGGCAACGCCGTCCTCGTCGCCTCCGACCGGGAGATCGACACGATCCGACTGGCCCGGCGTGCGGCGGCGGACGCGTTCCCCGCGCGGGTGGAGTACGGCGACACCCTGACACGCTTCACCGGCGACGCCCGGCCGGTCGGCGACCCGGATGCCGTGCCGTCCCCCGTACCGCCGGACGGGGCGTTCAGCGTGGGGTGACGGTCAGCGGACCGCGTCCGTGCCCGCACCCGTGGGTGCCTGCTCCGGCGGAAGAGGAGCGGCGGGACCGGAGGCGATCCGCTTCGTGCGGCGCGTCAGGTTCCTGACGTCCGGGACGAACAGCACCAGCGCCGTCACGACCACGATCAGGACCGCCGAACCCCACAGCGCCTGGCTCCGCCCGAAGACGCTCTCCGCCGGGCCCGCCAGGGCCGTGGACAGCGGGAGCATGGCCGTCGATCCGAACCAGTCGTACGCGGCGACCCGGGACAGCTTCTCCTCCGGGATCTCCTGGTGCAGCGTCGTCATCCACGCCACGCCGAACACCTCGATGGCGACCCCGCTGACGAACATGGCCGCCGAGAGCCCGACCACGTCGAGCGGCACCGCGAGCGCCGCCGAGGGCAGGGCGATCGGGAAGACGCCCAGGGTGCCGACCAGCAGCATCCGGCGCGGCTTCCAGCGCATCATCAGCAGCGCGCCGCTGAGCGTACCGACGCCGAACGCGGCGAGCGCGAGCCCCCAGGGCCTGGCGCCGCCCAGCTCGTCCCGGGCGACCAGCGGTCCGTACACCGACTCGGCCGCGCCGACCAGGGCCACGACGATGGAGAACTGCGCCACGATCGACCACAGCCAGGGCCGCCCGATGAACTCCTGCCAGCCCTCGCGGAGATCGGCGAGGAGTCCGCCGCCCGCCTCGCGTTCGCGGATGTGGCTGACGTCGAGGAAGGCGCGCAGCGCACCGGCGACGGCGAACGCGGCCGCGTCGATGGCGAGGACCCAGCCGGGGCCGACGGCGGCGATCATCGCGCCGCCGAGCGCGGCCCCGCCGATGCCGGCACCGTGCATCGCCATCCGGAAGAGCGCGAAGGCCCGGCTGACCTGCTCGCCGCTGACGCTCGACATCAGCATGCCCTCGGCCGCCGGGCTGAAGAAGGCCTGGCCCGTTCCGCACAGCGCGGTCAGCAGCATCATCTGCCACAGCTGCGGTTCGCCGGCGAGGACGAGAACGGCGAAGGCGCCCTGCGAGACGCAGTTCAGCGCGTTGGCGGCGACCATCACGCGGTGCCGGGGTATCCGGTCGGCGACGGCGCCGCCGATGAGGAGGAAGAGGACGAGCGGCAGTGTCCTGGCCGCCGCGACGAGCCCCACGTCTCCGCCGTCGCCGCCGGTCTGGATCACCGCGAACGCCGCCGCGATCAGGGCGCCGTGGGTGCCCAGGTTGGTGACGATCGCGGCGGCGGTCAGCAGGATGTAGTTGCGGCCTGCCCATTCGGGACGGCGGGAGCGCGGCGTGCGGGGGGAGGCGGCGACAGTACTCACTCCGGGACTATCCCCGGCGACGCCGCCTCCTGCCAAACGGATTACCCGTCAGCTCGCCGTCCGGCCGCTCGTTCTCCGGCGGCCCGTTCTCCGGCTGCTCGTTCTCCTGCCGCCTTCGCCCGTGCGCCGTTCGGCTCCGCCCGTCAGGACGCTTCCGGGGCCAGCCTCACCGTGGCGAGGATCTTCTGGATCGTGGCGTCCGCCAGCTCGTCCTTCACGCCGTCCGCCCCGTAGAGCACGAACGACGAGAAGTCGCCCTTGGCGTTCTTGAAGGAGAACGCGAGGGACTTGCCGTCCGACTCGCAGTTGTTCCGCTTCTTGATCCCCGGGGCGGTCGCCGTCGCGACGTGGCCCGCGAGGCCGGACGTGGTGGTGTACGGCACCGCCTTGGTGATCTTGATGGTCCCCTTGGGCATGTGCTGGGCGTAACCCGCCCACACCCAGTTGCCGGCCTCGTTGAACGCCGCCTCGGCGGTGTCCTTGGCCCCCTGACCGCCCTTGGTGCCGGCGCTGCTCAGACCCCAGTGCTCCTCGGAGCCGTCCTTGTTCGTGTCGAGCGTGCACCACTTGCTCTTGTAGCGCACGGGCGCGGACATGGTGACGACCGGAGTGCCGTCGCCCTTCTTCTCGTCCTCGAAGAACGTGACGGAGCCGGGCTTGAGGAGCTCCCAGTCGGCAGGTACGTCGAAGAGCGTGCCGTACTTCGGGTTGTGGACGACCTTCCAGCCCGGGATGGTCGGCTGCAGCGCGGCGTCGTCACGCGGGTTGTCGAGCGAGGGGGAGGTGGACGGCTCACCCGAGCCGCCGGAGGTGGGGGCCGAGACGGTCGGCTTCGGGTCGTCGCCCCCCGCCTTCGTGTTCTTGTCGTCGTTGCCGAGGACCAGGAACCCGGTGACGCCGGCGGTGACGACCACGGCGGTCGCGGCGACGATGGCGATCAGGGTCGTCTGCTTCTTCTTGCCGTCGCCGGGTCCGCCCTGGGGCGCGCCCGGGACCTGGTACTGCGGCACGGTCGGCTGCTGGTACGGGTTGGGCTGCTGGGAGCCGGGCTGCGCGGGCTGCTGGGGGTAACCGGGCTGCGTGGGCGGCTGGGCCGGCGGCTGCTGCGGGTACCCGGGCTGCTGCTGGTAGCCGGGCTGTTGGTACGGGTTGGGCTGCTGGTACCCCGACTGCTGATAGGGGTTCTGACTCTGGTCCTGCGGGTTCTGCTCGCCCCCGGGCGGCTGCTGTCCTGGCCACATGGCCAGTAACCATAGAGGTGCGGCCGGAACCGTGCTACGCCCGCCCCCGTGAGGGTGTGGTGCAGGCGGGATGGCCTTCTCTGCTACCCGTGGGTAACATCGCCGCCATGAGCGCAGACCAGATGTCCGTCGGCGAGATGCTCGCCGCGACCGTCCCCATGGCCAGGACCCTGAACCTCGAGTTCCTGGAGACCACGCCCGAGCGAGCCGTCGTCCGCCTGCCGGACCAGGCCGACTACCACAACCACGTCGGCGGCCCGCACGCCGGAGCCATGTTCACCCTGGCCGAGTCGGCCAGTGGCGCGATCGTCCTGGCCGCCTTCGGCGACCAGCTGAACCGCGCGGTCCCGCTCGCGGTCACCGCCGAGATCGGCTACAAGAAGCTGGCCATGGGCGTCGTCACCGCCACCGCCACCCTCGGCCGCCCGGCCGTCGAGGTCGTCGCCGAACTCGACGCGGGCGAGCGCCCGGAGTTCCCGGTCCACATCGCGATCACCCGCGAGGACGGCGCCGTGACGGGCGAGATGACGGTCGTCTGGACCCTGCGCCCGAACGGCCAGGGGAAGTAACGGACGACTAGCCGCGCCCCGGACCCGCGGACCGCGCCCGGCCAAGGGCGACGACGCGGGCCCTGGGCGGTGGGCCGTCCGGGGCGCGGTCGGGGTGCGGTCGGGGTGCGGTCGGGGTCGCGCGCGTGCGGCGGAGCACGCCCCGGCCCCTGAGCCGTCGTCGCCGCGGAGCGTGTCGCCGCGGGCCCGCCGCGACCGCCGTCGATGCACGCGCCGGGCGGCCGGGCGTCGTCGCACGACCAGGTAGGCTGCCCCGGCGTGCGCGACGCGGCGCGCGCCTTCGAACGGGAGGAATCCGCGTTGCACGTCCAGGAGTGGCTGGAGACGATCCCCGCGGGCGCGATCTACGCACTGGTGGGTGTGGTGATCGGGCTCGAGAGCCTGGGGATCCCGTTGCCCGGCGAGATCGTCCTCGTCAGCTCGGCCCTGCTCGCCTCCCAGCACGGTGACATCAACCCGTACGTCCTCGGCGCCTGCGCCACGGCCGGCGCCATCATCGGCGACTCGATCGGGTACGCGATCGGCCGCAGGGGCGGGCGCCCGCTGCTGGCCTGGCTGGGCAAGAAGTTCCCCAAGCACTTCAGCGAGGCCAACATCGCGCTGGCCGAGCGGTCCTTCGAGAAGTGGGGCATGTGGGCGGTCTTCTTCGGCCGCTTCGTCGCCCTGCTGAGGATCTTCGCCGGACCGCTCGCGGGCGTGCTGAAGATGCCGTACTGGAAGTTCCTGATCGCCAACGTCTTCGGAGGCATCCTCTGGGCGGGCGGCACGACCGCCGTCATCTACTCGGTGGGCATCGTCGCCGAGGCGTGGCTCAAGCGCTTCTCGTGGCTGGGTCTGGTGCTCGCCGTCCTGGTCGGCGTGACCTCGATGCTGATCCTGAAGAACCGTGCGAAGAAGGCCGCGGCCCAGACCGGGACCCAGCCCGGCACGAAGGCGGAGAGCGAGCCGGCCGCGGAGCCGGTTCCGGTACCGGTCGCGGACTGATCCGACCGGTGAGGTCGGCGCGGACGGACGCGCGAGGGCGCGGTGGCCTCACGGCCGCCGCGCCCTTCTCCGTTGGCCCTCAGTCCTGGAAGGCCTCTGCGTGGCCCTTGGCCAGGTGGAGGTACATCTCCGCGTTGAGGCGGATGCCGGCCTGCTCCTCCTCCGTCAGCGGGCGCCGGACCTTGGCCGGGACACCGGCCACCAGCGAACCCGGCGGGATCTCCATCCCCTGCGGGACGAGCGCCTGCGCGGCGATCAGCGAACCGGCGCCGACGCGGGCCCCGTTGAGGACCGTGGCACCCATGCCGACCAGGACGTCGTCCTCGATGGTGCAGCCGTGGACGGTCGCGTTGTGGCCGACCGTCACGCGGTCGCCGATCGTGACCGGGAAGCCCGGGTCGACGTGGACGGTGCAGTTGTCCTGGATGTTGGAGTCCTCGCCGACGACGACGGGGCCGCAGTCCGCCCGCAGCACCGCGTGGTACCAGACGCTGGCGCGGGCGCCGAGCGTGACATCGCCGAGCACGACCGAGGTCGGCGCTGTGAAGGCCGTCGGATCGACCTGCGGCTCCTTGCCGCCCACGCCCTTGATCAACGCCTCTGCCATGGTTCGCTCCTGGTACCTCGTGATTGCGTCACGCCTCCACGGCACCCTAGCCGCGGCCCATGACGGACATCACAGCGCACCCCGCCGATCAGGCACGACGGCGCCGACTACCGTGTGCGGGTGCCCAGGAACAGAAACACGTTCTCCTCTCTCACCGCCTGGCGGCGCCGGGTTCTCGCCCGCGCCCTGCAGGGCGGATGGCGCTGGGTGCAGCAGGCCGGTGCCGTCACCGCCGAGAGCCCCGGACGCCTCCGCTTCAAGCGCCTCGGCGCGGGTACCCGGCTGGCGTTCCCGCAGGGGACGGTCTTCGGCGAGCGGTGGATCGAGATCGGCGAGTGCTGCATCGTCGCCGAGCAGGTCACGCTGACCGCCGGCATGCTGCCCGGACTCGACCTCGGGCCCGACACGGTCCTGACCCTGGGCAACGGCGTCGTCCTGGGGCGCGGCAGCCATGTCATCGCCGACGCCCGGGTGACGATCGGCTCGGACACGTACTGCGGCCCGTACGTCTACATCACCTCGACCAACCACAGTTACGACGATCCGGACGAGCCCGTCGGCAGGCAGTGGCCGCGCTCCGAGCCGGTCGAGATCGGACCCGGCTGCTGGCTGGGCACGGGCGCGGTGATCCTGCCCGGCGCCAGGCTCGGCCGGAACGTGGTGGTCGCGGCGGGCGCGGTCGTACGGGGAGAGGTGCCGGACCACTCGGTGGTGGCCGGGGCGCCGGCGAAGGTGGTGCGCAGCTGGGACCCGGAGCGGGGCTGGCAGCCGCCGCTGCGGACGCCGGCACCGGTGCCGATCCCGGACGGAGTGACGCACGAGCAGCTCGCCGCGCTCGCCACCTGGGACCTCGCGGAGGGCTGACCGACCCGAGGGTCGTCGGCCCGAGGGCGGGGTGCCGCGCGGGCGGGCTTGAGGGTGCCCCCGCGGGCGGGTCCGAGGGTGCCGCGCGGGCCGGTTCGAGGTGCCGGAGGCGCGCCCCGGGGAAGGTGATCTCGTCAGCCCGTCGCGAGGAGCACCGTGCCGACCAGAGCGAGGCCGGCGCCCGCCGCCTGGACCGCGCGGAGCCTCTCCTTCAGCACCCCGCGCGCGGCCAGCGCCGTGACGACCGGGTAGAGGTTCGCCAGTACCGCCGCGACGGTCACCGGCCCGTTCTGCGCCGCGATCGAGTACGTACCGTTGGCGGCGACGTCCGCGAGACCGACGAAGGCGAGCGCGGGGAGTGCCGCCCACACGACGTTCATCCCCCCGCCGCCCTCGGGCAGCGCCCGTCCGCCGCGCTTCACGGAGACGTACAGCGCGCCGCCGCCCACCGCCACGTTCGTCACCCGCTGGACGAACAGGGCGAGGAACAGTCCGGTCAGGGTCGAGGACGCCTCCGCGATCAGGGCCATCACCGAGCCGAACCCGAAGGCCGCGACCAGCGTGAGCAGCACCGCCTGGCGCTGTACCGGCGCGCCGCGCAGCTCGGGCCCGCCGGCGAGGACGATGCCGACGATCGCCACACCGATCCCGGCGAACTGCAGGAACCCCGGCCGGTCGCCGATGAGGAGGCCGACCGAGACCGGGACGACGACACCCAGCGAGCCGAGCGGGGAGACCACGCCCATCGGTCCGAGCGCCAGGGCCTTGTAGAACGCGAGCATCGCGACCGGGCCGACGAGGCCCGCGGCGACGGCGTACCAGAGTTCGGGACTCACCTCGCGCCAGGCCCCGGTGGCGATCACGATCGCCCCGAGGACGACGACCGCGATCGTCTGCGAGATCACGAGCACCGTGAGCGCCGGCATGCGCCGGGTCAGCAGCCCGCCGCCGAAGTCGGCCAGGCCCCAGAGCAGGGCGGTGGCCAGGGCGAACAGCGCAGTCATGGATCCTCGCAGGGTGGCGGTCTCGCAGTACAGTGCGGTGGACAGCTGAGTACACCGCGGTAGACCACACCGTAGTTCAGTCTGTTGAACTCTGTCATCCAAAATATTGGACGGAATGTGTCGGACCTCGATCAGCTCACGCAGTCCCTCGCGCGGAACCTGAAGCGGTGGCGCAACGAGCGCGGTTTCACGCTGGACGCGCTCGCCGCACGGGCGGGCGTCAGCCGCGGCATGATCATCCAGATCGAGCAGGCCCGTACGAACCCCAGCGTCGGCACCACCGTGAAGCTCGCGGACGCGCTCGGAGTCTCGATCACCACCCTCCTCGACTACGAGCAGGGCCCCCACGTCCGCCTCGTCCCGCCGGCTCAGGCCGTGCGCATGTGGTCCACCTCCACCGGCAGCCACACGACCCTCCTCGCCGGCACCGAGGCGCGCGGCCCGCTGGAACTCTGGTCCTGGACGCTCATGCCGGGCGACGGCAGCGCCTCCGACCCGCACCCCGACGGCACCACCGAGCTCCTGCACGTCACGGCCGGGGAACTGACCCTCGTCGTGGAGGGGGAGGAGCACCGCATCCCGGCCGGCACCTCCGCGGTCTTCGAGGCCAACGTGCCGCACGCCTACCGCAACGACGGCACGGAGACGGCCGAGATGACGATGGCCGTCTCCATTCCGCCCGCCCGCTGAGACGCCCAAGTCGGGGGAGCACCCCACTTGTTAGCGTGGCCGGTATGCGCGCACCCATCGGAGACTTCGACAACGCGGTACCGGCCCCCGACTGCCTGGACCTGCTCACGGAACCGGTCGCCGCGGCCGTCCGGGCGTGGCAGGGCAGCGTCCCGGCGGACCAGCTCCTGTACGTCGACACCGACCCCGAGATCGCCGACACGGCCGTCTTCGTCGAGCACCACGACCAGGACCTCCTCGACCGGTCGGCGAACTGCGTGATCGTCGCAGGGAAGCGGGGCGAGGAGACGACCCTGGCCGCCTGCCTCGTGCGCTCGGCCACCCGGGTCGACGTCAACGGCGTCGTCCGCCGTCACCTGGGCGCCCGCAAGGCGCGGTTCGCGGACATGGCGATCGCGACCGGCGAGAGCGGCATGGAGTACGGCGGCATCACCCCCATCGGCCTCCCCGCCGACTGGCCCCTCCTCGTGGACGCCTCCGTCGTCGACACCGACTGGGTGCTCGTCGGCAGCGGACGTCGTCGCGGCAAGCTCATCCTGCCGGGCAAGGCCTTCGCCGAACTGCCCGGCGCCGTCGTCCTGGAGGGTCTCGGCGTCGACGTCGCCGCCGGCTGAGCAGCGACGTCGGCCGAGGCCGGGCGGTCAGCGGTGTCCGGCGATCGGCCGAGATCCGGCGGTCAGCCGAGGTCCGGTGGTCTGCTGTGGCGCGGTCGTCCGCTGCGGCCCGGCGGTCGGCCGCGGCTCGGCGCTCAGCCGAGGTCCGGACGCGGGTCGAGCAGCGGGATCTCGATGGCGGGGCAGCGGTCCATGACCATGTCGAGCCCCGCCTCGCGGGTCCGCGCGTACGCCGCCTCGTCGAGCACGCCCAGCTGGAACCAGACCGCCTTGGCGCCGACGGCCACCGCCTCGTCGGCAACCTGTCCGGCGTGCTCGCTGTTCACGAACACGTCGACCACGTCGACCGGGAACGGAATGTCCGCGAGCGAGGCGTACCCCTGCTCGCCGTGGACCGTCTCCGCCTTCGGGTGCACGGGCACGATCCGCTTGCCGTAGCGCTGGAGGACCGCCGCCACACCGTAGGCGGCGCGCGACCGGTTCGACGACAGGCCCACGACCGCCCAGGTGTCGCCCGCGGCGGTCAGGATCTTCCGGACCGTGTCCGACTCGGTGGCTCCGGTGGTGGACGTCTCGACGCTCATCTGCTGCCTCCTGTGGCTCGTCGCTGAGCACAACGGATCACGGGCACCGGTGATTCCCCCCGGGGGAACGCCGCTGCCCCGCCCCGTGGCGGCTACGCCCGCTTCATCTCGACCTCGACGAAGGCCAGCGGCAGGGCGCCGGCGTTGACGACCTCGTGCTCGGCCCCGGCCCCACGGGCGTAGGACTCGCCCGCACGCAGCTGCGAGGAGGTGACCGTGCCGTCGGGGGCGATCACGTCCGTCCGCCCGTCGGTGACGGGGACGACGACGTAGTCGTAGGCGTGGACGTGGCGACCGGTGCTCTGCCCCGGCTCGAAGTCCCAGCGAGTGACCCGTACCCGCTCGTCCTCGTGCTGCACGCTTGCGCGGGCGGTGGTCGTCATGGTCGGTCTCCTCGTCCTCGGATGCCGTACCGGTGGCACGGACGCATGGGCACGGTCCCAGGTGGCAGGCTAACCGCGGGCTCTCCGGGCTGCCGGGCGCGGGGCCCGCGGGGGCCTGCGGGGGCGGGCGGGAGCGGGGCCCGGCACCGGGGGACGGAGGGACGTTCCCGGCCGCATAGGGTGGCGGGATGCAGGAGCAGTACCGCACGCTCGCCCGCGAGGGCGTGCACGAGACCGAGATCAACCGCTCGCGCTTCATCTGCGCGCTGGCACCGGTGGCGACCGAGCAGGAGGCGCAGGACTTCGTCGCGCGCATCCGCAAGGAGCACCCGACGGCCACGCACAACTGCTTCGCGTACGTCGTCGGAGCCGACGCGTCCGTCCAGAAGGCGAGCGACGACGGCGAGCCCGGCGGCACGGCCGGTGTCCCCATGCTCCAGATGCTGATGCGGCGCGAGATGCGGTACGTCGCCGCCGTCGTCACCCGCTACTACGGCGGCGTGAAACTCGGCGCGGGTGGTCTGATCCGGGCGTACGGCGGAGTGGTCGGGGAGGCCCTGGACGCGCTCGGCACCGTCACGCGGCAGCGCTTCCGCCTCGCCACCGTCACCGTCGACCACCAGCGCGCGGGCAAGCTGGAGAACGACCTGCGGGCGACGGGCCGGAGCGTGCGCGACGTGCGCTACGGCGAAGCGGTCGCCATCGAGATCGGACTTCCGGACGCCGACGTGGAGGCCTTCACGGCCTGGCTCGCCGATGTCACGGCCGGCACCGCGCGCGTGGACCTGGGCGGCGAGGCGTACGGCGATGTCTGACCGCCCGGAGCGTGCGGACCGCCCGGAGCGTGCTGACCGCCCGGAGCGCCCTGACTGCTCGGAGCGCCCTGACCGCCCGGACGACCGCGGGGTCCCGCTGGGCGCCGGGCCGCTGCGCGCCGTCCCGCGCGCCCCCGGATTTCCCGAAGCCCCGGCCACTGTCCGACCCCACCGATACGCTCCTCGATCATGAGATTCCTGCATACGTCGGACTGGCACCTGGGGCGGTCGTTCCACCGCGTCGGCCTGCTCGACGCCCAGTCCGCGTTCCTGGACCACCTGGTGGCCACGGTGCGCACGCGTGACGTGGACGCGGTCCTGGTCGCAGGGGATGTCTACGACCGTGCCGTGCCGCCGCTCACCGCCGTCGAGCTGTTCGACACCGCCCTGCACCGGCTCGCGGAGGCCGGAGTGCCGACCGTCATGATCTCCGGCAACCACGACTCGGCCCGCCGCCTGGGCGTCGGCGCCGGTCTCATCGAGCGGGCCGGCATCCACCTCCGTACGGACCCGGCGGGCGTCGGGACCCCTGTCGTGCTCGACGACGCCCACGGATCCGTCGCGCTCTACGGCCTGCCGTACCTCGAACCGGCCCTCGTGCGCGAGCGGTTCGGCGCCACCAAGGCCAGTCACGAGGCGGTGCTCTCCGCAGCCATGGACCGCGTCCGCGCCGACCTCGCCACGCGCCCCGCCGGCACCCGGTCCGTCGTCCTCGCGCACGCCTTCGTCGCGGGCGGCGAACCGAGCGACAGCGAACGGGACATCACGGTCGGCGGAGTCGCCGCCGTCCCCGCCGGGGTCTTCGACGGCGTCGACTACGTCGCCCTGGGGCACCTGCACGGCAGCCAGACCGTCACCCCGCGCGTCCGCTACTCCGGCTCACCCCTCGCGTACTCCTTCTCCGAGGTCCACCACCGCAAGAGCATGTGGCTGGTCGACCTCGGCGCCGACGGGTCGATCGAGGCGGCCGAGCGCGTCGACTGCCCCGTGCCCCGGCCCCTGGCCCGGATCCGCGGCCGGCTCGACGACCTGCTCGCCGACCCGGGACTCGTACGGCACGAGGAGTCCTGGGTCGAGGCGACCCTCACCGACCCCGTGCGGCCCGCCGAGCCGATGGCCCGGCTCGCCGAGCGCTTCCCGCACACGCTCAACCTGGTCTTCGAGCCCGAGCGCACCGAGAGCGATCCGCTCGCCTCGTACGCCCAGCGGCTGCGCGACCGCAGCGACCAGCAGATCGCGGAGGACTTCGTGGCCCACGTGCGGGGCGGCGCCGGACCCGACGACACCGAACGGACCGTGCTGCACGGCGCCTTCGACGACGTCCGGGTGGACAGTGCGGTACGGGAGCGCGAGGTGGGCGCCCGGTGAGACTCCACCGCCTCTCCGTCACCGCCTTCGGTCCGTTCGGAGCCCCGCAGGAGATCGACTTCGACGCGCTGTCCAGCGCGGGCCTCTTCCTGCTCCACGGTCCCACCGGCGCGGGTAAGACCTCCGTCCTCGACGCCGTCTGCTACGCCCTGTACGGAGCCGTGCCCGGAGCCCGGCAGTCGCCCGGCACCTCGCTGCGCAGCGACCACGCCCCCACCGGTACGTACACCGAGGTCACCCTCGAACTGACCGTGGGCGAGCGGCGGCTGGAGATCACCCGGCGACCGGCCCAGCCCCGCCCGAAGAAGCGCGGCGGCGGCTTCACCACCGAGAAGGCCCAGAGCTGGCTGCGCGAGTACGATTCCGGCACCGGCGAGTGGGCCGCGCTCAGCCGCTCCCACCAGGAGATCGGCGAGGAGATCACCCAGCTCGTCGGCATGAGCAGGGAGCAGTTCTGCCAGGTCGTGCTCCTGCCGCAGGGCGATTTCGCGCGCTTTCTGCGGGCGGACGCGGAGGCGCGCGGCAAGCTGCTCGGACGGCTCTTCGACACCCGCCGGTTCGCGGCCGTGGAGGAGCGGCTCGCCGATCTGCGGCGCGCGGCCGAGCAGCAGGTACGGGACGGGGACGAGCGGCTGCTGGCGCTCGCCCACCGGATGGCGCAGGTCACCGGCGGAGCCGTCGTCGACGAGCGGCCCGGCGAGCCGGGACTCGCCCAGGCCGTCCTGGGCCTGGCGGCCGTGGCGCGCTCCGAGGCGCGCGAGGCCCTCGACATCGCGGACTCGGCCGTTCTGGCCGCCGAGTCGCGGCAGGCCGCCGCCCGCAGGGTGCTCGACGAGGAACGGGAGCTGGCGGACCGTCAGGCACGGTACGCGGAATCGCGGCGGCGGCAGGACGCGCTGGAGGCGAGCAGGCCCGAGCGGGACCGTGCGCAGGCGGTGCTCGACCGGTCCCGCAAGGCCGACCTCGTCGCTCCCGCCCTCGGTCTGCGCGCCGACGCGGAACGCGAGCACGCCGCCGCGCACGCGGCCCGGGAGAACAGCCGGGACCGGCTGCCCGCCGATCTCGCCGACGCGGGCGCGGAGCAGCTGTCCGCCCTGGAGCGGCGACTGCGCGAGGAGCTGGGCGGGCTCGACTCCGCGCGGCGGGCGGAGCGGCGCAGCGCGGAGATCGCCGGGGAGCGCACGGACCTGGAGCGGCAGGCCCGCGCCGACGAGGAGATCCTCCAGGACGCGGGCGGCTGGCTCAGCGGCTGGGAACCCCGCAGGGCCGAGCTGGCCGCCCGCATCGAGGCCTCCCAGGAGGCCGCCGCGCGTGCCGAGCAGCTCGCCGGCCGCCTCGAACCTGCCCGCCGGCGACTGTCCGCCGCCCGCCGCCGGGACACGCTCGCCGGACAGACGTCCACCGCCGACTCCCGGCTCACGGCCGCGCGCGAGCGCCGCAACGAAGCGCACGAGGCGTGGCTCGACATCAAGGCGCGCCGCCTCCAGGGCATCGCCGCCGAACTGGCCGCGGCCCTCGCCCCCGGCGCGCCCTGCCAGGTCTGCGGCTCCGCCGAACACCCGGCCCCCGCCCGCACGGGCGCCGACCACGTCGACCGCGCCACCGAGGACGCGGCCTACGAGCTCTTCACCCGCGCGGAGGAGTCCCGCACAGCCGCCGATCGCGACGCGGCGGCCACCGCGGAGGCATGGGCGGCGGCCCGCGCGGAGGTGTCGGCGGCGGACGCCCCCGAGCCGACGGTCGACGAACTGGTCGGCGAAGTCGACGAGTTGACCCGCCTGCACGCCGACGCACACACCCTCGCCGCCCAGACGCACGGCCTTCGGGAGGCGCTCGCGCGGGCGGAGCGGGAGCACGAGAGCCGGGTGCGGGCACAGAGGGACGCCGAGCGGCGCGTCGCCGCGCGGACCTCGCAGCGGGAGGCGCTCGACCGGGAGCAGACGGCCCTCGACGCCGAAGTGGCCCGGGGGCGCGGCGAGTCCGGGAGCGTCGCAGAGCACGCCTCACGGCTTGAGCGGAAGATCACCATCCTGATCGAGGCCGCCGAGACCGTACGCTCCGAGGCGCTCAGCGCCCAGCGTCTGAAGGAGGCCGACGACCGGCTCGCGAACGCCGCCTTCCGTGCCGGGTTCGACACCCCCGCCGAGGCCGCCGCCGCGCTCCTGGACGACGGCGGGCACCGCGCCCTCCAGCACCGCCTGGACGCCTGGCAGGCCGAGGCGGCCGCCGTCGCCGACCGGCTCGCCGAGCCGGAGACCCGGGCCGCCGCCGAACGCCCGGCCGCCGACCCGGAGGCCGCCGACGCCGCGCACACCGCCGCCGAACGCACCCTGCGGAACGCCACCTCGGCCCTCGCCGCCGTCCGGGACCGCGGCGCCGAACTGGCCCGGCTCTCCCGGCAGGCCGGCGCCGAGGTCCGCGGCCTGGGACCGTTGCGCGAGGAGTACGACCGGGTCGCCCGGCTCGCCGGCCTCACCGCGGGGACCTCCGCCGAGAACGAACGCAAGATGCGCCTGGAGTCGTACGTCCTGGCAGCCCGCCTGGAACAGGTCGCGGCCGCCGCCACCGCCCGGCTCCAGCGCATGTCCTCCGGCCGCTACACCCTCGTGCACTCCGACGCCCGCTCCGGCGGCAAGCGCGCCGGCCTCGGCCTCCATGTCGTCGACGCCTGGACGGGCAACGAGCGGGACACGGCCACGCTCTCCGGCGGCGAGACCTTCTTCGCCTCCCTCGCCCTCGCCCTCGGCCTCGCCGACGTCGTCACCGACGAGGCGGGCGGCGTCCGGCTCGACACCCTCTTCATCGACGAGGGCTTCGGCAGCCTGGACGACCAGACCCTCGACGAGGTGCTCGACGTCCTCGACTCCCTGCGCGAACGGGACCGCAGCGTCGGCATCGTCAGCCACGTCGGCGACCTCCGGCGCCGCATCCCGGCCCAACTGGAGGTCGTCAAGGAACGGTCGGGATCGACGGTGCGCCAGAAAACGGCCGGCGCCTGACCCCGCCCCCTGATCCGCCTCGTCCCCACCGGCGCTGTCCCGGTGCGCCGGGAAGGGTGGACCGCTTCCCTGATCGGCTTCTGGAAGGAGACCCTGAACGGCGCGCTCGATCTCCGCTTCCCCGACGCGAGTCGGGAGCCGGCGGGTGAGCGGGGTCAGCGGCTGACCGCGCGGCGGGGGAGGGGGGAGGAGTAGACGACGCTCGTCGTCACCGAGCCCAGCGTGCCGATCTTCCCGGAGACCTCCTCCAGGTGCTTCATGGACCGCGCGGCGACCTTCATGACGAAGCAGTCGTCGCCGGTCACGTGGTGCGCCTCCAGGACCTCGGGCGTGGCCGCGAGGAGGTCGTGGAACGGCTTGTAGTTGCCGTTCGGGTAGCGCAGCCGGACGAAGGCGAGGATCGGGAGCCCCAGGCGTTCCTGGTCGATGACGGCCGTGTACCCCGTGATCACCCCGGCCTCCTCCAGCCTGCGCACCCGCTCGGTCACCGCGGAGGGCGACATGGAGACGGCACGGGCCAGTTCGGTGAAGCTCGCCCGGCCCTGGGCCTGCAGGGCGTCGAGGATGCGCCAGTCGGTGGCGTCCGGGGTGTACTCGGTCACGGCGGTCATGACCGAGATGGTGCAGGGGAATCCCCGGTCGATCAAGCGATCCCCGGTGAGTTCTCATGGCTCGGGACGCGGACCGGGCGGGATTCCCCGCCCGGGTCCGCTCCTGCGCCGGGGCGCCCTCGCCTGGCGGATTCGCTTCTGTGCCGGGGCGCCCCCGCCTGCCGGAGTCGCTTCTGTGCGGGGCCCCTCGCCTGTCGGGTTCGCTCCAGCGCTGCCCCTGCGGCGCACGCTCAGAGGCGTGAGATCTCCTCCACCAGGTCGTCCAGGCCCAGCGGGCCCTGCGACAGGGCCGCCATGTGCCACGCCTTCGCGTCGAACGCGTCGCCGTGTGCCGCCTGCGCGTTGGCGCGCCCGAGCAGCCAGGCGCGCTCGCCCAGCTTGTAGCCGATCGCCTGTCCCGGCATCGAGAGGTAGCGGGTCATCTCGCTCTCGACGAAGGCCGGCGGGCGGCTGCTGTGCCGCTGGAAGAACTCCTGCGCCAGCTCCGGCGTCCACTCCTCGCCCGGGTGGAACGGCGAGTCCGCCGGGATCCGGAGCCGCAGGTGCATGCCGATGTCCACGATCACCCGGCAGGCGCGCATCATCTGCGCGTCGAGGTAGCCGAGGCGCCGCTCGGCGTCGGGGAGGAAGCCGAGCTCGTCCATCAGCCGCTCCGCGTAGAGCGCCCAGCCCTCCGCGTTGGCGCTGACGCCGCCGATCGTCGCCTGGTAGCGCGAGAGCTGGTCGGCGACGTGTACCCACTGGGCGATCTGCAGGTGGTGGCCCGGCACACCCTCGTGGTACCAGGTCGACACGAGGTCGTACACCGGGAAGCGGGTCTGGCCGTCGACCGGCAGCCAGGTGCGGCCGGGCCGGGAGAAGTCCTCCGACGGGCCGGTGTAGTACGGGGCGGCGGCGCCGCCGGGCGGGGCGATGCGCGACTCCACCTTCCGTACCCGCTCGGCGAGTTCGAAGTGGGTGCCGTCCAGCGCCTCGATCGCCTCGTCCATCAGGTTCTGCAGCCAGACCCGGACCTCTTCGACGCCCTCGATGTGGGTGCCGTGGACGTCGAGGTGCGCGAGCGCCTCCCACGGGCCGGAACCGGGCAGGATGCGCTCGGCCTCGGTGCGCATCTCGGCGTGGAGCCGGTGGTACTCGGACCAGCCGTACGCGTAGGCCTGGTCGAGGTCCAGGTCGGTGCCGTTGAAGTAGCGCGACCACCGCTGGTACCGCTCGCGGCCCACCGTGTCCGGTGCGCCGGCGACGGCCGGGGCGTACACGTCGCGCATCCAGTCCCGCAGCGCGACGACCGCCTCGGTGGCACCACGGGACGCAGAGGCCAGCTCCGTACGCAGCTCGGGGCGGAGGGATTCGGGGGCCGCGGCGGCGAACTCCTCGAACCAGCCCCGGCCGTCGCCCTCCCCGCCCGCCCACTCCGTCAGCTGGCCGACGAACGTGGCGGTCGGCCGCGGTCCGCCCAGGAGCTTGCGCTCCAGGCCGAGCTCCAGCGAGGCGCGGTAGCCCTCCAGCGCCGTGGGCACCGCGCGCAGCCGCCCTGCCACGGCCTCCCAGTCCTCCTCGGTCACGGTCGCCATCACGGTGAACACCATGCGCACGCTGTGCGCGGGGGACCGCATGTTGCTGACCGCGCAGAGGCCCTCGTCGGCCTCGTGCACGGCGAGTTCGGCCGTCAGACGCTCCCGCAGAAGCCGGGCGCAGCGTCGTTCGGCGTCGCTGTCCGCACCGGGCTGCCGCTCGGCCTCGTCGAGCCGGGCGAGGGTGCCGCGGGCGAGGTCGGCCACGGCTTCCTGGCCGGCCGGAGAGAAGTCGGGAAGGAGGCCGGCGCTCGCTTTGACTCCCAGGTACGTACCGGTGATCGGGTCGAGTTCGATGAGAGCGTCGACGTAGCTGTCGGCGACCTGGCGGGGGAGCGCGCTGCTGGAAGTCTCTGGCATGAGGTTCATCCTGGGGCCTTCACGGTCCTCGAGTCACCCTCAATCGATCTCACTAGGCTGACAAATGAGCGCTCGGAACGGGTGGTCCGTACCGGTTCCGAGCGGGCGCCCGGCGGGGGGTCGACGCGCGTCACCCGCGCTTGCGCTCGATGGACGGGCCGATCAGTTCGCGCCGGGGAGGACGCTCTCGGCCGGGAGGGCGGCTTCACGCCCGCGGCCGAGTTTGGCCGGATCCCGTCGGCGGCGGTCCCCGGCGGAGCCGAGGTGGGCGCCTCGCCCACCTCGGTGGCGAGCTCACGGCGGGCGGTCGCGGTATCGGCCGGCGGAGGCGCAGAACGTGCCACTCCGGCCGGGAGCGGTAGAAGGGATCCGGCCATGGGCCGTGTGGCGCTTTTCCGACACTTGCGAGCGCCCGGGGCCTGAGGGGTTCGCCTCCTCGGGCTGGTGTCCGTCAGCGCTCGCCGAGCGGGAGACGGCTTCGCGTCTGGGCCGAGGAGAGGCGGGCGGTGATGACCAGGGTTCCCTCCTCGATCTGGTAGTCGAGGGGGAGGTTCAGGGCTCGCATGGCGGCCACCATGCCGGTGTTGGAGGACTGGGTCACGGCGTAGACGCTCTCGCAGCCTGCCTCCACGGCCATCGCGACCAGCCGGCCGAGGAGTTCGGAGCCGATGCCCCGGCGCTGCCAGTCGTCCTCGACCATCAGGGCCACCTCGGTCTCGTCGCCGTCCCAGAGCAGATGCCCGAGGGCGACCAGCCGGCCGGAGGTCGTCTGCACGGCGAGGGTCCGGCCGTAGCGGGGGCTGAGCAGGTGGTCGAGATAGCGGTCGGCGTCGCCGACCGGGCCGTGGTAGCGCAGGCCGAGGGTCCGGGTGGAGCAGCGGTCGTGCATGGCACGTGCGGCGACGAGGTCCCGCTGGTCGGCGCGGCGGACGGTGATCTCGTTGCCCTCGGGAAGGGTCAGGACGTCCTGGCTGCGCGGGATGCGCGGACCGAGCCGGGCGTCCAGTTCGACGAGAGCCCGCGCGCGGGCGAACTCGGTCGGGGTGAACGGCAGATAGGGCCGCTCGATCGTGATCACGCCGCCGTTCGGGTCGCGCAGACGCATCACCGTCTCCTCCAGGGACCCCTCGACGGGCGCCGTCTCGCCCGTGGGACGGCCGGTGAGGGAGACGGCGGGCAGCGAGTGGATGGAGCAGCGGCCGAGGAGCTGGCGCAGGGCGAGCGGGAGTTCGGCCGCGTCGAGCGCGGTCCGGGTGGCGAGTCCGAGCAGTCGGGTCGGGGTGTCCACGAGGTCGTGGGCGTCGGCGCGTTCGATCCAGGTGTGGGTGCCGCCGGCTCCGGCGATCTCCCGGGTCAGTTCGCTCGCCTGAAGGCGCGCCGGGGCGCGCAGCAGGAACTCGTCGACGGTGCCCTCGGCGAGCGGGTGGGTCTGGAGGGTCAGGATGTCCACGCCCTGGTGGGCCAGTGCCGTGCAGAGCGCGGCCAGGCTGCCCGGGGTGTCGCGGACGGTGGTCCGCATCCGCCAGAGCGTCGTCTCGACGGGTCCGGTCTCGCGGGACGCGGACTCGCGCGACGGAGCCTCGCCCGCCCGCGTGTCGGTGGCCGCCGGCAGCGGGGTGGGCCCGCTGCCGCCGGGATGGCCATGGGGCGGCGCATGGCTGTGGCGCCGTGCCCACCAGGTGTGGAAGGCGGCCGTCGCGACCAGGGCGATCGCCGAGAACACGAGCATGTACGGACCGTCGGCGCCGCGGACGACGGTCTTGGCGATGGTGTCGGCCACCACCACGGCGGTGAAGAGGGCGGCGAGTTCGATGAGGTCCCGCCGCCAGTGGTGAGGGCGGCGGGAGCTCTTCGCGGAAGTCACATCGGTCATGACCTCACTGTGACCCAACGGTGTTGCGTGATCACGAACGCTTTGTGACTGACGGGTTAAGCGCCGATCTGTGAGCTTACTGGTCGTTTTCGGCCACTTGTGTCGTCCTCTGATCGGCCTCCTGGGAGGAGGCTGACGCACCCGCCCGGAGCGCCTTCCGGAGCCGCCGGGCCTGGACGACGAGCTGCGACGAAGCGCGCCGGTCCGCCGTCGCGTCCAGTCCCGCCACCTCACCGGCCGTGCCGCACCGCTCCACGCAGTCCGCCGCCACGGCCAGCAGCTCGCCGAGCCCGCGTGCCGTCTTCTCGGCCGTCAGCAGGGCGGGCAGCAGAGGGGCCAGTACGGACCATGTCGTGCCGTACGCGCCCGTCGCCGCGGCCGTACGGGCCGCGTCCGCCAGGCGGTTGGGCTTGACGGTGCCGTCGACGGTCAGACCCGCGAGCAGCCCGCCCAGCAGGCCGGCGTCCAGATCGCCGCGCGCGGCGAGCACGAGCAGGGTGTCCACCGCGTTCAGCCGGTCCTCCGGGTGCCGGCAGCCGAGCGCGAACGCCAGGGCGAGATGCGTCGCCTCCCCGAGGGGGCCCTCGGCCTCGGCCAGGGCGGTCATGCCCCAGGAGGTGCCGCGCTCGTCCCACTCGACCCCGCCCGCGAGCACGGGCAGCAGCCAGGACGCCAGGGTCTCCCGGTCGTCCGGCACCACGCCCGGCCAGTTCCGCCGCTCCCCGCCCCAGTGGTAACAGCGCTCCGGGGCCTTGCTGTCGGCGCCGCCCAGCCACCGGAACACGGGCGGGAACTCCTCCCGTACCGCCCGGCGCTCGCGGATCTTCAGCACGATCCGGTCCGCCAGCCGCACGCTGCCGTCCTTCGGGGCCCGTTCCCGGGCGAGGAACCGCAGACCGGGTGCGAGGGAGGCGTCCGCGCGGAGCCAGTCCGCCAGCCGCTCCCCGGCCCGGGTGCCCAGCGCCGAGGCGTCGACGGCCGCGGCGGCGGCCGAAGGGTCGGCCTTACGGACGCGCAGCAGAGCCTGCGCGAGGTCGACGGGGGCCGGATCCACGCCCGCGTCCCGGTACGCGCGCAACCGCTCCACCAGGACGGAGGGTTCGATCGCCCCCGTGTGCCAGGTCGGCGCGGCCAGCAGGAACGGCAGCCGGTCCGTGCCGACGAGGGCGGCCGCCTCCCACAGACGGGCGTCGACCACCGCGTCCAGGGCCCCGTGCACACAGGAGGAGGCCGGCTCCCCGGCCCGGGCGTCATGGATCCGGGACCGGCGGACCCGGCCCATCAGCGAGGCCATCACCACGGCCACGCCGTACGTCCCGTAGACGAAGTGGTCCGGGACCTGTCCCTCCTCGCCCGCCCACCAGGCGTCCGCGAAGGCCACGGCCAGGGCCGCCTTCAGCTCCTCGCGGTGCCGGTGCGCATGGTGGACGAGCCCGGCGAGGGCGCGCTCGAACTCCTCGGGCGGCGCCTCGCCCCGCCCCTTGGACACGGTCACGAGATCCTCGACCAGCTCGGCGACCGTGGCGGCCGGGGCCGCCACCCGCCTCAGCCCCGGTACGGGCGGCAGAGTCTCCTCGTACGGACGGTCGTCGGCGAGACCCGTGGAGCCGAACAGCTCCTCGGCGGCCTCGCGGTGCGCAGGGCTCAACACCGCGGCGGCGAGTGCCAGTTCCTCCCGCACCTGACCGTCCACCCGGGTGAGGTGGCGTCCCACGAGCTTCAGCGCCCGCTCCTGGATCCCCGTGTCCTCGTGCCCGAACGCCTCCGCGACCACGGGCAGCAAGGCCGCGGCTGCGCCCGGGTCCCTCCGCAGCTCCTTGGCCAGAAGCGTCAGTTGGGTCCGCACGAGCTTCTTCTCCGTACGGAACAGCACCTGACCGGACATCTCCGCGAGCTCCGCCGTCGACAGTTCGCCCCCGGCCGCGAGCCCCGTCAGGACCTCCTGCGCGTACGCGGCGACCGGCGACGGCGCGTCCGCCGCCATCCCCGCCCAGTCCGCCGTCCGCCCCCGCCGTTCCGCCGGCGTCGGGTCCAGGAGCTGCAGCAGGGCGAGCGGGAACCGCAGGTCCCGCGGCCGGCCGCCCCGCAGCAGCCGCGCCACGCAGCCGTCCACCAGGGACGCGCGGTCCAGCACACCCTCCTCGGCGAGCTTCGCGAGCGCCGTCGGCCAGTGGGTGGGGGCGTCGGGTCCCACCGACCAGGTCAGCCGGTCCGGGGTCTCGGCCATGTCGAGGACGCGGGGCACCAGCACCGGCGTGTGAGCGTCGGCGCGGAGCTCCTCCAGGAGCCGTCCCCCGGTCACCGAGACCGTCCAGCCGAGGACGTAGCCGTCCGTCGTCGGCACGGAGCAGCCCGAGCGCGCCACCAGCTCGCGCACCAGCGGGAAGTCGCGCTCCGTCACGGCCGGCCGCTCGGCGAGCCGCTGCGCGACATCGCCCAGCCAGGCCGGATCACGGTCGGCGAGCACGTCCAGGACGACGTGGCTCGTGCCCCGGGCCCAGTCGTTGAGGTCCCGGCCCCCGATCCAGGCGGCGGCCGCCGCCGCGCCCGTGTGGCACCCCGCCCCGGCGACCCGCAGCGCCTTCTGGAGCGGCACCTGCTCCTGCCACCGGCTCCAGCCCCAGCCACGGACCTCGGTCCGCAGGGCCTTGAGCTCCACGAGGGCCTTCTTGCGGTCGCCCGGGTCCAGCTCCTTCAGCAGCCCGGGGACGGCTTCGACCCGCCCCGCCCGTACGGCGGCCAGCAGCTTGTTCACCCCACGTCCCTCCCGTGCCGCGGTCAGTCGCGCCTTCAGCGCGGTCTGGTCGAACGCGTCGCTCATCGCGCACCGCCGAAGGACTCGAATCCGGCAGCAGCCCCGGCCAGGGCACCGGCCGTACCGGGCACGACGCCGGCCGTACCGGCCACGGCACTCCGCCGGGCCATCCGCACCGCGAGCGCGTGCTTGCACGGCCCCCGGCGGCCCCGGTAGTCCGCCCACCACTGGCAGGTGCAGGTCAGCGATCCGCCCGACTCCCGTACCTGGTAACGCCGTTCCCCCGAGGCGACCGTCGCGAGCGCTCCGTCGAGGGTGACCGCTCCCTCCGTCACGAGGGAGCGGGCCGCCACCAGCCGGGGATTGTGCCGCTCGGCGCGGTCCGCGTCGTACGGCAGCTCACGGTGGAAGTAGGCCGCGTCGGCCACGTCGTATCCCACCCGCCCGGCGGTCCCCAGCCGGGTCAGCGCGGCCCGCACCCGGTCCACGGGAAGACCCGACCGGTCACCCAGCTCGGCCAGGTCGATCTTCGGCTCCCAGGAGAGCAGGACCGAGATCAGCTCGGCGTCCTGGGCGGCCTCCTCCGTCGCCAGAGCCTCCAGGACCCCGCCCTCTCCGGAGAAGCCCCGCGAGGCGTCCGGCGAGAGCGTCAGCGTCAGGCGCATCCCGGGCAGCGTCACCTCCCAGGCGCTCGCCGTCGCGACCCCGTCCGGCACCGGCCCGTACACCCGCAGCGCCGTCGCGTGGCGGAGCACCCGCTCCAGCGCCACCAGCCGGTCGGGCCCCGGCAGACAGACGGCTCCCGCGACCGGCCGGGTCGTCGGCCGCAGCGTCCGGCCGGCCTGGACGACCCAGAGCGGCACCCGCCGCCCCGCGCCCTGCGAACGCGGCAGCGAACGCAGGAACCTCACCGCCTCCGCGCCCGTCAGCTCGGCCCGCAGATCGAAGCCCGCCGAGGCCACCTGCGCCTCCGCGAAACCGCGCAGCCAGCGGTCCGGCAGCGGAACCTTCTTCTCCACGACCGCGCCCTGGAGCGTCGTCACCGCCAACTCCTCCGGGCCGACCCGCAGATGCAGCGGATCGCTGCCCGTCATCCGCGACAGGGCCTCGCGCAGCGGGTTGTTGACGTCCACGTTGGTCGTGCCGTGCCCCGTCGTGGCACCGTCGAGCCCCTCGCTCAG
Organism: Streptomyces sp. NPDC127129; assembly: GCF_042671585.1. Taxonomy (NCBI): domain Bacteria; kingdom Bacillati; phylum Actinomycetota; class Actinomycetes; order Kitasatosporales; family Streptomycetaceae; genus Streptomyces; species Streptomyces sp. NPDC127129. Next base: position 76,477 of record NZ_JBHXTV010000010.1, read on the forward strand.
CACGTCGAGCCGGGCGTACACCCCGCCGCAGCCGGAGAAGGACTCGAACCGCAGCCGGTCGCCGTTCCCCGTCACGACCGGGTCGAGCGACCCCGGACGTATCCGCTGGTAGTAGCGGGCGGCCGCCACGTCCGCCACCGCCAGCAGACCCCGCGCGGCGATCTGCGGGGACGTCAGGAACCCGGTGAAGAAACGGGGATGCGCCTCGGCGCCGGTGGGCGTGAGGCCCCCGGAGGTCTCCAGGCCGAGGAGCCGTCCGTCCCCGGAGGAGCGCAGGGCGGACGGGCGTGAGTAGGCGAGCGCCTGTACGGATCGCGTCATGACGAAAACGCTAGGACCCACCACTGACAATCAGCCCCGCACGCCTCCGGGGGCCGTCCCGCCGGCCTCCGGGAGCCGTCCCGGAAGGCCCTCCCGGGCCTCGCTCCCGGCCCGGCCCGGCCTCCCCGCTGCCCTACTGCGCTGTCCTACTGCCCGACGCGTCCCGGCTGCAGGACCTTGCTGAACAGGACCGTCCCGCCCTCCGCGCGCAGCCGGACCGTCAACTCCCCGCTGCCACCGTCGATGTCGACCTCGCCGAAGTACTGCGGCGACTCCATCGGCGACACGTTCGCCCGCTCCGGGGCCCGTACGAAGACCCGCTCGGGCCCGAAGGTGCCGTCCAGCACGTTGGCCGGGAAGCCGCCCGCGGCCAGCGGCCCGGAGACGAACTCCCAGAACGGCGCGAAGTCCTGGAACGACGCGCGTTCCGGCGCGTAGTGCTGAGCGGAGGTGTAGTGCACGTCCGCGGTCAGCCACAGCGTGCCGGTGATCCGGCGGTGCTTGATGAACCGGAGCAGCTCCGCGATCTGCAGCTCACGGCCGAGCGGGGCGCCCGGATCGCCCTGGGCGATCGCCTCGAAGTTCGCCGAACCGTCGGGGACGACGAGCCCCAGCGGCATGTCGGCGGCGAGCACCTTCCACACCGCTCGGGAGCGGCCCAGCTCCCGCTTGAGCCAGGCCAGCTGCTCCGCGCCGAGGATGCCCGTCGTGTCGTCCGCCTGCCGGCCGGGGGAGTTGGCGTTCCGGTACGAGCGCATGTCCAGGACGAAGACGTCCAGCAGCGGCCCGTACCGCACCACCCGGTGCATCCGGCCCTCGACGCCGCCACCGCGCGCGTGGAGCGTGGAGACCGGGAAGTACTCGGCGAACGCGCGGGAGGCGCGGGCCGCGAGGACGTCCACGTGCTTCTCCGTGTAGCGGGCGTCGTCCAGGATCTGGCCGGGGTACCAGTTGTTGCGGACCTCGTGGTCGTCCCACTGCACGATGGAGGGCACCTGCGCGTTGAACGCACGCACGTTGTGGTCGAGCAGGTTGTAGCGGAAGTTGCCGCGGTACTCGGCCAGGGTCTCGGCGACCTTCGACTTCTCCGGCGTCGTGACGTTCCGCCAGATCCGGCCGTCGGGCAGTGTCACGGCCGGCTGGACGGGGCCGTCGGCGTAGACCGTGTCGCCGCTGCACAGGAAGAAGTCGGGGTTCAGCCGGCGCATCTCCTCGTAGGCGCGGAATCCGCCGATGTCCGGGTTGATGCCCCAGCCCTGTCCGGCGATGTCGCCCGACCAGAGGAAACGCACCCCGTCGCGCCGCCGTGCCGGGGCGGTGCGGAACGTGCCGACGACCGGTTCGCCGGTACGGCGCGGGTCGTCCGGGTCCGCGAGGGTGACCCGGTAGTGGATCTGCTCGCCCGCGGGCAGCCCGCGCAGCGCCGTCGTCCCGGTGAAGTCGCTGCCCGTTCCCAGCAGGGGACCGACATGGCGGTGCGTACGGCGGAACGACTCGCTCGACGACGTCTCCACGATCATCCGGGCGGGGCGGTCCGAACGGACCCAGACCAGCCCCGAGGAGGCGGTGACATCGCCCGTCTGCACCCCCCACGCGGCCCGCGGCCGCCCCGAGAGCGCCAGCGCCGGGGCGGCCGCGGCCCCGCCGAGGGTGAGGGCCGCCGACGCGGCGAGCGAGCCGCGCAGCACGCTGCGACGGGCGGGGGACGGTCCTTCGGGGACGGAGCTGGACATCGGAGCGCCTCCAAGTGCGGTACGGAGCAGGTGCGTTGCGTCGCCCCATGCCTAACGGTCAGGGGCGGCGCGTACGCGAACCCGGGGTGAACACCCCGGAGTCACCCCCCGTTCGGGCCAGACGGGTCCTCGGCCGTCCGGACAGCACCCGTGGCCCCGGCGGCCCCGGCCCCGGCCCCGACCCCGGGATCGGCCCCGGCCCCGGCCCCGGCCCCGGCCCCGGGATCGGCCCCGGCCCCGGATGCCGCGCCGCACGCCTCCGCCGCCAGGCGCACGCCTCGGCCGATCTCGGACGGCGTCAGATGGGCGTAGCCGAGGACCAGCCGGACCGCGCCGTCCGTCGGGCGCGCCGTGCCGAACTCCTCCAGGGGGCGCAGAGCCACCCCCGCCCGCGCCGAGCGCTCCACGAAGCGCGCCGTGGGGCCGTATCGCTCCGGCACGCGCGCGATGATGTGCAGACCGGCCGCGATGCCACGCACGGAGGTGCCCGGAAAGGACTCCGCGAGCGCCGCCAGCAGGGCGTCCCGCCGCTCCCGGTACGCCCGCTGGCAGCGGCGCAGCTGCCGGTCGTACGCCCCGCGCGTCACGAACTCGGCCAGCAGCGCCTGGTCCAGGGCCGGATTCCCGAGGTCCATCGTCCGCTTGCGTTCCACGACCTCGGCGAGCAGCCCGGGCGGTACGAGCATCCAGCCGAGCCGCAGCCCAGGGGCCAGGGACTTGCTCACCGACCCGGCGTAGACGACCCGCTCCGGATCGAGGCCCTGGAGGGCGCCCACCGGAGCCCGGTCGTAGCGGAAGTCCCCGTCGTAGTCGTCCTCCAGCACGTACCCGTCCACCGACCGCGCCCAGTCGAGCAGCGCGGCACGGCGCGCAGCCGAGTACGCGATGCCGGTCGGGAACTGGTGGGACGGCGTCGCCACCACGGCCCGCACCCCCGAGGCGGTGAGCGGACCGGGCAGCAGCCCCTCGTCGTCCACCGGCAGCCACACCGTGTCCAGGCCGGTGGAGGCGAAAAGCCGCCCGTGCTCCGGACTGCCGGGGTCCTCGATCCCGACGGTCCGCAGCCCCCGCGCCCGCAGCACGAAGCCGAGCAGCGTCGACGCCTGGGCGACACCCGAGCAGACCACCAGGCGTTCCGGATCGGCCACCGTGCCGCGCCGCCGGGCCAGCATCCCGGCGAGCGCCGTCCGCAGCTCCGGCAGCCCGCGCGGGTCGGGGTAGCCGAGCGCCCGGTGGGGCAGCGCGGACAGCACCGAGCGCTGGGCCGACGCCCAGGCCGCGCGGGGGAAGAGCGAGAGGTCGGGGGTGCCGGGGCGGAAGTCGATCCGCACGCCCGGCGGGCGCGGCGCCGCGTCCCGTACCGCCCGGTCCCGTACCGCCCCCGCCCCGCCTCGTCCCGCCCGGTCCCGGCCCGCCCGGTCCGTGGCCGCCCGCACCGCCTCTCCGACCCAGGTGCCCGCGCCCCGGTCGCTGCGCAGGTAACCCTCGGCGGTCAGCTGCTCGTACGCCTCCGTCACCAGGCCGCGCGAGACGCCGAGGTCGGCGGCCAGTTCGCGGCTCGATGGGAGCCGCGTCCCGGGCGCCAGCCGCCCGGTGCGGACCGCCTCCCGCAGCGCTTCCTGAAGCGCCCGGCCGCGCCGCCTCGCCGGTGCGGCGGCCGCCGGGAGCAGCAGTTCCCAGGCCGGTGTGGGCCGCATACGAGAAGTCCCCCTGATCGCGGTGTCCGTGCCGCCCCCGCGGCCCGTCGGCTGTGGTCGCGCGGCCGTCGTCACCCGGCGCGGCACAACGCGGTGGAGAGTACCTTCATCGCGGCCGTCACCTCCGCCGCCCCACTGCCCCACCTCCTCCCTCTTCGACCGCGATGCGCGAAGTGGTCCCCGACGGCGAGGGGGAAGTGGTCCTTAAACCGGGCCGGTCCGCTTTCTAGCGTCGGGGGCATGAACGCGAACTCCCTGCGAGGAGCCCTCCTCGTGACCGTCGCCTATGCCCTCGTGGGTGCCTCCTTCACCGCCAACAGCCTTCTGGGCGACTATCCGTACGCGGGGGGCCAGGCTCTGCGCTACGGTGCCGCCTGCCTTCTGCTGCTGCCCCTGCTCGGTCCCCGCGGGCTCGCGCCGTTGCGGGGACTCGGTGTCCGCGGATGGTGCCGGCTCGCCGTGCTCGCCGCCGTCGGCATGGTCGGCTTCAACCTCGCGGTCCTCGCCGCGGAACGCACCGCCGAACCGGCCGTGCCCGGCGTCCTGGTGGGCTGTGCCCCGATCGTCGTGGCCGTGGTCGTCCCCCTCCTGGAGGGGCGCAGGCCGAGCCGGCCGGTCCTCCACGGCGCGCTCCTGGTGGCCGCCGGGGCCTTCACCGTCCAGGGCTGGGGCCGCACCGACCTGGCAGGCCTCTGCTACTCCGCGGGAGCGCTGGCGGGCGAAGTGGGGTTCACCGTCCTCGCCGTACCGGTGCTCCGTCCGCTCGGGCCGAAGCTCCTGACCGCGGCCGTCTGCGGGATCGCCGCCGTCGAGTCGGCGCTGCTCGGGCTGGTCGTGGACGGCGGCGCGTTCCTGCGGAATCCGACGGCCGTGGAGACGGGCGCTCTGATGTGGCAGGCCGTCCTGGCCACGGTCGTCGGGTTCGTCCTGTTCTACATGGGCGTCCAGCGGCTCGGCATGGAGCGCGCGACCCTCTTCACCGGCGCCATCCCGGTCGCCGCGGCAGGGACCGCGGCGCTCGTCGCGACCGGCGGCTTCGGCGTCCCGCAGGCCGCCGGCGGGCTCCTCGTCGGCGCCGGAGCGGCCCTCGGGACCGGGCTCCTCAGCCGCCGGAACGGGTCAGCGGCTGCCGTCCAGGATCACCCGGGCGACGAGAGCCGGGTCGTCGCTCATGGGAACGTGCCCGCAGCCGGGCAGCCGGACGAGCCGCGCCCCCGGGACGGTCTGCTTGGCCCGGACGCCCTGCCGGCGCAGCAGCAGCCGGTCCTGGGTGCCCCAGGCGACGGTCACGGGAACCTCGGTGACGTCGTCGCCGAACATCACGGTCCGGCCGGCCTCCAGGGTCTTACGGAAGCCGGTGGCCTCCCGCAGCGCGAGCGTCTCGGCGACCACCGCCTCGGGTGAACGGCGCCCCGGGCGGGCGTAGATGGTGCTCGTCAGGGCCGTCCGTCCGGCGGCGCTGCGCGAGAGCCGCTCGATCAGCGGCACCGGCATCGACAGCGCGGCCGCCCGCATCGCGCGCAGTGTCCCGAAGGCGTACCGCCGTTCGCTCTCCGACCAGAATCCGGCCGGGGAGAGCGCGGTGACCGAGCGCACGAGCTTCTCCCGGCCGAGTTCGAGGGCGAGCAGCCCGCCCAGCGAGTTGCCCGCGACATGCGGCCGCTCGACACCGAGCGCCTCGCAGAAGGCGCCCAGGACCGGGACCACGGTCGACAGGTCGTACGCGCAGCCGTCGGGCAGCGCGGGGGAGGTGCCGAAGCCCGGCAGGTCCACGGCCACGACGTCCCGCTCGGCGGCGAGGATGTCGAGCACCGGCTCCCACGCCTGCCAGTGGTGCCCGATGCCGTGCAGCAGCAGGAGCGGCTCGCCCGCGCCCCTGCGCTCGTACGCCACCGAGACCGTGCGTGGCCCCGCCGGGGTCCGGACCGTGAACGAGATCTGTGCGGACATTCGCCTGCTCCTTGACTTAGACACCCTGTCAGCAAGAATTACCGCTCGGTAGATACGAGTTCAAGAGTGCGGACGGAACTGGACAGGGCGCGGCACGTCGGCTGGGATGGGGGAGTGGTGACCGAAACGCTGACCGACGTCTTCCAAGAGCACCGGCCGATCCTCCTCGGGGTGGCCTACCGGATGCTCGGCCGCGCCGCCGACGCCGAGGACGTGGTCCAGGAGGCTTGGCTGCGCTGGTCCTCCGCGGACCGCGACGACGTCCGCGAACCGCGCGCCTATCTCGTCCGGATCACCACCCGGCTGGCCCTCGACCGGCTCCGCCAGGTGCAGGCCCGGCGCGAGTCCTACGTGGGGCCCTGGCTCCCCGAACCCGTCGTCACCGACTTCGGTCCGGCCGTCCCCGACACCGCCGAGCGCGCGATGCTCGCCGACTCCGTCTCCCTCGCCGTCCTCGTCGTCCTCGAATCCCTCTCGCCGCTGGAGCGCGCGGTCTTCGTCCTCCGCGAGGCGTTCGGCTTCCCGTACGGGGAGATCGCCACCGCGCTCGACCGCTCCGAGGCCGCCGTCCGCCAGCTCGCCGGCCGCGCCCGCCGCCACGTCGACGAGGGCAGGCCCCGCTACGACGTCGACCCGGCCGAACGCCGCGACCTCACCGAGCGTTTCCTCGCCGCGGCGGCAGGCGGCGACCTGGAACAGCTCCTGGCCCTGCTCGCGCCGGACGCCCGGCTCGTCGGCGACAGCGGCGGCAAGGCGAAGGCGCCCCTGCGGGTCATCGACAGCGCGGACAAGGTCGGCCGCTTCCTCATCGCCGTCGCCCAGGGCGCCGAGGCGGCCTTCGAGTTCCGCTTCGTCGAGTTCAACGGAGCGCCCGGGCTGCTGGCCCTCGCCGACGGCAAGCCCGACTCGGTCTTCCAGATCGAGGTACGTGACGGGCGCATCCAGTGCGTCTACATCGTGCGCAACCCCGAGAAGCTGTCCGCCGTCGACCCCGGCTGACCTGCTCCGTCGCCGACGGCTCCCCGACGCCCGTCCCTTCTGCCCCGCCTTCTCCCCGGAGGCGGGGCACTTTGCTGCGCAGGGCACACATCGGTGCGAACGTCCTGTGAACGATCTACGCCAGAGGGCCGCAATGGGGGGCATCCGGGTCACGATTGGTCTTGACCAAGTAGGTGCGCCGCCTTATGGTCGCAGAGTTAGTGCAGGAACCTTTAATAAACAAGGGCGCGGAAAACCGCCGCGGGACACGGCGAATTGCGGAGGATCAGGGTGGGGACCACGCAGCTGGAATCGGCTCCGGAGCCGAAGTACTGGCACCTCAAGACCGTGATCGGCGAGGCTCTCGACTCCGACTTCGCGGTCGGCGAGATCCTGCCCAACGAGCGTGAGCTGGCCGCGCGTTTCGGCGTCGCCCGGGCCACGCTCCGCCAGGCACTGGAGCAGCTCGAACTGGAGGGCCGCCTGCAGCGCCGCCGCGGGGTCGGGACGACCGTCGCACCGCCGCGCGTGGGCGTCGACGTCTCCACCACGCAGCACGTCTGGCCCGGTGTCGGCGAAGAGACCTGGCAGTCCGTGGACTCCGCCCGTGACACGGCCCCCGCGGCCGTCGCCAAGCTCCTGGACCTCGCCCCCGACGAGCAGCTGCACGTCGTGCGCCGGCTGCGCGTCACGCACGGCCAGCCCGTCGCGGCCGAGCTCCTGTACGTCCCGTCCTCCTCGGTCCCCGACCTGACCGCGATCGACGCCCCGGCCGGCCCCGCCCGCGCCCGTGTCGTCCTGCGCGAACTCCAGCGTCTCGCCCTGGACGGACAGGACCGTGCCGTCGAGCTCGGCTCGGCCCGCGCGGACGACGCCAAGGAACTGGACCGCCTCCCCGGCGCCCCGGTCCTCGTCGTCACCACCCGCTACCTCTCCGAAGGCCGCACGGCCGCGGTCTCGGTGGCCACCTACCGCGCCGACACCTGCCGCCTCACCTTCGGCGACTCGGGCGACCTGGTGATGGCGTCCTGACGCCTCGCCCACTGGTGTCCGGAAGAAGCCTCGGCCCGTCGCGCTAGCGGCGGGCCGTCGCCGTACCCTCCACCGCGAAGAGCTGCTCCTCCACGTGGTCGAGCGCCAGCCGCAGCGCGCCCGTGCCCACCGCCGCCTCGCCCAGCATCGACAGCACCACACGCGGCGGGCGGAGGCAGAAGCGGGCCAGTTCGTCGCGCAGCGGCTGCAGGACGCCGTCCAGGCCGGCCGCCCAGCCGCCGATCACGACCAGTTCCGGGTCCAGCGCGAGGACCAGCGCCGCCACGTCGTGGACCAGACGCTGGGTGAAGCGCTCCACCGCCGCCTCCGCGCGGGCGTCGCCCCCGCGGGCGAGCGCGAAGACCTCGGCCACCGCCTGTTCGTCCAGCGGATGCAGCGGCTCGTCCGTGGTGGAGAGCAGATGCTCGGGCGTGACGCCCCGGCCCAGCAGGTGCAGCGCGCCGATCTCGCCCGCCGCGCCGCCGTAGCCCCGGTGCAGCCGCCCGCCGATCAGCGAACCCGCGCCCGGGCTCAGCCCGGCCAGGACGAAGACGATGTCGTCGGAGTCGGTCGCCGCGCCCTTCCAGTGCTCCGCGACCGCGGCCGCGTTGGCGTCGTTCTCCACGAGGACCGGGCACTTGAACGACCGCCGCAGCCGCTCCCCGAGCGCCAGGCCCGTCCAGCCGGGCAGCGCCGTACCGAGCCGCACCGTGCCGTCCGCCTCGACGATCCCGGGAGTGCCGACGCCGACCGCCCGCAGGTTCGACCGTGCGACGCCCGCCCTGCGCAGCACGTCGGCCACGACCGTACGGACCCGCTCCAGGCGCTCGTCCTCCGGAGCCGTCTCCGAGACGTCACGGGACCCCGCGCCGATGATCCGGCCGTCCAGACCCGAGAGCAGCGCGGCGACCCGGTGCGGGCCGATCTCGATGCCCAGCAGATGCCCCGCCTCCGCCCGGAAGCGGAATCTCCGGGCAGGTCGGCCCTGCCGCCTCGCCTCGCCCTCCTCGGCCGCCGCCTCGACGACCAGACCTCCGACGATGAGCCCTTCGACGACGCCCTCGACGGTCGGCCGGGACAACCCGGTGATCCGCGTCAGGTCCGTGAGCGTGAGCGCGTCGGCGCCCCGCAGAGCATGGAGTACCACCGCGGAATTGATCCGCCGCAGCAGCGACGGATCCCCGCCGGTCAGCCGCCCCACCGTGTGTCCTCCCAGCTCGTGCGCATGTCTGCCGGATGTTACTCAATGGACCGTGGTGCGGCGAGGTCCACCCGCACCCCACTGTGGCGAACGGGGCTCCTGACGGATCATCGGCTGTCAGAGCAGCGCGGTTTACTGAACCCATGACGCTCGCCCGGCATCTCGCCGTCCTCGATCTGCTGCGCGCCCGCGCCTTCCCCGAAGAGGGCTACCACCTCACCGAGTTAGCCGTCGCCGAGCCCACCGAGGAGCAGGCGGAGGCCGAACGGGAAGCTCTCGCCCTGCTCCTGGAGACCCGCTGGGGCCCGCCTCAGCTGGTCAGCCTCCACTCCCTGCTCGCCCGCGCCGGAGCGGGCGAGGACATACCCCGGCCCTGGGCGCTGATCTGCGCCTCCGTGCCCGACATCCAGCTCTGGCGGGTGGACACCCGCTGGATCGTGCTCGGACTCACGCGCCGGGGCGAGGACGGCCACGCACTCCTCGCCTGCGTCACGGAGGTGGATCCGCCGTGACATCCGGCCGCCGGTCCGGTACGCCCGCCGCCTCGCGCAGCCGCCCGAACTCCTCCGCCATCGAGTCCACCGTCCAGTGCGCGTTCAGCCCGCTCGGATTGGGCAGGACCCAGATCCGGGTCTCCCCCATCGTCCGCTCCTGCTCCCCGACGACCGCGCGCTTCTCGCCGAACGCCGTCCGGTACGCCGTGATGCCGACCACCGCCAGCCAGCGGGGACGCCGGAGCTCGACCCGCCCGGTCAGCAGCCGGCCGCCCTCCAGGAACTCCTCGGCGCTCAGCTCGTCGGCCCGCGCGGTCGCCCGCGCCACCACGTTCGTGATGCCGAGACCGTAGGCGAGCAGCTCCTCCTGCTCCGACGGCTTCAGCAGCCGGGGCGTGAAGCCGGACCGTGCGAGCACGGGCCAGAAGCGATTGCCCGGGCGCGCGAAGTGATGGCCCGTCGCCGCCGACATCAGTCCCGGATTGATCCCGCAGAAGAGGACCGAAAGGCCGCCCGCCACCACGTCGGGGATGACGCGGTCGCGGGCGGCCTGGAGCTCCTGCGGGGTGAACCGGGTCAGAGGATCGACCCGGGGGTGTAAGCGGCGGCCTCCGGGTGCTGCTTGACGATCTCCTCGATACGGGAGACCACGACGGCGACCTGGTCGGCGGCGGCACCCGTGAACGACAACTTGTCCGCCATCAGGGCGTCGAGCTGCGCGCGGTCCAGCGGGATCCGCTCGTCGGCGGCCAGCTTGTCGAGGAGCTCGTTGCGCTCGGCACCCTGCTCGCGCATGGCGAGCGCGGAGGCGACGGCGTTCTCCTTGATGGCCTCGTGGGCCAGCTCGCGGCCGACGCCGGCCCGGACGGCGCCCATCAGGACCTTGGTGGTCGCCAGGAACGGCAGGTACCGGTCGAGCTCGCGCGCCACGACCGCGGGGAACGCACCGAACTCGTCGAGGACGGTCAGGAAGGTCTCCAGCAGGCCGTCCAGGGCGAAGAACGCGTCCGGCAGCGCGACCCGGCGGACCACCGAGCACGACACGTCGCCCTCGTTCCACTGGTCGCCCGCCAGCTCGCCGGTCATCGAGGCGTAGCCGCGCAGGATGACCATGAGGCCGTTGACACGCTCGCACGAGCGGGTGTTCATCTTGTGCGGCATCGCGGACGAGCCGACCTGTCCGGGCTTGAAGCCCTCGGTCACCAGCTCGTGACCGGCCATCAGACGGATCGTCTTGGCGACCGACGAGGGCGCGGCGGCCAGCTGCACGAGGCCCGTGACGACGTCGTAGTCGAGCGAGCGCGGGTAGACCTGGCCGACGGAGGTGAAGGCGTGCGCGAAGCCGAGGTGACCGGCGATGCGCTGCTCCAGGTCGGCCAGCTTGGCCGCGTCGCCGCCGAGCAGGTCCAGCATGTCCTGTGCGGTGCCGACCGGACCCTTGATGCCCCGCAGCGGGTAGCGGGCGATCAGCTCCTCCAGTCGGCCGAAGGCGACGAGCAGCTCGTCGGCGGCCGTGGCGAAACGCTTGCCGAGGGTGGTGGCCTGGGCTGCGACGTTGTGCGAGCGGCCGGCCATGACGAGCTCGGCGTACTCGCCGGACAGCTTGCCGAGCCGGGCGAGGACGGCGACCGTGCGGTCCCGCATCAGCTCGAGCGAGAGGCGGATCTGCAGCTGCTCGACGTTCTCGGTGAGGTCGCGCGACGTCATGCCCTTGTGGACGTGCTCGTGACCGGCGAGGGCGTTGAACTCCTCGATCCGGGCCTTCACGTCGTGCCGGGTGACCTTCTCGCGCTCGGCGATGGAGCCGAGGTCGACCTGGTCGAGCACACGCTCGTAGTCGGCGAGGGCGGCGTCCGGAACCTCGATCCCGAGGTCCTTCTGAGCACGCAGCACGGCGAGCCACAGCTGACGCTCCAGCTTCACCTTCTGCTCGGGGGACCAGAGGACGGCGAGCTCCGCGGAGGCGTAGCGGCCGGCCAGGACGTTGGGGATACGGGGCTTCGCAGTCACAGCAGTCACGTGGACAGATTCTACTGGCGGTTTCTGCAGGCCAGCGCCACGGCCGTCTTCGTCTCTTGCTACGAGACGCCCGTCACGGGCGCGCACGGTGAGGACCGGGCCGCCGGACGGCCCGGTCCTCGGACGCTGTCGGTGCCGACCGTGCGGTCAGCGGTGCCGGCAGTCCCAGTGGCCCTTCACCCAGTAGTGGTCCCAATGGGCGGGGACGTAGACCCACTTGAAGTGCCGCTCGTGCTCCCAGTAGCCCTTGTGCCACTTGCCGTGCTTGTCGTGATGGCCCTTGTGCCAGGTCTTGTGATGGGTCACCTTCTTCTCCCAGTGGCCCTTCACCCACTTCTTCTCCCAGTGGCCCTTCTTCCACTCGCACCGTTCGTGGCGATCGTGATGGTCACCCGTGACGACGGTCGCGACCGACGTGGGCGCCGGAGCCGCCGTGGCGGTGCCGGACATGCCGAGCGCGGCGCCACCGGCCAGCAGCCCCGTCGCGGCGGCGCCGGCCACCAGACGGCGGGCGCGCATGGATGCGGTCATCGGACACACCTCCCTCGAATTGGTTGACAGCGGTGCACGGACACGAGTGATTCGGTGCCGTCGAGCCGCCGGATGACGACAGCGCGAAGAATCTCGACGAGGAGCCGACGGACGACGACAGCGGGAAGAATCTCGCGGAGACGGCGCAGCGCCGCACATCCGCGGTCGGTCCGGCTACGAATCCCCTGTGCACAGGCCTCGCGCCCCGAGGGAGTGAGCGGGCATGACCACCATTGCGCCACCACCCACCACGACACGCCACGTCGCGGCTCTCCCCCGCGACCTGCACAGTCCTGCCGCCGCCCGTCGCATCACGGCCCGATGGCTGGAGTCCGTGGGCCGAGGCGCCCGGACTCCGGACGTGATCGTGATCGTGTCCGAACTGGTCACCAACGCCGTCCGCCACACCGACGGACCGTGTGTGCTCACCCTGACCGCCCACAGTGCCTCCGTGGACCTCGCCGTGACCGATCACAGCGAGGAGATCCCGGATCTGCGCCGCCGGGACGGCGGGGACCACCGGGGCGGCTTCGGCCTGGAGATCATGCGCAGTCTGGGCGGCCGGATCACGGTCGTGCCACGTCTCGGCGGCAAGACCGTGCACGTCACGCTGACCCTGGCCCCCGACACCGCCGACTCGCGAGACGCACCGCCGTGACGTCACGAGGCCGCGTCCGGTCACCCGGTCGCCACCCCCATCCGGCGATCGCGTACCACAAGCGGCAGAGTCGAGGGATGGGTGACGTCCGGCGGCAGGCCGGTTTGCCGCACCGAGGGCAGGACGACCACAGGCACGATGGGGAGCAGCCAGTGCGGCACGAATCCGAGCCGGCGGAGCCTGTCGAAGCACTCATGGCCCGGACCGCGGAAGGTGACGAGGAGGCGTTCGCCGGCATCTACGACGCGCTGGCCCAAGCGGTCATGGGGCTCGCGTGCCGGATCCTGAGGGACGCCGCCCAGGCCGAGGAGGTGACGCAGGACGTCATGATCGAGGTCTGGCGGACGGCCGACCGGTTCCGTCCCGAACGCGGATCGGCCAAGGCGTGGGTCCTCACCCTCGCGCACCGGCGGGCGGTGGACCGGGTGCGCAGCGCCCAGGCGAGCACCGAGCGCGAACAGCGGGCCGGCGTGCTGGCCGCGGACCGGGCCTTCGACCAGGTGACGGAGACCGTCGAGGGCCACGACGAACGGCGCCGGGTCCGCCGCTGCCTCGCGTCCCTGGCACGCCTCCAGCGGGTCCCGCTCGTGCTGGCCTACTACCAGGGCATGACGTACGTCGAGGTCGCCCGATCGTTGTCGACGCCGGAAGGCACGGTGAAGTCCCGTATGCGCAACGGCCTCGAGCAGCTCCGCCGATGTCTGGAGGCCGGCTCATGACACAGCCGGAGGATCCCCACCTCGACGCCGCCGCGTACGTCCTGCACGCGCTCACGCCGGCGGAGGAGGCAGCCTTCCTGAACCATCTGGCCGGCTGCGAGGAGTGCCGCAGGGACGTCGCCGAGTTCGAGGCGACCACGGCCCGGCTCGCCGCCGTCGAGACCGCCCCCCTGCCGCCCGGGCTGCGCACGCGCGTCCTCGACGCCGCCGCCCGTACGCGTCAGGAGCGGAGGCGCCCCGGCGCCGACGGGCCGTCGCTCACCGCACGCGGACTGCGCTTCGCGCTGGCGGCGAGCATCGTGGTGGCGGCCGGGCTCGGCGGGGTCGCCGCGTGGCAGCACTCGCAGGCCGACGACGCGCGCGCACGGGCCGCACAGACGCAGCAGGAGGCCCGGCAGGCCCAGGACGCGATCACCGACGTGCTGACCGCGCCCGACGCCACGATCCACACCGGCGAGCTGAGCGACGGAGCGACGGCGGCGGTCGTCGTCTCCCGCCGTCAGTCCGAGGCCGTCTTCACGGCCCAGGGTCTCCCGGCGCTGACCGGGGGCAAGGTCTACGAGCTCTGGTACGCAGAGCCGACGGGCGATCTGCGCGCGGCCGGTCTGCTGCCGGGCGTCGGCGACCGCTCGGCGCGCGTCCTCGAAGGCCCGCTCGGCGACGCGGTGGCCGTCGGGATCACGGTCGAGCCGCCCGGCGGCTCGCTCCAGCCCACCAGCGAGCCGCTCGGCACCGTCCCCATCAGCTCCTGAACCCTCAGGGCCGCCGGGGACTCCTGCCGGGCGGCGTGTCCGGCTCGTGCGGCGCCGGCTCGCTCGTCGTGTCCGGCTCGTGCGCCGTGGCCGGTTCGTAGGGGAGCAGGTCCGGTCGCTTCGCCGGGCGGCCGTCGCCCGAGGAGCGGCCGGTGAGGCGGCGGCCTATCCACGGGCCGAGGTGCTCCCGCGCGAACCGCGCGTCCCCGAGGCGACGGGTCATCCAGCCCGGGGGCAGGGCCGGCGGCAGTGGCGTCCGCCAGTCGTCCTCGGCGGCCAGGCCGAGGGCCTGCCATACGGCCTCGGCCACCCGCCGGTGCCCCTCGTCGGTGAGGTGGAGCCGGTCGACGTCCCACATGCGCGGGTCGCCGAGCGCGGGTGCCCCGTAGAGGTCGACCACCAGGGCGCCATGGCGCGCGGCGAGCTCGTCGACGTACCCGAAGAGCTCCTCCATGCGGGGACGGAAGCGCTGCATCACGGGCCCGTTGCGGCCCGGGCTGCGCATCAGGACCAGCTGCCCGCAGGACGGCGCCAGCTTCTCCACGGCCTCGGTCAGCAGGCCCCGTACACGCCCCATGTCGACCTTGGGCCGCAGGGTGTCGTTCAGGCCGCCGACGAGGGTCACCACGTCCGCCTTCATCGCGGCGGCCACGTCCACCTGCTCCTCGACGATCTGGCCGATGAGCTTGCCTCGTACGGCGAGGTTCGCGTAGCGGAAGTCGGGGGTCCGGGCGGCGAGGCGGGCCGCGAGGAGGTCGGCCCACCCCCGGTACGTCCCGTCGGGCAGTCGGTCCGACATGCCTTCGGTGAAGCTGTCCCCGACGGCGACCAGACTTGTGTAGGTGGCATTCATCTCCATGGCGAGAGCGATCATACCGTGCGGTATGCGCGTGTTCCGCCGGAGGCAGGACGGAGCCCCGGGGCGCGCGACGCGCCCCGGGGCTCCTGTTCCCGCGGTGTCCTACGGAGCCGTCGGCCGGCCGACCAGCTCCCGCAGCACGTCCTCCATCGTGACCAGGCCGGCCAGCTTGCCGTCCTCGTCCAGGACCGCCGCCAGGTGCGTACGGCTGCGGCGCATCGCCGTCAGCACGTCGTCCATCGGCGTCGCCGCCCGGACCCGGGCGATCGGGCGCATCGCCGAGACCGGGAAGGGCAGGTCCCTCGGCGTCACGTCCAGGGCGTCCTTCACGTGGAGGTAGCCCAGGATCCGCTTCCCCGCGTCGACCACGGGGAAGCGTGAGAAGCCCGAGTCGGCGGCGAGCGCCTCCAGCTGCTCGGGCGTCGTCCCGACCGCCGCGTACACGACCTTCTCCACCGGCATGACGACGTCCCGGACCGGCCGGCGCCCCAGCTCCAGGGCGTCGTGCAGCCGTTCCGCCGCACGGTCGTCGAGCAGACCGGCGACACCCGCGTCGGTCACCATCCGCGCCAGCTCGTCGTCCGAGAACGTGGCCGAGACCTCGTCCTTGACCTCCACCCGCAACAGCTTCAGCAGCGCGTTGGCGAAGGCGTTGATCGAGAAGATCACCGGCCGCAGCGCCCGCGCGAGCGCGACCAGCGGCGGGCCGAGCAGCAGCGCCGAGCGGGTCGGCTCGGCGAGCGCGATGTTCTTGGGGACCATCTCGCCCAGCAGCATGTGCAGGTACGTCGCCACGGCGAGCGCGATCACGAACGAGATCGGGTGCACCAGACCGTGCGGGACGCCGACCGCGTCGAAGACCGGCTCGAGCAGGTGCGCGATGGCCGGCTCGGCGACGATGCCGAGCACCAGGGTGCACAGCGTGATGCCGAGCTGCGCCGCGGCGAGCAGCGCCGAGACGTGTTCCAGACCCCAGATGACGCTGCGCGCCCTCCGGTTGCCCGCCTCGGCCTCGGGTTCGATCTGGCTGCGGCGTACGGAGATCAGGGCGAACTCCGCGCCGACGAAGAAGGCGTTCACGACCAGGGTCAGCGCGCCGATCAGCAACTGGATCGCGGTCATCGGCCGGCCTCCGGGGTCGTGCCGGACTCTTCGAGGGGCGGCACGTGCATCAGCACCCGCGCGGCCCGGCGCCCGGAGGCGTCCACCACGTCCAGCAGCCAGCCGGCCAGCTCCACCCGGTCACCGACCGACGGGATCCGGCCCAGCTCGTTGGCGATGACGCCCGCCAGCGTCTCGTACGGTCCGTCCGGCACGCGCAGGCCGATCGCCTCCAGCTGGTCGGTACGCGCGGCGCCGTCGGCGGACCAGAGCTCGCGCCCGTCCGCGTCGACACCGGCCCGCGCCAGGTCGGGGGTCTCGTGCGGGTCGTGCTCGTCGCGCACCTCGCCGACGACCTCCTCGACGATGTCCTCGAGCGTGACGACACCGGCCGTGCCGCCGTACTCGTCGATGACGACGGCCATGGTCTGCTTGCCGGAGAGCCGGTCGAGGAGCCGGTCCACGGTGAGCGTCTCCGGGACCAGCAACGGCTGGCGCAGCATGTCACCGATGCGCCGGCGCCGCCGCTCGTCGGCCGGTATGGCCAGGACGTCCTTGACGTGGGCGATGCCGACGACGGAGTCGAGGCTGCCGCGGTAGACGGGGAACCGGGACAGGCCGGTCGCGCGGGTCGCGTTGGCGACGTCCTCCGCGGTGGCCTGCACTTCGAGCGCCGTGACCTGCACGCGCGGGGTCATCACGTTCTCCGCGGTCAGCTCCGCCAGGTTGAGGGTCCGTACGAACAGTTCCGCGGTGTCCGCCTCCAGCGCGCCCTGCTTGGCGGAGTGGCGGGCCAGCGCCACCAGCTCCTGCGGGGAACGGGCGGAGCCCAGCTCCTCGGTCGGCTCCATGCCGAGCCGCCGCAGGATCCGGTTCGCGGTGTTGTTGAGATGGCTGATCAGCGGCTTGAAGGCGGCGGTGAAGACCCGCATGGGGGTCGCCACCCGCTTCGCGATCGCCAGCGGCGACGAGATCGCCCAGTTCTTGGGGACCAGCTCACCGACGACCATCAGGACGATGGTCGACAGGGCGGTGCCGAGGACCAGGGCGACGGAGGAGGCGACCGCGGGGGAGAGGCCGAGGGCCTCGACGGGGCCGCGGATCAGCTTGGCGACCGACGGCTCGGCCAGCATGCCGACGATCAGGTTGGTGACGGTGATGCCGAGCTGGGCGCCGGAGAGCTGGAAGGTCAGCGACTTGACGGCCTTGAGGGCGCTGGAGGCACCGCGCTCTCCCCGCTCGACGGCCTTCTCGAGCTCGGAGCGTTCGACCGTGGTGAGCGAGAACTCGGCCGCCACGAAGGCGCCGCACGCGAGCGAGAGCAGCAGCGCCACCACGAGCAGAAGCACTTCGATCATCGGTTCACCTCCGTTCCATGATCAGTCACGGACAGAGGTATCGCTCGCTTGGTACTGGGAGGCTCGCCCATGGGCGGACGCTCACACCTTTCGATCGTGCAGGGAATGGAGGTACCCATGGTAAAGGAGGGGCAAAGCCGTTCTCACCGGGGAGGGGTGGTCGGCAGCGGCTTCACCCAGCGGGTCCACTGCTCCTGGGGGTCGTACGCCGCCGCCCGCCAGGCGTGTCGCCCGAGCTCGTTGCGGTCGAGCACCATCGCGTCGGCGCGTCGGCCACCCAGCCGAACGAAACGTTCCTCCGCGGCGGCGAGCAACGCGCCGCCCACGCCCCGGCGGCGGTGGTCCGGGTGCACGGCGAGCCGGTAGAGGTGGCAGCGCCAGCCGTCGAAGCCGGCGATCACCGTGCCGGCGAGCTCGCCGTCGCGCTCGGCGAGCAGCAGGGCCTCGGGGTCGCGGGCGACGAGCCGCTCGATCCCGTCACGGTCGTCACTGATGCTGGTGCCCTCGGCGGCGATCTTCCAGAAGGCGAGAACGGCGTCGAGGTCGGCCGGTACGGCGGTGCGGATGTGCGATTCGGTCATGGTGCGCATCCCACCACCGGCTCCGGCCGTCCGTCGACCGTGTTTCGCGATGCGGGCGCGGAGCAGTCCAGGCCTGCCCGAGAGGGCAGGCCTGGACTGCAGGGCGGGGCTTCGGAAGCGCGGCTTCAGGGCCCGGGCCCGTGAGTAAGGGACTACGGGACTACGGGGCTCCGGGTCCCTGGCCGGGCTCCGCGGCTCTCGTCAGACGAGGTCGAAGCGGTCCAGCTCCATGACCTTGGTCCACGCGGCGACGAAGTCGTTCACGAACTTCGCCTTCGCGTCGGCGCTCGCGTAGACCTCGGCGAGCGCGCGCAGCTCGGAGTTCGAGCCGAAGACCAGGTCGGCACGGGTGCCGGTCCACTTGACCTCGCCCGTGGCGAGGTCGCGGCCCTCGAACTCGTCCTGCGCCGAGGACGTCGACTTCCACGCCGTGCCCAGGTCGAGCAGGTTGAGGAAGAAGTCGTTGGAGAGCGTGCCCGGGCGGTCGGTGAGGACACCGTGCCTGGACTGGCCCGCGTTGGCGCCCAGGACGCGCAGACCACCGACGAGGACCGTCATCTCGGGCGCGCTGAGGGTCAGCAGGTTCGCCTTGTCGACCAGCAGGTACTCGGCGGGCAGACGGTTGCCCTTGCCCGCGTAGTTGCGGAAGCCGTCGGCGGTGGGCTCGAGCGCGGCGAACGACTCGACGTCCGTCTGCTCCTGCGCGGCGTCGACGCGGCCCGGCGTGAACGGCACCTCGACGTCGAAGCCGCCGTCCGCCGCCGCCTTCTCGACGGCCGCGGAGCCCGCGAGCACGATCAGGTCGGCCAGCGAGACCTGCTTGCCGCCCGCGGCGTTGAAGGACGACTGGATGCCTTCGAGCGTACGCAGCACCTGCGCCAGCTCGTCCGGGTTGTTGACCTCCCAGTTGCGCTGCGGCTCCAGACGGATGCGGGCGCCGTTGGCGCCGCCCCGCTTGTCGCTGCCGCGGAAGGAGGAGGCGGCGGCCCAGGCGGCGGAGACCAGCTGGGTGACCGTGAGGTCCGAGCCGAGGACCTGCTCCTTGAGGGAGGCGATGTCCGCGGCGTCGATCAGCTCGCCCTCGCGCGCCGGCAGCGGGTCCTGCCACAGCAGCGTCTCGGACGGGACCTCGGCGCCGAGGTAGCGCACGACCGGGCCCAGGTCACGGTGGGTCAGCTTGAACCAGGCGCGGGCGAAGGCGTCCGTGAACTCCGCCGGGTTCTCGTAGAAGCGCCGCGAGATCTGCTCGTAGACCGGGTCGAAGCGGAGCGACAGGTCCGTGGTGAGCATCGTCGGGAGGTGCTTCTTCGACGCGTCGTGGGCGTCGGGGATGATCGCCTCGGCGTTCTTCGCCACCCACTGGTGAGCGCCGGCCGGGCTCTTCGAGAGCTCGTACTCGTACTCGAAGAGGTGCTTGAAGAAGTCGTGGCCCCACTGCGCGGGCGTGGTGGTCCAGGTGACCTCCAGACCACTGGTGATCGCGTCGGCGCCCTTGCCGGTGCCGTACGTGTTCGCCCAGCCGAGGCCCTGGGCCTCGAGCGGCGCGGCCTCGGGGTCGTCGCCGACGTTGTCCGCCGGGCCGGCGCCGTGGGCCTTGCCGAAGGTGTGGCCACCGGCGATGAGGGCGACGGTCTCCTCGTCGTTCATCGCCATGCGGCGGAACGTCTCACGGATGTCGCGGGCCGCGGCGATCGGGTCCGGGTTGCCGTTGGGGCCCTCGGGGTTGACGTAGATGAGGCCCATCTGGACCGCGCCGAGCGGGCTCTCCAGCTCGCGGTCACCGGTGTAGCGCTCGTCGCCGAGCCAGGTGGTCTCGGGGCCCCAGTACACGTCCTCGTCGGGCTCCCACACGTCGGCGCGGCCGCCGGCGAAGCCGAAGGTCTCGAAGCCCATCGTCTCCAGGGCGACGTTGCCGGTGAGGATCATGAGGTCGGCCCAGGAGATGGACTGGCCGTACTTCTGCTTGACCGGCCACAGCAGGCGGCGGGCCTTGTCGAGGTTGCCGTTGTCCGGCCAGCTGTTGAGCGGCGCGAAGCGCTGCTGACCGGTGCCGCCGCCACCGCGGCCGTCGCTGATGCGGTACGTACCGGCGCTGTGCCAGGCCATACGGACCATGAGCGGGCCGTAGTGGCCGAAGTCGGCGGGCCACCAGTCCTGCGAGGTGGTGAGCACCTCCGCGATGTCCTGCTTCACGGCCGCCAGGTCGAGGGCCTTGAAGGCCTCGGCGTAGTCGAACTCCTCGCCGAGCGGGTTCGCCACGGCGGGGTTCTTGGCGAGGATCTTCAGATTGAGCCGCTCCGGCCACCACTGGCGGTTTCCGCCGCCCTGCGTGGGGTGCGCGGCACGCGCGGTGTGCGCGACCGGGCAGCCACCCGCGCCCTCCGCTTTCGCGTCGGTGACGACTGCATCGTGGTTCTCGGACATGGGAATCCTTCCGGACGGGGCGGATCGCGGTGCTCAGCCGGGGCGGCCCGGGTGAGCGGTCGTGTCGCCCGTCCGGAGCCATGTTGTGCCTTGGCTATTGCCGGAATCGATCCTACGATAGACAGAGTCCAAGTCAAGAAGCGCGCCAATCCTCTACCCCCTCGGAACCCTGGCGCCCCTGGGTGAACGTCGCGTGTCCCGCCGAAGTCCGAGCTGAATGGGTGAACCGAATGAGCGACCTGCTGGAGCGGCTGCGAGGACGTGGCTGGCGCATGACCTCCCAGCGGCGTGTCGTCGCCGAGGTTCTCGACGGTGACCATGTGCACCTCACGGCCGACGAGGTGCACGTCCGCGCCGCGGAGCGGCTGCCCGAGATCTCCCGGGCGACGGTCTACAACACGCTCGGCGAGCTGGTCTCCCTCGGCGAGGTCGCCGAGGTCTCCACCGACGGCCGGGCCAAGCGCTACGACCCCAACGCGCGCCACCCGCACCAGCACCTGGTGTGCTCCCGCTGCGGCACCATCCGCGACGTCCACCCGACCGGGGACCCGCTGGCCGACCTCCCGGTGGGGGAGCGGTTCGGCTTCGCGGTGGCCGCGGCGGAGGTCACCTACCGAGGACTCTGCCCCTCCTGCGCGTAGCAGGCCGGGTGGCCGCTGCGGAGCACGGTGACCGCCGCGGAGCATGGGCGCTCCGTCCGCAGGGAATCACGGCTGGGTGAAGTCAACGGGGTACGGGCGGGGTTGGTACCGCGGGCGGCTGCCCTTCTGGTTACGGGGGCTGGTCGTCCTCGCGGCCGGATGGGGAGTCCTGCTCTGCGGTCAGCAGGTTGCCGAAGGGTACGGAGCGACCATGGCGTACCGCGACGCGCCGGTCTGCGAGTCGGGGAGCGGGAACGGTTCCGAGGACGATGCGTGCGTGCGGCGCGTGGGGGCCACGGTGCTCGACCGTCGGACGGGCGAGCACTGCACCACCAACGGTACGAGCGGAGGAACCAGCGGGGGCGTCACGACGATCGGCGGGGGCGGCGGCATGGCCACCGCCGGCGGCAGCACGGGTGGTGTGGTGGCCGGCGGAGTGTCCACCGGCGGCGGAGGCGGTACGACGTGCACGACGTACCACGACGTCGAGGTGGAGTGGCCCGGCCGCAGCGCCTGGCTGGCGGTGGGCTCGGCGACGTACGACGACGTCAAGGCGGGGGACCGCGCCGAAGTCCGGTTGTGGCGGGACGAGGCCGTGGGGCTGAAGGTGGCCGGCCGCACCCATTCCTACGCGCCCTCCTCGCAGAGCGGGGTCTCGTGGTGGCTCGCACTGGGCTGCCTGATCCTGGCGGCGGGCGCGTGGGGAGTGGTCAGCGGACGGCTCTCGGGGCTCCTCGCCTTCCCCAACTTCGGCTGGCTCTTCGTGGCCGCAGGGGTCGGCTGGCTCGGTGCGATGGCGTTGTTCGGCGGACACCTTCTGGTCTGGGGCTTCGCGATCGCATGGACGGGGTTCGCGGTCTTCTGGGTCGTGGGCGCCTGGCGGGACGGGTGACGACGCGCCGCCCCCGGGCGCGGGCACGTCCCGCGGGCGGTTCCCCTTGTCGCTGCTAGCGCGTCGGCGCTAGCGTGGTCGTGTGGCCAAGACTCAGCTGAACGTACGCGTGGACGAGAACACCGCCGACACCGCGCGCCGACGGGCGCAGCAGCGCGGCATGAGCGTCAACCGCTACATCGAGGAACTCGTCCAGCAGGACGCGGGGGAGTCGGGGCGCGCCTTCGTCGAGGCGGCGGCCGACTTCATGAAGCAGTACGAGGCCGTGTTCGCCGAGGAGTTCGGGACGGAGCGCGACCGCACCGCACGCGACCGCACCGCATGAGCCTCGCGGTCGACCTCTCCTGGCTGCTCATGGTGGCCGAACACCAGACGCCCGGCGACCCCCAGGTCACCGACTGGGGAGCGCTCGTCGCCGCCGTCGGCCGGCACGACGCCGAGATCTTCGGCGTGCCCGTCTACAGCGACCCGCACGCCCGCGCCGCGGCGCTCCTCCAACTTCTGTTGCACGTACCGGCGTTGGAGCACTCCAACGCCATGTTCGCCTCCGCCGTGGCCTACGGCTACCTGGTCGCCAGCGGCCTGAAGGTCGTCACCTCGCCCGAACAGGTGCGGGATCTGGCCCGCCTGGTGAAGAAGGGCGAGGCCGACGTGCGCGCCATCGCGGACGAGCTGCGCCAGTGGAGCCGCTGAGCCGACGGCCCCTCAGGCCCTGCGCGCCGTGCCCAGCACGCAGAAGGAGGAGGGGAGCCGGGGCCCGTTCTCCGGAACCTGGAAGTGACGGAAGGTGACGAGGTCAAAGCCCGCCGCCTCGATCGCCGCCAGCGGGTCACGGGCCGTGTGGCAGCCCCCGAACATCCGCGGCCACACCGTGCGGTCCAGGGCGCGCTGGGTCCGCGCCATCCCTGGTGTGGGTGCCAACCCGTGCTCGAAGAAGCGGAGTTCGCCACCCGGGCGCAGGACGCGGTGCAGCTCGGCCAGTGCCCGGTGCACATCCCGTACGGTGCACAGCACCAGCGACGCGACCGCCGCGTCGTAGGCCTCGCTCTTCACCGGCAGCGCCTCCGCCGCGCCGGGGACGACGTCCACCGGCACGTCGGCGCGGAGCGCCGCCTCCGCCGCCAACTGCCTTAGATGGCGCTCCGGTTCGATGGCCACCACCTCGGACACGGCGCCGGGGTAGTGCGCGAAGTTGAGCCCGTTCCCGGCGCCGATCTCGATGACCCGGCCGGACAGGCCCGTGAGCAGCTCCGAACGAAGGGCGCCGATACCGCCCTTCGTGTCGGCGGAGACGCTGAACCGCGCGTAGAAGCGCGCGAAGAGGGGATGGTGGACGGCATCCCGGGGGACCCGGGTGGAACGCGAGGACATCGCGGACCTCCTCCGACGCTCGACGTCGCAGACGTGGACGGACGGAAGGATTCTGCCCCCTGCCGCCCTTCTCAGCCCGACACGAAGCAGAACTCGTTGCCCTCGGGGTCACGCATCACCTGAAAAGCCCCTTGCGGATCGGTGACCACACCGCCGACCCGGGACGCGCCGAGGGCGGTCGCCTCGTCCGCCGCCGCGTCCAGCCCGGGCGCCTCCAGATCCAGATGGAGCCGGTTCTTCACGACCTTGCCCTCGGGGACCTGCTGGAAGGCGATCCGTACGAACCCGGGAGGCTCGACGTACGACCAGTCGGGGCCCCGGTCGACCGGATCCCCGCCGAGGAGCGCGGCCCAGAACCGCACCAGACGCGCCGGATCGGCGCAGTCGAAAACGATCTCCGAAACGTGTGCGCGCATGGATCCAGCCTACGGAGGTCAGAGCGCGTCGGCGCCCCAGGACCCACCGAGCGCCGGGGCCAGCCACGTGCCCGCACGCGCCCGGAACTCCGCCGGGTCCAGCGCGCCCGCACCCTCCGGCACGGCTCCGAGGAGCGGCGCCCCGGCCATCTCCGGCAGCTCGGCCACGTTGCAGCGCGAGGCCAGGTCCGGTTCGGCCGGCCAACTGCCGATCACCACGCCCAGCTGCTCGATGCCGCGTGCCGCGAGCGCCTCGGCGGTCAGCTGGGTCGTGTTGAGCGTGCCGAGCCCCGCCGGTGTCACGACCAGTACCGGTGCGCCGAGGAGACGGGCCGCGTCGGCCAGCGTGCCGCCCTCCTCGTCGAAGCGGACGAGCAGCCCGCCCGCGCCCTCGACGAGCACCAGATCGTGCTCGGCGGCCAGCTTCGCAGCCGCCTCGGCGACCTCCCGGGGCCCGACCGGTGCCATCCCGGCCCGCCGGGCCGCCGTGGCGGGCGCCAACGGCTCGGGGAAGCGGGCCAGTTCCTCGGAGACCGCCGCGCCGGAAAGCCGTACGACCTCGTCCGCGTCCCCCCGCTCACCGGGCTCCAGTCCGGTCTGTGCCGGCTTGAGCACGGCGACCGACCGCCCCTGCGCGACGGCCACGGCGGCCACCGCTGCGGTCACGATCGTCTTGCCGATCTCCGTCCCCGTACCGCTGACGACGATGACGGTCATGGTGTGTCGATTCCTCTCCTGGGCCCCGCGCCCGCACGGCCGCGGGGGATCTGGTGCGCCGGCCCTCACCCGGGCTTCCGAAGGCCCGGGCACGGGCCGGCCGCCCGGAGCGCCGGGCCCGCGCCGCCCCGCGAAGGACGGCCCGGGCCGGCTTCCGGCTCTCTTCGGTGCCGCTCCGGCCGTCAGCCCGCCGCCGCGGCCGCGCACGCCGCGGCGCAGATACGGGCGAGGTCGTCGTCGCCCGTGACGAACGGCGGCATCGTGTAGATCAGGTCGCGGAAGGGGCGCAGCCAGACGCCCGCGCGGACCGCCGCCTCCGTCGCCGCGGCCATGTCGACGTCGTGGTCCAGCTGGACGACGCCGATCGCGCCCAGCACCCGTACCTCCCGCACACCGGGCAGCGCGGCCGCCTCGGCGAGGCCCTCGCGCAGACCCGTCTCGATCCGCTTGACCTCCTGCGCCCAGTCCTGGGACAGCAGCAGGTCGATGGAGGCGCAGGCCACCGCGGAGGCCAGCGGATTGCCCATGAACGTCGGGCCGTGCGCGAGCACCGGAACCTCGCCGCGCGAGATCCCCTCGGCGATCCGTGTCGTGCACAGCGTCGCCGCCATCGACAGATACCCGCCGGTCAGCGCCTTGCCCACACACATCACGTCGGGCGAGATCCCCGCGTGGCCGGCGCCGAACAGCGTGCCCGTGCGGCCGAACCCGGTCGCGATCTCGTCGAAGATCAGGAGCACCCCGTGCTCGTCGCACGCCTCGCGGAGCACACGCAGGTACTCGGGCGAGTGGAACCGCATCCCGCCCGCGTTCTGCACCACCGGCTCCACGATCACCGCGGCGACCTCGTCCGCGTGCAGCGCGATCTGCTCGCGCAGCATGTCGGCGTACGACTCCTCGTACGCGGTCGGCGGCGCGTCCACGAAGACCTGGCGCTGGAGCACGCCCGACCACAGCTGGTGCATCCCGCCCTCGGGGTCGCACAGCGACATCGGCTGCCAGGTGTCCCCGTGGTACCCGCCGCGCCAGGTCATCAGGAGCTGCTTGCCGGGCTTGCCCACCGAGCGCCAGTACTGCAGGCACATCTTCGCCGCGACCTCGACGGAGACCGAGCCGGAGTCGCTGAGGAAGACGTGCTGGAGCGGCTCGGGCGTGATCTCCACCAGCCGCGTGGCGAGCCGGACGGCCGGCTCGTGGGTGAGCCCGCCGAACATGACGTGGCTCATCCTGTCCAGCTGACCGTGCGCCGCCTCGTTGAGCACCGGGTGGTTGTAGCCGTGGATGGCGGACCACCACGAGGACATGCCGTCGATCAACTCGTCCTGTCCGTGGACGGGTTCGGCGAGCTGGAGCCGTACCCCGGACGCGGAGGCGACGACCATCGGGTCCGTACGGCCCGGCATGGGGCCGTACGGATGCCAGACGTGCGCCCGGTCGAGGGCGAGCAGTTCCTCGTTACGCATTCGGCGCGAACTCCGTCCCGGCGCCGCGACGGCGTACCGCCACCAGGTCCGTACGGGCCCCCGGCGCACCCTCGGCGGCGGGCTCCGCCTCCGTGGACTCCTCCGGTACGGCCGCCGGCGCGTGGCCGCCGCACGGACCGCAGCCGCCGCCCGCCTCGGCGTGCGAGCCACAGCCCGCCGGCGCCGACCCGGACCCCGACGGGCCGCAGCCGCCCGACGCGTGCGAGCCGCACCCGCCGGCCGTACCCGCGGCGGCCGCCGCACCCGCCTCCGCGAGCGCGTCCGCACGGTGCTTCGGCAGCGTCGTGGTGCCCGCGCCCTCCACCTCGAAGCCGGCGTCCGCGATCATGTCGAGGTCCGCCTTGCCGGCCTGGCCCTCGCTGGTCAGGTAGTCGCCGAGGAAGATCGAGTTCGCGATGTTCAGCGCGAGCGGCTGCATCGAGCGCAGGTGCACCTCGCGCCCGCCCGCGATCCGGACCTCCACGTCGGGGCAGACGAACCGCACCATCGCGAGGATCCGCAGACAGCGCTGCGGGGTGAGGTTCCACTCCTTCGCGAGCGGCGTGCCCTCGAACGGGATCAGGAAGTTCACCGGCACCGAGTCCGAGTCCAGCTCGCGCAGCGCGTAGACGACGTCGACCAGGTCCTCGTCGCTCTCGCCCATGCCCGCGATCAGACCGGAGCAGGCCGACAGACCGGCGGCGTGCGCCTTCTGCACGGTGTCCACCCGGTCCTGGTACGTGTGGGTGGTGGTGATCTCCCCGTACGTCTCCTCGGACGTGTTCAGATTGTGGTTGTACGCGTCGGCGCCCGCCGCGCGCAGCCGCTCCGCCTGGCCGTCGGAGAGCAGGCCGAGGCACGCGCAGACCTCTACGCCCTCGTTCTGCTCCTTGATCGCCTCGATCGTCTTGCCGACGCGGTCCACGTCCCGGTCCGTCGGCCCCCGGCCGCTCGCCACCAGGCAGACCCGCTTGGCCCCGCCCGCGACACCGGCGGCGGCCGCCTGGGACGCCTCGTCCGGCTTCAGCCAGCCGTACTTCAGGATCCCGGCCGTCGAGCCGAGCCGCTGCGAACAGTACGAGCAGTCCTCGGGACACAGCCCCGACTTCAGATTGACCAGATAGTTCAGCTTCACGCGCCGCCCGAACCACTGACGACGCACCTTGCCGGCGGCGGCCACCACATCGAGGAGTTCGTCGTCGGAGGTCGCCAGTACGGCGAGCGCTTCTTCACGGCTCGGCAGCTCGCGCCGCAGCCCCTTGTCCACCAGCGTGTTCAGCAGGTCCATAAAGGGTGATCCTCGCCTACGGCACACCTCGCGGCCAAGGAGGATCTGAACAAACGAGCCCGATTGAGGTGTGTGCATGGCCACACCCTGTCCCTGGCCGCGGGCGGTTAGGGTCTGTGCGCTGCCTACAAAAGGATCTGCCCCATGCACCGGGACGAGGACACCCGCCGGACCCCGTTCGACTGGACCGACGCGGAGGCGCGCCGCCGTGCGGAGGCGGGTCTCGTCCGCACGCTCCGGCCGCGGGCCGCCGAGTCGGATCTGCTCGACCTGGCGAGCAACGACTACCTCGGACTGACCCACCGCCCGGAGGTCACGGAGGCGGCCGCCGAGGCCGCCCGCCGGTGGGGCGCCGGCTCCACCGGCTCCCGTCTCGTCACCGGCACCACCCGGCTGCACACCCGCCTGGAGCGCGAACTCGCCGACTTCTGCGGTTTCGAGGCGGCTCTCGTCTTCTCCTCCGGCTACACCGCCAATCTCGCCGCGCTCACCGCGCTCAGCGGCCGGGACGCGCTGATCGTCTCCGACGCGGGCAACCACGCCTCGATCGTCGACGGCTGCAGGCTCTCGCGCGCCGAGACGGCGGTGGTCCCGCACGCCGACCCCGAGGCCGTACGCAAGACCCTCCAGGCCCACCCGGAGCGCCGGACCCTCGTGGTCTCCGACTCCGTCTTCTCCGTGGACGGCGACCAGGCCCCGCTGGCCGAGCTGGCGGAGGCCTGCCGCGCCCACGGCGCCGGGCTCGTCGTGGACGACGCCCACGGTCTGGGCGTGCTCGGCGACGGCGGGCGGGGCGGACTGCACGCCGCCGGTCTCTCCGGCGACCCGGACGTCGTCGCCACCGTCACCCTCTCCAAGTCGCTCGGCAGCCAGGGCGGAGCCGTCCTCGGCCCCGCCCGCGTGATCGAGCACCTGGTCAACGCGGCCCGTACGTTCATCTTCGACACCGGCCTCGCCCCGGCCGCCGCGGGCGCCGCCCTGGCGAGCCTTCGGCTGATCCAGGGCGATCCCGGCCTCGCCGAGCGCGCCAGGACCGTCGCCACCACGCTGCACGGGATGGTCACGGCGGCCGGTCTGACCGCCGTGCGCCCGGAGGCGGCCGTCGTCTCGGTCCGTGCCCCCTCGCCCGAGGCGGCGCTGCGGTGGGCCGCCGACTGCCGCGATCAGGGGCTCGTCGTCGGCTGCTTCCGTCCGCCGTCCGTGCCGGACGGTGTCTCGCGGCTGCGGCTCACGGCCCGCGCGGACCTGACGGACGCGCAGATCGAGCAGGCCGTCGCCACGATCGTGCGGACAGCACCTCCGATCGCCTGACCGCAGCCCAAATACGGTCTCTCGTAGCAGAGTTCACCGCTTCGAGCGACAAATATGCACATATCTTGGTGGATCGCCATACGGGACGGCACCATCGGTGGCACTCTGACGCGTAGCGCAATCCGGGCCGGGCCCGGTGGGAAAGGGACAGCGTCGCCATGGCAGACCACCAGGAAGCAACCGTCACTCTGCCGAGCGATCCCGCCTCGGTGTCCGCCGCCCGAAGATATGTCGCCGACGTCCTGACCGGCTGGGGGCTCGCGGAGGCCGGGGGCACCGCCGACACCGTCCGGCTCATCGTCTCCGAACTGGCCACCAACGCGGTCCAGCACACCTTCGGGCAGTCGCCCACGTTCACCGTCGACGTCCGCCTGGAGCGCGAGGAGCAGCTCCACATCGGGGTCACCGACAGCCACCCCCGCTGGCCCAAGCGGCTTCCGGCGGCGGTGCAGCAGGACAACGGCCGGGGGATGGTCATCATCCGCTTCCTGGCGGCCGAGGCCGGCGGGCGGCTCTCCGTCACGCCGACCAGCGAGGGCGGCAAGACGGTCTGGATCAACCTTCCCTGGACCGCCTCGCCGGACCGGATGCTCGCGCCCCAGCCGGCCGGTTCCTGAGGACGAGCGGGTGCGGCGGCGCCACCGCACCCACTGGTCGTGTCAGCTCAGCTCACTCGCCGCACGGCACGCCCCGCTCCGGCGCGGTGTCGTCAGCGGATCCGGCACGGCGTAGGCGCACCCGGCGCGGCGTCAGCGCACCCGGCCGTAATACACCTTGGACGACCAGATCTTGTCGAGCTTCACCCAGGAGCCGGTCTTGGGCGAGTGCCAGATCTTGCCGCTACCCGCGTAGATCCCCACGTGGTAGACCCTTCCACCCGAATGGAAGAACACCAGGTCCCCCTTCTGGCGGCTGGAGGCCTTGATGTGCCGGGTCTTGTTGTACTGCTGCTGCGCGGTACGGGGCAGCGACTTGCCCGCCTTCTTGTACGAGTAGAGCGTGAGCCCCGAGCAGTCGAACCGGGTCGGTCCGGCCGCTCCGTACCTGTAGGGCGATCCCTTCTTGGAGGCGGCGACGTTCAGCGCCTTGCCGGCGTGCGACGTCGCCGCCTGGGCCTCCGGTGCGGCGCCCGGCGCCAGCATCGTGCCGCCGAGGGCGGCGAGGGTGAGAGCCGAGACGGCTCCGGCCCGGGACAGCATGGACGGGACATGAATCTGCGCACTCATGCGCAACCCTTCGTCAGCCGCCTGTGAAGGATGACCTGTCGGGTTCGGGCTGGCGAAGTTGCCCGGCCGCGGCTGCGGCTTCACCCCGAGGAACGGCCCCACTGGCCGGCCGTCCCGTACTGCTCGGGTCCTCCACTCCTGCCGATCCACTCCTGTCGACCAGACATCCGGGACAGCGGCAGGACTCGGCGTCCGCCCGGACCGCCCCGCCGCGGTGGCGGGGGCTTGTCGTCGTGAGGGATCTTGACCCACAACCAGGGCGAAATCCGAGTCGAAACGGCGTTATGTGAGGCTCCTCACGACTGATCCATTCGGGTGGACAGGCAGGTTTCGTGATCTTCGGAGGTTTTGCCGACGAGTCCCGGACCAGGGCTGGAACGTCCGATTCGGCCAGATGCGTACACCTGTTGTGCAACTCACCCCGCACATATGTCGATTCGTCGACTACGCCGAACGGGGGAGCGATTCTGCGGCTCCGCTGCTCCGAGTGGACCTCGACACGACACGCCTGAATGTCAACTCGTCGGAGCCTCCGGCACTGTGACCCGCTGCGCCCGGCGCTCCCCGTCCAACACCCGCAGCGCGCGGGCCAATGTCTCCGCGTGGACCTCCGCCTCCCCGCGGATATGCATCACCGTCAACGCGTCCCGGAGGGCGCTCGCCTTCCCCACCAGGGCCTGTGCCGCCCTCAGCGCCCCATAGGTATGCGCTCCCCTGGATGGATTGATCCGGCCCAGCAGGTCGACGACTTCGAGATACGCGTCGATGAACTCGCCCTCGGCGCGCGTCAGGGCGGGCAGCGGCGGCAGTTCGGGGACCATGACCGGCTCACCGCGTCCCGGCGCCGCCCGACGCCCCCCGGTTCTGGACCACGTGGTCCACCAGGCCGTACGCGGTGGCGGCCGGTGCGTCCAGGACGGTGACGCGGTCGATGTCGGCGTCGATCCGCTCGCGGCTCTGCCCGGTGTGGGCGACCAGGATGCCGGCCAGCATCGCGCGCAGCCGGACCAATTCCGCCGCCTGGATGGCGAGATCGCTCGGCTGCCCCTGCAACGGCTCGTCCGTCGCGGGCTGCTGGAGCACGACCCGGGCCCCGGGCAGCGCGAGCCGCTTGCCGGGGGCGCCGGCCGCGAGCAGTACGGCGGCGGTCGAGACGGCCTGCCCGAGGCAGGTGGTCTCCACGTCGCAGGTGACGATCTGCATCGTGTCGTAGATCGCCGACATGGCGCTGATCGAACCGCCGGGCGAGTTGATGTAGAGCGAGATGTCCCGGTCCGGGTCGGCGTACTCCAGGTGCAGAAGCTGCGCG
Organism: Streptomyces sp. NPDC127129; assembly: GCF_042671585.1. Classification (NCBI taxonomy): domain Bacteria; kingdom Bacillati; phylum Actinomycetota; class Actinomycetes; order Kitasatosporales; family Streptomycetaceae; genus Streptomyces; species Streptomyces sp. NPDC127129. The sequence continues at coordinate 107,519 of NZ_JBHXTV010000010.1, forward strand.
ATGACGTCGTTGGCCGAGGTCTCGTCGATCGGGGTGCCCAGGAAGACGATCCGCTCGTCGAGCAGCTTGGAGTACGGGTCGAGGGTCCGGGACCCGGAGCTCGTGCGCTCGGTGAACTCGGGCAGGACGTAGCGGGCGTGCATGCGGCGCCTCCTTGTAAAAAATGTACAGGACGTACAGGCCGTAAGATGAGGAGCATGGCCTACGAGATTCCGGTGACGCAAGCACGTGCAGAGCTCGCCGACCTGATCAACCGCGTGGTGTACGGCAACGAGCGCGTCGTCGTGACCCGGCACGGAAAGCCGCTCGTGGCCCTGGTCTCGGCCGCTGACCTGGACAGACTCGAATCGGAGCAGGAGGCCGCCGAGGACCTGGCGGTCAGCACGGTCTCCGAGGTGCGCCCGCTCCCGTCCGCTCCGGGTGAACAGGGCCGGTTCGGCATCGCGGCGCGCCATCGCGCCCCCGGTACTCCCGGCGCATGACGAAGCCGCGTGCCCCCGTCCGCTACAGCGGGGGCACGCGGCCGTATGAGAAGGCGTCGGCCCGGGCGGCGGTGCGGAGCGCCCTCGCGGGCGCCGGCCGGCGGGCGTCGCCGTGAGCGTCAGCCCACGGGCGCCGGTGAGGGTGCCGGCACGGGAGCGGGGGTGGCCGCCGCCGCGCCCGCGGTGCGGTCCCGCCGCCCGCCGAGCAGGACCGCGGCCAGGCCACCGGCCGCCCAGACGCCGAGGACCAGCAGCGCGGAGCCCGCGCCCGCACCGTCGAAGAAGGCGACCGAGCGCAGCGCGCTGCCGCCCGCGCCCGGCGGCAGCCACTGGCCGAGCGCGCCCGCCGGCGCGGGCAGCAGCTCCGGCGCGCTCGCCACACCGGAGAACGGGTTGCCCAGCAGGATCATCAGGAGCGCCCCGACGCCGATGCCCGCCCTGCCGATGAGCGCGGCCAGCCCCGCGATCGTCGCGCCGATCGCGAACACGGTCAGGCCGAGGACCCCGGCCTCCGCCCACCAGTCGCCCGTGAGCACGCCGAGCCAGCTGTGGGCGAGCGTCGCGCCGACGATCCCGGCGAGCGCGGCGGCGCCGAGCAGGGTCCCGGCCGCCCGGGCGCCGCGCAGGCCGAGGACCGTCGCCGCGATGCCGGATGCCGCGCCGGCCAGGATGAGCGGGAACAGGCCCGCTCCGAAGGCGCTGCCCCGGGGGTCGCCCGCCGGGGCCGGGACGACGTCGGTCACCTTGATCTGGGTGCCGGCCGGGGCCTGTGCGGCGACGGCCTCGCGCAGCAGCCCGGCGACGACCGGGCTCGCGGCGGACGCCGTCAGCAGTTCCGGTCCCTGCGGCGTGACGACCACCGCGCCGTATACGGCCCGGTCCTCGATCGCCGTACGGGCGGCGGCCTCGGAGTCGTACCGGTGCACCTCGAAGGCTCCGGCGTGCTCGGCGAGCCGTTCTTCCAGCGGGGCGGTGGCGGTGGCGGGACCCGCGACGCCGAGGGGCAGGTCGCGCGGGGCGATCCGGGCGGCGGGCCAGGCGAAGGCCCAGAGGGCCAGGGCCACGACGACCGGGATCAGCACCAGCACCGCGACGGTCTTGCGGGTGGCGGTCATGACACTCTCGATTCAAAGAGAAGGATCGTTCGTTTTACGGTGTCCTCACTGTCCCGCCGAGGTGCGCGCTTGTCAAGAATGAATGTTCGTTTTAGATTTCTGGCATGGCCCGTGTCTCGCAGGAACACCTCGACGCCCGCCGCCGGCAGATCCTCGACGGCGCCGCGCGCTGCTTCGCCCGCAACGGCTTCCACGCCACGTCCATGCAGGACGTCCTGACCGAGGTGGGCCTCTCGGCAGGCGCCGTCTACCGCTACTTCAGCGGCAAGGACGAGCTGATCGCGGCCATCGCCACGGAGGCGTTCGCCGGAATCCGCGGCGCCTTCGAGGAGGCCTCCCGCGCGACCCCGCCGCCCACGCCCGACGTGCTGCTCGGCGCCGTCCTGCGGCTCTTTCTCGAAGAGCGCATCGAGGGAGCCGACCGGCAGGCCTTCGCGCGCCTCATCCTCCAGGTGTGGTCGGAGACCCTCCGCAACGAGCACCTCTTCCGGACGCTCTCCGAGGGGTACGACGGTATGCGCGAGGCTTGGGGAAAGCTCGTCGACGCCTACCGTGCGAGCGGGATCCTGGCCGCGGACGTCCCCGCCGACCGGGTCGCCCGGACCCTCATCGCCACGGCCCAGGGATTCATCGCGCAGCAGGCGCTCTTCGGGGACGTGGAGGTCGAGGTCCTGGAGGACGGCCTGCGCGGGCTGATGTCCATGGACGTGCAAAGCCCGAGTTAACGCGCCGGAAAAACTTCCGCCCTACCGTGCAATGTCTGGCCGGGCGGGCCATATCCGCAGTTCAACAGAGTGTTGACGGTCGGTAAGGTCCGCTGCTGTCCGGGGACTTGCCCGGAGGACGACTGTGAGGTGGAAGCGTGCAACTGTCGCCGCACGAGCAGGAACGCCTGCTCATCCATGTGGCCGCCGACGTGGCCCAGAAGCGCCGGGCGCGCGGTGTGAAGCTCAACCACCCCGAGGCCGTCGCCCTGATCACCACCCATGTCCTGGAGGGCGCCCGCGACGGCCGGACCGTCGCGGAGCTCATGGCCTCCGGCCGCAAGGTGCTCACCCGCGACGAGGTGATGACGGGCATCCCCGAGATGATCCACGACGTCCAGGTCGAGGCCACCTTCCCCGACGGCACCAAGCTCGTCACCGTCCATGACCCGATCGTGTGACGGGGGACCGCAGCCGATGATCCCCGGAGAGACTCTTTACGGTGAAGGTGGCGTCGTCCTCAACGAGGGCCGCCCCGTCACCCGCCTCACCGTCCTGAACGCCGCCGACCGGCCCGTCCAGGTCGGCTCCCACTACCACTTCGCCGAGGCCAACCCCGGACTGGACTTCGACCGCGCCGCCGCGCGCGGACAGCGACTCCACATCGCCGCCGGCACGGCGGTGCGCTTCGAGCCCGGCATCCCGGTCGAGGTCGAACTCGTCCCTCTGCGGGGCCGCCGTGTCGTCCCCGGCCTGCGCGGCGAGACGGCCGGCCCTCTCGACGCGAACGGAGGCGACCGTGCCTGAGCTGCACCGCGCCGTCTACGCCGACCTGTTCGGCCCCACCACCGGTGACCGCATCCGGCTCGCCGACACCGACCTGCTCGTGGAGATCGAGGAGGACCGCTCCGGCGGCCCCGGTCGCGCGGGCGACGAGGCCGTGTTCGGTGGCGGCAAGGTCATCCGCGAGTCGATGGGCCAGGCCCGGACCACCCGGGCCGAAGGCGCGCCCGACACCGTGATCACCGGCGCCGTGATCATCGACCACTGGGGCGTGGTCAAGGCCGACATCGGCATCCGCGACGGCCGGATCACCGGCATCGGCAAGGCCGGCAACCCCGACACGATGGACGGGGTCCACCCCGACCTCGTCATCGGTCCCGAGACCGAGGTGATCGTCGGCAACGGGAAGATCGTCACCGCGGGCGGCGTGGACGCCCACGTCCACTTCATCTCGCCCACGGTCGTCGAACAGGCCCTCGCCACGGGGATCACCACGCTCGTCGGCGGCGGCACCGGACCGGCCGAGGGCACCAAGGCCACCACCATCACTCCCGGGCCCTGGCACCTCGCCAGGATGTTCGAGGCGCTGGACACCTTCCCCGTCAACATCGGACTGCTCGGCAAGGGCAACACGATGTCCCGCGAGGCCATGCACTCCCAACTCCGCGGCGGCGCACTCGGGTTCAAGATCCATGAGGACTGGGGCGCGACCCCGGCCGTCATCGACGCCTGTCTGAGCGTCTGCGACGAGACCGGCGCCCAGCTCGCCATCCACACCGACACCCTGAACGAGGCGGGGTTCGTCGGCGACACACTCGCCGCGATCGCGGGCCGCACCGTCCACGCGTACCACACCGAAGGCGCCGGAGGCGGGCACGCCCCCGACATCATCTCCGTCGTCTCCGAGCCGTACATCCTGCCCAGCTCCACCAACCCGACCCGGCCGCACACCGTCAACACCATCGAGGAACACCTCGACATGCTGATGGTCTGCCACCACCTGAACCCGGCCGTGCCCGAGGACCTCGCCTTCGCCGAGTCCCGCATCCGCCCCTCGACCATCGCCGCCGAGGACGTCCTGCACGACCTCGGTGCCATCTCGATCATCTCGTCCGACTCCCAGGCCATGGGGCGCGTCGGTGAGGTGATCATGCGGACCTGGCAGACCGCGCACGTGATGAAACGGCGCCACGGCTCCCTGCCCGGCGACGGCCGTGCGGACAACCACCGGGCGCGTCGCTATGTCGCCAAGTACACGATCAACCCCGCCGTCGCGCAGGGCATGGACCACCTCATCGGCTCGGTCGAACCCGGCAAGCTCGCCGACCTCGTGCTCTGGGACCCGGCGTTCTTCGGAGTGAAGCCGCAGACCGTGCTCAAGGGCGGGCAGATCGCGTACGCGCAGATGGGTGATGCCAACGCCTCCATCCCGACCCCGCAGCCCGTGCTGCCCCGCCCGATGTTCGGAGCGCTCGGCAGAGCCGCCGCCGCAGGCTCGTTCAACTTCGTCGCCGAGGCGGCGATCGAGGACGACCTCGCGCAACGGGTCGGTGTGCAGAAGGAGTTCACGGCCATCCGCAGCACCCGCCGGGTCACCAAGGCCGACATGCGGGAGAACGACGCCCTGCCCCGGGTCGAGGTCGACGCCGACACCTTCACCGTCACGATCGACGGCGAACCGGTCGAACCGCAGCCCGCCGAAGAACTGCCCATGGCCCAGCGGTACTTCCTCTTCTGATGACGTCCACCAGCACAGAGAACGGCGTCGGCCGGGCCGCGCTCCTCGTCCTCGCCGACGGGCGGTTCCCGGCCGGCGGGCACGCCCACTCCGGCGGCGCGGAGGCCGCGGTCAAGGCCGGACGGATCACGGACCCGGCGAGCCTGGAGTCGTTCTGCAGAGGCCGGCTGCAGACCACCGGGCTCACGGCGGCGGGTCTCGCCGCCGCGGCCGCCCTCGGCCACGACCCGCACGTGCTCGACGCGGCCGCCGACGCCCGCACCCCGTCACCGGCCCTGCGCACGGTCGCCCGCAAGCTCGGCCGGCAGATGATGCGCGCGGCCCGCGCCACCTGGCCGTGCGCCGAACTCGACGCGCTCGCGGCGGCGTTCCCACGCGGCGCGCACCAGCCGATCGTCCTCGGCGTCGCCGCACGCGCGGCGGGGCTCGGCCCCGAGGACGCCGCACACTGCGTCGTGTACGAGACGGTCAGCGGCCCGGCCACCGCGGCCGTACGGCTGCTCAGCCTCGACCCCTTCCGGGCCACCGCCGTGCTCGCCCGCCTCGCCCCCGACATGGACCGGGTCGCCGGGCGGGCCGCCGCCGCGGCACGTCAGGGCGTCGACGCCCTCCCGGCCGCCTCCGCACCCCTCCTCGACATCACCGCCGAACAGCACGCGGCCTGGCCCGTCCGCCTCTTCGCGTCCTGAGACCTGAGAACCACAGGAGCCGTCCCATGCACCTCGACCACTCCCACGACCACCTCGGCGCGGTCTCGGCCGACGCCCACCGCCCCGACGGAACCCGGCGCGCCCTGCGGATCGGACTCGGCGGACCCGTCGGCTCCGGCAAGACCGCCACGGTCGCCGCGCTCTGCCGACTGCTGCGCGACCAGCTCTCGATCGCCGTGGTCACCAACGACATCTACACCAGGGAGGACGCCGAGTTCCTGCTCCGCAACGCCGTCCTGCCGCCCGAGCGCATCCAGGCCGTCGAGACCGGCGCCTGCCCGCACACCGCGATCCGCGACGACATCTCCGCCAACCTCGAAGCCGTCGAGGAACTGGAGGACACCGTCGGCCCGCTCGACCTGATCCTCGTCGAGTCCGGCGGCGACAACCTGACCGCCACGTTCTCCAAGGGCCTCGTCGACGCCCAGATCTTCGTCATCGACGTCGCGGGCGGCGACGACATCCCCCGCAAGGGCGGCCCGGGCGTCACCACCGCCGACCTGCTCGTCGTCAACAAGACCGACCTCGCCCCGTACGTCGGCTCCGACCTGGAGCGGATGGCCCGCGACGCCGAGGCGCAGCGCGGCGGCCTGCCCGTCGCCTTCACCTCGCTCACCGGCGAGCAGGGTGTCGCCCCCGTCGCCGACTGGGTCCGCGAGCGGCTCGCCGCCTGGACCGCGACCGTCGCCGTATGAGCCTGCGCGCCACCGCCCGCATCGTCGCCGACGCCGACGGCGGACTGCCGGTCCTTCGCGGCGACGGCCCGCTCGCCCTCCGCCGGACGCGCACCACCGACGCCTGCACCCGCGTCACCGTCGTCGGCGCGATGAGCGCCCCGCTCGGCGGCGACCGGCTGGCGATCGAGACGGAGGTACGGGACGGGGCGCGACTCCTGGTCGACTCGGCCGCCGCGACCGTCGCCCTGCCCGGCCGCGGCGCCGAAACCGCCACGTACGACCTCCGGATGAGCGTCGGTGACGGGGCCCTGCTGCGCTGGCTCCCCGAACCGCTGGTCTCCGCCCGGGGATCCGACCTGCGGATGCGCACCACCGTCGACCTCGCCCCCACCGCACGGCTCGTGCTCCGGGAGGAGCAGGTCCTCGGCCGCCACGGCGAGGAGACCGGAACGCTCACCACCCGGCTCACCGTGCACCGCGCCGGCCGTCCGCTGCTCGACCAGGAGCTGGCGTACGGACCCGGAGCCCCGGTCGGCTGGGACGGCGGAGCGGTCCTCGACGGGCACCGCGCGACGGGGCAACTCCTGGTCGTCGAACCCGAGTTCGAGGAGAAGCCGGTGGAGTCCCGGCCGCTCGCCGAGAACGCCGTCCTCGCCCCGCTCGCCGGGCCGGCGGCCCTGGTCACCGCCGTGGCCCCCGACGCGCTCCGGCTCCGCCGCGTCCTCGACGAGGCCCTCGGCATCCTCGCCCCGTGGTAGGTCCTCCGACCGCCGGCAGGCCCTACCGGCGATCGGCCAGCCAGGTGTCCTCGGCCGCGTAGTCGAAGAAGTCCACCCCGTACTTCGCCAGGCCGGGGAACACCTCCCGCCACTCGCCCTCCGCCAGTCGCCGGGTCAGATCCACGACCGTCGCGGGCAGGGACCCGGTGTAGGACACGACCGGCCGGTAGCCGAGCTCCCGTTCCGCCGCGCCCATGTCGTAGACGACCGGGTGGGCCGCGGTCCACGGGGTGAGCCCCACCGTGCCCTCCGGCTCACCGGCGATCAGCACCGTCTCGCTCTCCACCCCGACCACGGCGTCGATCGCCGCCCCGATCTCCGCGACCGTCGGAGCCTCGGGATCGCCGCCGTTGAGCACCCGGGTCCCCGGCTTCGCCGCGGCGAGCCGTACCAGCTCCCCGAGGTTGTCCACGTGCACCGGGTGGAACCGGGACGCGCCGTCGTACGAGAGGACGCGCACCGGCCGTCCGTCGAGCGCGCGCTTGACGAACCACAGCTCCCGCGGGCCCGGGCAGTACGGCCCGTGGATCGCGCCCGCCCGCAGCACCGTCGTCGGCAGGGTCTCGCCCGCCGCGAGCAGCTCCCGCTCCAGCGCCACCTTCCGCGTCCCGTACGACCCCTCGCCCGGGGCGACCGTCCGCCACGACTCCGGGATCGGCACCGGATAGGCGGGGAAGCCGTCCGGCTCGTCCTGGGTGTCGAAGCTGCGGCCCCGGTCGTCCTCGTAGACGGCGCCGCTGGAGACCACCACCGCCGATCCGATCCGGTCGGCCAGCGCCCTCAACTGCCGTCCGTGGCCGGCGTGATAGGCGACGATGTCCACCAGGACGTCGTAGCCGGTGCCGAGCGCGGTGGCCAGCGCGCCCTCCTCGTTCCGGTCGAAGGCCACCGACCGGACCTCCGCCGGCCATGCACCGTCCAGCCGGCCGCCGCGCGAGGCGGCCGTCACCTCCCAGCCGTCCGCGACGAGCGCCCGCACGGCCGCCCGTCCCACTTGCCCTGTCGCTCCGAGTACCAGTGCGTTTCCTTGTCCCATGGATGGGACGCTACGGCGGTGCGGTCCGGCGGTCCCAGGGTCTTTCGCCGGGAGCTGATCCGCTGTCAGCGTCCGCCGCGCGGGAACTTCCTCCGCGTCCCGGCGTCGGCCGCCTTCGCCTCCTGCTCGGCGGCCTTCACCTTGGCCGCGTAGTCGTCGACGTACTCCTGTCCGGACAGCGCGAGGATCTCGTACATGATCTCGTCCGTCACCGCCCGGACCGCGGCCTTCTCGCCCTCCATGCCCGCGAAGCGGGAGAAGTCGAGCGGCTCCCCGAACCGGATGGTGACCCGCTTGACCCGGGGCACCACCTTGCCGGGCGGCTGGATCTCGAAGGTCCCCACCATCGCGCAGGGGATCACCGGCACACCGGCCGTGATCGCCATGATCGCGACGCCGACCTTGCCCTTGTAGAGCCGGCCGTCGTGCGAGCGCGTCCCCTCGGGATAGATGCCGAGCAGCTCACCCTTGGACAGCACCCCGAGCCCCTCGCGGATCGCCGCCTGCCCGGCCTCCTTGCCGGAGCGGTCGACCGGGATCTGCCCGGCGCTGCGGAAGAACGCGGCGGTCAGCCGGCCCTTGAGCCCCGGCCCGGTGAAGTACTCCTGCTTGGCCAGGAACGTGATCCGCCGCTTGAGGACGGCCGGCATCAGGAAGTGGTCCGAGAACGACAGGTGGTTTCCGGCGACGATCGCCGCGCCCTCCGCCGGGATGTGTTCGAGGCCTTCCGTGCGCGGCCGGAAGAGCAGCCGCAGAATTGGACCGAGCAGGACGTACTTCAGGACGTAGTAGAACAACTGTGGCCCCCGTCTCGGTAGAGCGATGATTATTTGTAACCACTTGCGCGACCCTGGTCCACACTGGAGACGGAGAGTGGGGCCCGATGGCTGCCGAACGCCGACACGCACCGTCATACGGACGACCCGGCGCGGCCGTCACCGTGCTGCTGTGCGCGGTGATGACCGCCGGGTTGTACGGATGCGCCGACTCCGGTACCCCGGAACCGGCCCCGACCTCGACGCCGCCCCCGCCCACCCCGCCGTCCACCCCCGTCCCGAAGGGCCTCTCGCCCTTCACGGGACTGCCCGCCCGGCCCGCGCCGGTCCTCGCCGTCAAGATCGACAACGTGCCTCCTGCCCGCCCGCACACCGGCCTCGGCGCGGCCGATCTCGTCTACGTCGAGCAGGTGGAGGGCGGCCAGACCCGGCTGCTCGCCGTCTACTCCACGGACCTCCCCGAGCGGATCGGCCCCGTGCGCAGCGCCCGTGAGTCCGACATCGAGCTCCTCGCCCAGTTCGGCCGCCCGGCGCTTGCCTACTCCGGTTCGCAGACCGCCCTGAAACCCCTGCTCAAAGCCGCTCCGCTCTACCCCCTGCCGCCCGAGGACGCCCCGGGCGCCTACGTCCGCGACCGTGGCAGGGCCGCTCCCCACAACCTCTACGTGCTGCCCGGACGGGCCCTCGCCGCCGCCCCGGACGCGCAGGACGCCAAGGACATCGGCTTCCGCTTCGGACCGGCCCCCTCCGGCGGCGAACCGGTCAACGAACGCACCGTGCGCTTCCCGGCCTCCCGCTACACGTTCACCTGGAACGCGACCGAGAAGAGCTGGCGGGTCGCGATGGACGGCAGACCCGCCCGTACCACCGACGAGGGCCAGGTCACGGCGTCGACCGTCGTGGTGCAGTACGTGACCATACGGTCGTCGCGCTTCCACGACGTCCTCGGCAGCGTCTCCCCGTACACCGAGACGGTCGGCAGCGGCAGCGCCCTCGTCCTGCGGGACGGCCGCGTCCACGACGCCCGCTGGAGCCGCCCGGCCGCCGGCGACGGCACCGCCTTCACCACACCCGACGGCGCACCCCTGAACTTCGCACCCGGCCGGACCTGGGTCGTGCTCGCACCGCGCTGACGGCGGGGGCCACGGGGGCTACGGCTGGGGGCCGGGGCGGCCCGGGCCGCGGCGCGGGCCCGAGGGGACGGAGCTGTCCGCGGCCGCCATGCCGATGGTGACCACTCCGAGCACCACCCAGCCGAACCACAGCCAGCCGCTGCTGCCGAGCGCCACCGTGTACGCCGTCGTCAGCACCAGGGCTGCGACGGTCGTCACGCTCATCGCCTTCGTGGGACCGGACATGGGTCCGCCCTCCTCCCGACGGGGCCGTCCTGCCCATCGTGACCCCTGAGGCGGGGGGAGCGCTACTCCCGCGTCGAGACCTGCGGCCCGCCGCCGCGGAGCGAGGCGAGATACGCGTTGTACGCCTCCAGCTCCTTGTCCCCGTCGCGGTCGGCGGCCCGGTCCTTGCGGACGGCCTGCCGCTGCTCGGAGTGGTACCACTGGTAGACCAGCGCGATCAGCACCAGCACCGACGGGATCTCGCTGAACGCCCAGGCGATGCCGCCCGCCGCGTTCTGGTCGGCGAGCGCGTCGATCCCCAGCGAGGCCGGCGGGTTCTCGTACGCCTTGATCATCGGCTGGCTCGCCATCATCAGGGCGATGCCGAAGAAGGCGTGGAACGGCATGCCCGCGAAGAGCTCCAGCATCCGCATCACGTAGCCGGGGCGGTGCGGCCCGGGGTCGACGCCCATGATCGGCCAGAAGAAGACCAGACCCACGGCGAGGAAGTGCACCATCATCGCGATGTGCCCGATCGTCGACCCCATGAGCGTGTCGAAGAGCGGCGTGAAGTAGAAGCCGTACAGGCTCGCGATGAAGAGCGGGATCGTGAACGCGGGATGCGTGACGATCCGCATGTAGCGGCTGTGCAGCAGCATCAGGAGCAGCTCGCGCGGGCCCTTGTCGCCCCGCGGCGCGACCGGGAGCGCGCGCAGCGCCAGGGTCACCGGTGCGCCGAGCAGCAGCAGGATCGGCGAGAGCATCGAGATGACCATGTGCTGCACCATGTGCACGCTGAACATGACCATGCCGTAGTCGTTCAGCTTGGTGCACATCATCAGCGCCACGGAGAGCACGCCCACCGTGAAGAAGACCGTCCGGCTCAGCGGCCAGCTGTCACCGCGTCCGCGCAGCCGCGCCACGCCCCAGCCGTACAGCGCGAGCCCGACGACACAGCCGATGAGGAAGAACAGGTTCGGCGAGAACTCGAGCCCCCGTCCCAGCGTGAACGGCGGCAGATCCATGGTCATGCCGTGCCCGCTGTGATCCATGTGTGTACTCCTGGAGCCCGATTCGCGCTTGTTGTCCGCACCAGACTAGAACCGCCCCCGTTCGCGGATGCGACCGGGGGCGGCTCATGGTGTCGTACGGAGGTCAGAGCACGCACTCGGCCTCGGCGTAGCGCTCGGCCGGGACCGTCTTGAGGGTCTCCACGGCCTGGGCCAGCGGCACCATCGTGATGTCCGTGCCGCGCAGCGCGGTCAGCATGCCGAACTCGCCGCGGTGCGCCGCCTCCACCGCGTGCCAGCCGAAGCGGGTGGCCAGGACCCGGTCGTACGCGGTCGGCGTGCCGCCGCGCTGGACGTGCCCGAGGATCACCGGGCGGGCCTCCTTGCCGAGCCGCCGCTCCAGCTCCACCGAGAGCTGGTTGGCGACGCCGGTGAAGCGCTCGTGCCCGTACTGGTCCTTGGCGCCGACCTCGAAGTTCATCGAGCCCTCGCGCGGCTTCGCGCCCTCGGCGACGACCACGATCGCGAAGCGCTTGCCGGCCTCGAAGCGCTCGCCGACCCGTGCGGTCAGCTCGTCGATGTCGAAGGGGCGCTCGGGCACGACGATCGCGTGCGCGCCGGCGGCCATGCCGGAGTGCAGGGCGATCCAGCCGGTGTGGCGGCCCATGACCTCGACGATGAGCACCCGCTGGTGCGACTCGGCGGTGGTCTTCAGACGGTCCAGGGCCTCGGTCGCCACCCCGACGGCGGTGTCGAAGCCGAAGGTGACGTCGGTCGAGGCGATGTCGTTGTCGATCGTCTTCGGCACGCCGACGATCGGCAGCCCGGCCTGGGAGAGCAGGTTCGCCGCCTTCAGCGTGCCCTCGCCGCCGATCGGGATGATCGCGTCGAGACCCAGATCGGCGACATGGCCCCGGGCGCGCTCGACGCCGTCGACCAGATGCGCCGGCTGGACCCGGGAGGAGCCGAGGATGGTGCCGCCGCGGGCGAGGATGCCGGCGACCGCGTCAAGGTCGAGCTTGCGGTAGTCGCACTCGAGGAGGCCCTTCCACCCGTCGTGGAAGCCGATGACCTCGTCGCCGTGGTCGACGACGGCGCGGTGCACGACGGAACGGATGACGGCGTTCAGACCGGGGCAGTCGCCGCCGGAGGTGAGCACACCAATGCGCATAGCCCAAATACCTTTGCAACGTGGGCCGACTTCCGGACCACGTCGTCCGGTTGGATCCCCGCCACCCTATCGGTGCCGAGTGGCGGGGCCGAACCCGATGTCCGCAGTTTGGACACCGTATTTACTTACGAATCCAATGGGCGTAAGGGCGCTCAGACGTGCAGTCCGCCGGACGGTCAGGCGGGCTGGGTCGCCGCCGCGATGCGCTCGGCGCGCAGCGCCTCGTACCACCGGTCGTCGGTCGGCGGCAGCGCGTTCACGTCGAGGGCCAGCTTCAGGAGCAGGTCCGCGATCTGCGGGTTGCGGGCCATGACCGGGCCGTGCATGTACGTACCGAAGACGGTGTCGTTGTACGCGCCCTCGGTGCCGTCGCCGGTGCCGTTGCCCTTGCCCAGGACGGTCCGCGCGAACGGGCGGGCCGTCGGGCCGAGATGGGTGATGCCCTGGTGGTTCTCGAACCCGGTGAGCTGGGGGAGGCCCAGGCGCGGGTCGATGTCCGCGAGGACGTCGCCGACGCACCGCTCGCCCTCGCCGCGGGTGGAGATGACGTCGATCAGACCGAGGCCGGGCTCGCGCTCGCCGAGGTCGTTGATGAACTCGTGGCCCAGGATCTGGTAGCCGGCGCAGACCGAGAAGATGATCGCGCCGTTGGACGCGGCCCGCTCCAGGCCGCCGTCACGGCGCAGCCGCTCGGCCGCGAGCCGCTGCGGCCGGTCCTCGCCGCCGCCGATCAGGTAGATGTCGCCGGAGGTCGGCACCGGCTGGTCGCTGCGGACGTCGACGCGCTGGACGTCCAGACCGCGCTGACGGGCGCGGCGCTCGACGACGAGGGCGTTGCCCTGGTCGCCGTACGTGCTGAGCAGGTCCGGGTAGACCCAGACCAGGCGCAGGCTGCTCTCACTCATGCTGCAAGTCCTCTACGGGTCAGTTGCCGACGCGGCGGCGGACGTCCTGGAAGGCGGTGTAGTTGGCGATCAGCTCGATCTGACCGGGCGGGGCCAGCTGGACCGCCTCGTCGAGCGTCTCGCAGACGCGGAACTCCACACCCGCGACCTCCAGGCGGACCGCCAGGTCCAGCTTGCGGTCGCCGATGACCATGATCGGGTGGCCGGCGAGCCGTCCGTAGTCGACGTCCCAGAGCCAGGAGGTGTCCGTGCCGTCGGCGCCGCGGGCGTTGACGGAGAGGATGACCGGGGTCGGGGGCTGGTCGATCAGGGAAAACGTTTCGAGCCAGCCCGCCGGGTTCTTCGCGAGCAGCAGACGCAGGTCGCGGCCCTGGAAGGAGACCACGTCGTAGCGGCCGGCCACGGCCTGCACCTGGTACATCCGCTCCAGGGCGACCTGCGGCGGGACACCGAAGACGGCGGCGACGGCGGCCGAGGTCGCGGCGTTGGCCTTGTTCGCGCGGCCGGGCAGCTGGAGGTGGATCGGCCAGGCCGAACCGTGCGGGTCCAGGACGTGGTCGCCGTTGAGCGCCCAACTCGGCGCGGGGCGGCGGAAGCCGCACTCGCCGCAGAACCAGTCGTCGCCGGGGCGCTGCATCACACCGCCGCAGGCGGGGCACGACCAGGCGTCGTCCTTCCACTCCTGACCGACGGCGACCCACACCACGTTGGGGGAGGAGGAGGCGGCCCACACGATCAGCGGGTCGTCGGCGTTGGCGATGACGACCGCCTTCGTGCCGCTCAGACCCTCGCGCCACTTCTCGGCGAGCATCCGGGTCTCGGCGGCGCGGTCGAGCTGGTCGCGGGAGAGGTTGAGCAGCGCGATCGCCTTCGGCGTGGTGTCCCGGGCGACTCCGGCGAGGTACTTCTCGTCGACCTCGATCACGCCGTACTTGGCGTCCGAGCCGCCGGCCAGCGCCGAGGTGATGCCCGCGGGCATGTTGGCGCCCAGCGCGTTGGAGACGACGGGACCACTGGCCCGCAGCGCCTCGGCGATCAGCCGGGTCGTGGTGGTCTTGCCGTTGGTCGCGGACACCAGGACGACGTCCAGATGCTGCGCGAGCCGACCCAGCAGGTCCGGGTCGAGCCTCAGCGCCACCTTGCCGCCGATCACCGATCCGCTGCCGCGTCCCGCCGCGCGCGACACCGCCGCCGCGGCCTTGCCCGCCGTCACGGCCAGCTTGGCGCGCGGCGACAGCGGCTCTGGATTACCGGGGTGTCCTGACATCTTCCTTGTTCCTCCTTGCGTCGGTCCGGGCTCAGCCTATCGAGATCAGGCCAGGGACCCGAACTGCGGCACCCCTGCTCCCCTCGGCGAAACGACGAGGTCACGGCGGACCGTACCCTTACGCCCATGCGAAACCGGCCGATCCCCGGCAGTTCCGGCCACGTCCGAGCGATGACCCTGCTCGGCGACCCGGTGCTGCACGCCCCCTGTGAACCCGTCAGCGACTTCGGCCCGGAGCTCGCCCGGCTGATCGAGGACATGTTCGCGACGATGTACGCGGCGAACGGCGTCGGCCTTGCGGCGAACCAGGTGGGCGTGGGGCTGCGGGTCTTCGTGTACGACTGCCCGGACGACGAGGAGGTGCGCCACCTCGGGCACCTGGTCAACCCGCGCCTCGTGGAGGCGGACGGCGACGTGATCCGGGGCGCGGAGGGCTGTCTGTCCCTGCCGGGTCTGGAGGCCCCGACGCCGCGGTTCGACCGCGCGGTCGTCGAGGGCGTCCTCCTCGACGGCACCCCGGCGCGCGTCGAGGGCACGGGGTTCTTCGCCCGGTGTCTCCAGCACGAGGCCGACCATCTGGAGGGCGGGGTCTACGCGGACCATGTGACCGGGTGGCGCAGATCACGGCTGCTGCGCGCGATCCGCAAGGAACCGTGGGGGAGGGGCGTGGACTCGCTCCAGGGCTGAGCGCCCCTCGCGGGGAACGGATCGGGGACCCTCAGAACCCCGGGGCCCCTGCGCGGTCGCCCGCCTCCGCCAGGCGGCCCCACAGCAGGTCCGCCAGTGCCCGGACCAACTCGCCGCGTGAGCAGGGCCGTTCGCCCAGCCACCAGTCGCCCGCCGCGTGCATCATGCCGACGATGCCGTGGCCCCAGATGCGTGCCTGCGCCTCGCCGGCCTCGCCGAGGTCGATGCGCTCGGCGATGACCTGGCCGAGCTCCTCGCCCATGCGCCGCAGCACCGGCGCCGAGTGGCGGCCCACGTCGAAGCCCTGCTCGGCCTGGTGCGTCTCGTCGGCCGGATGCATCAGGAAGCGGTAGACCTGCGGCAGCGCCTCGATCGAGGCGAGGTAGGTGTCGAGGGTGGACTCGACCCGCCGGCGCCGGTCGGCAGGCGCGTCGAGCGCGGCCCGCAGCGCGGCGAGCAGGGCGTCGGTGTGCCGGGTGGCCAGGGCCCGGTAGAGCCCGCCCTTGTCGCCGAAGTGCCGGTACAGGATCGGCTTCGTGATCCCCGCCTCGGCGGCGATCGCGTTCATCGAGGCCTTGGGCCCGTCCCGGAGCACCACCCGGTCCGCCGCCTCCAGCAGTTCGCGGCGCCGCTGATCGGCCGGCTTCTGCTGGTCGGTGGTCCGGTGTGTGGTCTCCATAGCGTGTCTCCCCGCCCGTGCGAATTCCGTGAGGCTGTCGCAACGTAACACCAGACCGGCACCCGGTGCCGCGCCGTGGGGACCGCTCCGCCGCAGGTTGACAGCTCCTACCAGCCGGTAACAGACTGCTGTTACCGCAAGTAATGTACTGCTGGGAGGGAACATGGCCGAGTTCACGCTCGAACTCAACGACGACCAGAAGCAGGTCCGTGACTGGCTGCACGGATTCGCCGAGGACGTGATGCGCCCCGCCGCCGCCGAGTGGGACGAGCGTGAGGAGACTCCCTGGCCGATCATCCAGGAAGCCGCCAAGATCGGCATCTACTCCCTCGACTTCTACGCCCAGCAGTTCTTCGACCCCACCGGGCTCGGCATCCCGATGGCGATGGAGGAGCTCTTCTGGGGCGACGCCGGCATCGCCCTCTCCATCGTCGGCACCGGCCTCGCCGCCGTCGGCGTCCTCGCCAACGGCACCGAGGAGCAGATCGGCACGTGGATCCCGCAGATGTACGGCGACGTCGACGACGTGAAGGTCGCCGCCTTCTGCTCCTCCGAGCCCGACGCCGGCTCCGACGTCGCCTCGATGCGCACCCGTGCGGTGTACGACGAGGCCAAGGACGAGTGGGTCCTCAACGGCACCAAGACCTGGGCGACCAACGGCGGCATCGCCAACGTCCACGTCGTCGTCGCCGCCGTGGACCCCGAGCTCGGCTCCAAGGGGCACGCCTCCTTCATCGTGCCGCCGAACACCCCCGGTCTCTCCCAGGGGCAGAAGTTCCAGAAGCACGGCATCCGCGCCTCGCACACCGCCGAGGTCGTCCTGGAGAACGTACGCGTCCCCGGCCACTGCCTCCTCGGCGGCAAGGAGAAGCTGGACGAGCGCCTGGCCCGGGCCCGTGAGAAGGCCAGGGCGGGCGGCGGCGAGCGAGTGAAGAACGCGGCCATGGCCACCTTCGAGGCCTCCCGCCCCGCCGTCGGCGCCATGGCCGTGGGCACGGCCCGCGCGGCGTACGAGGTCGCCCTCGAGTACGCAAAGACCCGCGAGCAGTTCGGCCGCCCGATCATCGACAACCAGGGTGTCGCCTTCCAGCTCGCCGACATGCGCACCCAGATCGACGCCGCGCGGCTCCTCGTCTGGCGCGCCTCCTGGATGGCGACCGCCGGAAAGCCGTTCACCTCGGCCGAGGGCTCGATGTCCAAGCTGTACGCGAGCGAGGTCGCCAAGAAGGTCACCGCCCAGGCCATCCAGATCCTGGGCGGCAACGGCTACACCCGTGAGTACCCCGTGGAGCGCATGCACCGCGACGCGGCGATCTACACGATCTTCGAAGGCACGAGCGAGATCCAGCGCCTGGTGATCGCCCGCACCCTCTCCGGAATGCCGATCCGCTAGCCGGCGGCGCGCGCACCAGGGCCCGCACCCCCTGACGGGGGTGCGGGCCCTGGTGCGCGGTGAGGGCGGTGTGGGCGGGTCACGTGCCGAGGAGCGCGCGCTTCTGGGCCTCGAACTCCGCCTCGGTCAGTACGCCCTGCGCCTTCAGTTCCCCCAGCTGCTTCAGCTGGTCGATCTTGGTGCTCATGTCGTCCCCGGCGGGTTCCGGAGCCGGCGCGGGCGGCTGCTGGTACTGCGGCTGCTGGTACTGCTGTTGCTGTTCGTAGTCCTGCTGGGCCCAGCGGCCCGCCTGTCGCCGTGACACTCGGTTGGACACCGCGGTGGCGGTGCCTGCGACGACGGCGGTGCGGGCGACGCCGCGGAGAAGTCCGGGCATGATCAGTCATCTCCCAGTGTGTGCTCGTATGCCGGATGCGATCGGGAGGTCAGGCAGCGGCCCCGCCGCCGGGACCGGCGGCATCGGCGGCGTCCAGCGAGGCCAGGAGCGCCTGGACGGGAATCCGGCCGCTCGCCACGATCTGCGCGCCGCTGCGGCGCATGGCGCGTGCGAAGGGGGCGGCCCACACGTTCTCGTACACGATGACCCCCGCGGAGTTGCCCGGCTCCAGCGCGGAACCGGCGTCGTCGACGTCGCTCTGGTCCAGCAGACCGGAGGAGGCACCCTCGAACACGGTGAGATCGACCTCGCCGCCGAAATCCGTCAGATCCACCGCGGTGACCGACCCGTCTGCGTCCTTGCGGATGAACTGCAGGTCGAGGATGCGGATGACGCCCCGCTCCACCAGGTCGACGAGGAGGGGGAAACCCTCACCCGTCATCCGGTTGCCCGGGAACTCCAGGATCAGGTAGTCGACGGGGCCCATGTCCTCGAGTTCCGACAGGTCGTCGCTCATGGCCACTCCTCCAAGCGCTCGGGGTTTCCGCCTCGACCGGACCGGGTTGCGGGCGGCCCCCGCCGGCGACAGGCGGCCGCTCAGTCATTCCAGCACCGCCCGGGGCTCCCCGCACGTCGTGGCCGCCGCCGGAGGGCCGCCGCGCGGACGCGCCCGCCACGGGTTCCGGGGAGCGCGCCGGCCGGGTTCCGCCGGAAGCCGGGCCAACAGACCTGATCCGGCCGGGTGTTCGGCATGGCTACCGGTGAGTCGGGCGGTGGTGGAGAATCGCCGTGCCGGTGACGATCAAGGGGGTAACGCACGCATGACCACCACCGACGAGATTCCGGGCCCGGCGGGGCTGCCGCTGCTCGGCTCGATGTTCGACCTCAGGAACGACGCCCTCGGCACCTTCCTCGCGTCCCAGCGCGCCCACGGAGACGTCGTACGGATCACCGCCGGGCCGCCCGGAGTGCGCGCCACGGTCTACGGGATCTTCTCCGCCGAGGGCGTCCAGCAGGTCCTCGCCGCCCAGTCCGCCAACTTCCGCAAGGACAACGCCTTCTACCAGGAGGTCCGCGAGTCCTTCGGCAACGGCCTGCTGACCAGCCAGGACGAGGACTACCTGCGGCAGCGCCGACTGGTCCAGCCGCTCTTCACCCGCCGCCGCGTCGACAGTTACGCCGAGGCCATCGCCGCCGAGGTCAGGGCCGTCACCGAGGAGTGGCACACCGCCGAGCACTCCACCGTCGACGTCCTCGACGAGATGACCCGGCTCGCCCTGCGCGCCGTGGCCCGCATCCTCTTCGGCACCGACGTCGAGGCCGCCGTGGAGATCGTCGAGCGGGCCTTCCCGGTGATGGGCGACTACGTCCTGCGCCGCGGATTCTCCCCCCTCAACATCCCCCGTGACTGGCCCACCCCCGGCAACCGTCGCGCCGCGGCCGCGTGCGACGAGCTGTACGCCGTCTGCGACCGGATCATCGCCGGGCGACGGGCGGCGGCCGACGCCGACGCCGACGCGGGCGGCGACGGCGACAGCGGCGCGCAGGACCTGCTGACGCTTCTCGCCGAGGCCGAGAGCGCGCAGGACGGCAGCTTCGACGCCGCGGAACTGCGCGAGCAGGTCCTCATCTTCCTGCTCGCCGGGCACGAGACGACGGCCACCTCGCTCGGCTTCGCCCTCCACCTCCTCGCCCTGCACCCCGAGGAGCGCAAGCGGGCGCACGAGGAGGTCGACCGCGTCCTGGCCGGCCGTACCCCCGCAGCCGCCGACCTCGACGCCCTGCCGTACCTGACCCAGGTCCTCAAGGAGGCCATGCGGCTCTTCCCCGCCGGACCGGTCATCGGCCGGCGCGCGGTCGCGGCCACCGAGATCGACGGGCACACCATCCCGGCCGGCGCCGACGTGGTCGTCGCCCCGTGGGTCACCCACCGGCACCCCGCGTACTGGGAGGACCCGGAGCGCTTCGACCCCGACCGCTTCACGCCCGAGGCCGAGGCGAGCCGCCCCCGCTACGCCTGGTTCCCCTTCGGCGGCGGCCCGCGCGCCTGCATCGGCCAGCACTTCTCGATGCTGGAGTCGGTCGTCGCGCTGGCGATGATCCTCCAGGCCTACGACCTGGAGGCGGTCGACACCGAGGTGCCCGTCACCTCGGCGATCACCCTCCGCGCGGCCGGCCCGGCACGCTGCCGGGTCCGGCCCCGTACGGCCTAGGCGAGGGAGCCCCGCCCCGTCACGGCCGGGTGGCGGTCACGACCGTCGCGTACAGCTCCTCGGACGTGATCACCCGCGGCGTCAGGCCGCACCCGGAGACCGTCTCGACGGCCCGGGCGGCCTGGCGCTCGGACGTCTCGACCAGCAGATGACCGCCCGGCGCCAGCCAGCCGGGGGCCTCGGCGGCCACCCTGCGCAGGACGTCGAGACCGTCCGAGCCGCCGTCGAGCGCGACCAGCGGTTCGTGCTCGCGCGCCTCGGGCGGCAGCAGCCCGACGTCCTCGGTCGGTACGTACGGCACGTTGGCGACCAGGACCTCGATCCGGCCGCGCAGGACATCGGGCAGCGGGGCGAAGAGGTCGCCCTCGAGGACCCGGCCGCCGAGCGGCTCGATGTTGCGCCGCGCACACCGCACGGCGGCGGGCTCGATGTCCGAGGCGTACACCTCGGCGCCCTCGACGGCCGAGAGCAGCACCGCTCCCGCCGCGCCGGACCCGCAGCACAGATCGACGCACAGGGCCCCGGGCCGGGCCAGGGCCACGGCGTGCTCGACGAGGAACTCGGTACGCCGCCGGGGCACGAAGACCCCCGGGTCGACGGCGACGCGCAGCCCGGCGAAGGCGGCCCAGCCCACGACGTGCTCGATGGGCAGACCGGCGGTCCGCCGTTCGACCATCGTGTCGAGTTCGCGGCCGCTGTCCGCCGAGGAGAAGAGGAGCTCCGCCTCGTCCTCGGCGAACACGCAGCCGGCGGCACGGAGGCGGGAGACGGTGGTGGAACGAAGGGTGCAAGAGGGGTCGAGCGACATGGAACCTTCCGGGAAGCCGAGGGGCACTCCCGTGGTCACCTCTGTCGGGCGGACCACACGGTCGTGGAGGGGGAGCACCCTGCCTGCATGGCGTTGATGGATCCCACCTCCTCGGTCGTTCTCCGCTGGAGCCGCAAAGATTACATGATCGACACCGTGTGACCCGACCGGCCACGCCGTCGGCTCAGGCGGGCAGTACCGCCTCGATGGCCGCGACGACCTCCGGGGCCTCCGGCTCGGTGCGCGGACGGAAGCGGGTGATCTCTCCGTCCCGGCCGATCAGGAACTTCTCGAAGTTCCACTGCACGTCCCCGGCCTCGCCCTCCGCGTCCGCGATCCGCGTCAGCTCCGCGTAGAGCGGGTGGCGGGCGTCGCCGTTCACGTCCGTCTTCTCCAGGAGCGGGAACGTCACTCCGTACGAGGCGGAGCAGAAGGTCTGGATCTCCTCCGCGCTCCCCGGCTCCTGCCCCAGGAACTGGTTGCACGGCACACCGAGCACGGTGAAACCGCGGTCCCCGTACTCCTTCTGCAGCCGCTCCAGCCCCGCGTACTGCGGCGTCAGACCGCACTTGGAGGCCACGTTGACGACCAGGACGGCCTGATCGCGGTAGTCGGCCAGCGAGATCGGGTCGCCGGACAGGGTGCGCAGGGGAATGTCGTACAGGCTCATGGAAGCTCCTCGTCGAGACCGGGCGTGCCCCTTCACCCTACGATCCCGCGCTACAGCTTCCGGAACAGTCCCTCCTGGACCACCGACACCAGCAGCCTGCCCTCACGGTCGTAGATGCGGCCGCGGGCCAGACCCCGGCCGCCCGTCGCGATCGGGGACTCCTGGTCGTAGAGGAACCACTCGTCCGCGCGGAAGGGGCGGTGGAACCACATCGCGTGGTCCAGGGACGCCATGTCGAAGCCCCGCGGGCCCCAGAGCGGCTCGACCGGGATCCGGACCGCGTCCAGGAGCGTCATGTCCGAGGCGTACGTCAGCGCGCAGGTGTGGACGAGCGGGTCGTCGCCGAGCGGGCCCACCGCGCGCATCCACACGGCACTGCGCGGATCGGCGTCCTTGACCTCGTCCTTGGTCCAGCGCAGCCGGTCCACGTAGCGGATGTCGAACGGCTGGCGGCGGGCCATCCGCTCCAGGGCCTCCGGAAGCATGCCCAGGTGATCGCGGATCTCGTCCGCGAGCCTCGGAAGGGTCTCCGGGTCCGTCATGTGGCGCGGCGGCAGCTGGTGCTCGAACCCGGCCTCCTCCGGGAGGTGGAAGGAGGCGGTCAGGTTGAAGATCGTCCGGCCCTGCTGGACGGCGGTCACCCGGCGGGTGGTGAACGAGCGACCGTCCCGCACCCGCTCCACCTGGTAGACGATCGGGACACCCGGGCGGCCCGGGCGCAGGAAGTAGGAGTGCAGCGAGTGCACCGGCCGGTCGCCCTCCGTGGTGCGCCCGGCGGCCACCAGCGCCTGGCCGGCGACCTGCCCGCCGAAGACCCGTTGCAGTGACTCCTGCGGGCTCTGGCCGCGGAAGATGTTGTCCTCGATCCGCTCCAGATCGAGCAGGCCGACGAGGCTCTCGGCGGGGTTGGTCACCGTCTTCTTCTCCTTAGGGCTGTCAGTCCTCAGAGCTGTCAGAGCTGTCAGAGCTGTCCCACGGACGTGACGCGGACGACCGCCCGGCCCTCCTCGTCGGAGGCCGCGAGATCCACCTCCGCGCTGATGCCCCAGTCATGGTCGCCGTTCGGGTCGGCGAAGGTCTGCCGGACGCGCCACAGGCCGTGCGCCGCGTCCTCCTCGATGTTCAGCAGCTTCGGGCCGCGCGCGTCGGGCCCGGTGCCCAGGTCCTCGTACTCGTCCCAGTACGCGTCCATCGCCTCGCCCCACGCGTCCGCGTCCCAGCCCGACTCGGCGTCCAGCTCTCCCAGCGCGTCCACGTTGTCCAGGGCGGCGAGCTCCACACGGCGGAACATCGCGTTGCGGACCAGGACCCGGAAGGCACGGGCGTTCGCCGTGACCGGCTTGACCTGGTCGGCCTTCTCCTGCGCCTCCTCGGCCGACTCGATCTCGGGGTTGGCCAGCTGCTCCCACTCGTCCAGGAGCGAGGAGTCCACCTGGCGCACCATCTCGCCCAGCCACTCGATCAGATCCTGCAGGTCCTCGGTCTTCAGGTCGTCCGGGATCGTGTGGTCCAGCGCCTTGTACGCGCTCGCCAGGTAACGGAGCACGATGCCCTCGGTCCGCGCCAGCTCGTACCAGGACGTGAACTCCGTGAAGGACAGAGCCCGTTCGTACATGTCACGGATGACGGACTTCGGCGAGACCGGGTGGTCGCCCACCCAGGGGTGGGACTTCCGGTACACGTTGTACGCGTGCCAGAGCAGCTCCTCCAGCGGCTTCGGGTACGAGATCTCCTGGAGCCGCTCCATGCGCTCCTCGTACTCGACTCCGTCCGCCTTCATCCGCCCGACGGCCTCGCCCCGCGCCTTGTTCTGCATGGCGGCCAGGATCTGGCGCGGGTCGTCGAGCGTCGACTCGACGACCGAGACCATGTCCAGGGCGTACGACGGGGATTCCGGGTCGAGCAGGTCGAACGCGGCGAGCGCGAACGTCGACAGCGGCTGGTTCAGCGCGAAGTCCTGCTGGAGGTCGACCGTGAGCCGGATCGTGCGGCCCTCGGCGTCCGGCGTGTCCAGCTGCTCCACCACACCTCCGTCGAGCAGCGAGCGGTAGATGGCGATGGCCCTGCGGATGTGGCGCAGCTGGGCCTTGCGCGGCTCGTGGTTGTCCTCCAGGAGCTTGCGCATCGCCTCGAAGGCGTTGCCCGGCCGGGCGATCACCGAGAGCAGCATGATGTTGGTGACCTTGAAGCGCGAGGTCAGCGGCTCGGGCTCGGCGGCGATCAGCTTCTCGAACGTGGTGTCGCTCCAGGCGACGAAGCCCTCCGGAGCCTTCTTCCGCACGACCTTGCGGCGCTTCTTCGGGTCGTCGCCGGCCTTGGCGAGCGCCTTCTCGTTCTCGATGACGTGCTCGGGCGCCTGCGCCACCACGAAACCGGCCGTGTCGAAGCCCGCCCGGCCGGCCCGGCCCGCGATCTGGTGGAACTCGCGCGCGCGGAGCGTGCGCACCCGGTTGCCGTCGTACTTGGTCAGCGCCGTGAACAGCACCGTACGGATCGGCACGTTGACGCCCACGCCGAGCGTGTCCGTCCCGCAGATCACCTTGAGCAGACCGGCCTGCGCCAGCTTCTCCACCAGGCGCCGGTACTTGGGCAGCATGCCGGCGTGGTGCACACCGATGCCGTGGCGCACGTAACGCGAGAGGTTCTGGCCGAACTTGGTGGTGAAGCGGAAGTTGCCGATCAGCTCGGCGATCTTGTCCTTCTCCTCGCGCGAGCACATGTTGATGCTCATCAGCGACTGGGCGCGCTCGACGGCCTGCGCCTGGGTGAAGTGGACGATGTAGACGGGCGCCTGCTTGGTCTCCAGGAGCTCGGTGAGCGTGTCCGTGATGGGCGTGAGCCGGTACTCGTACGACAGCGGCACCGGCCGGGTCGCCGAGCGGACCACCGAGGTCGGCTTGCCCGTGCGCCGGGTGAGGTCCTTCTCGAACATCGACACGTCGCCGAGCGTCGCCGACATCAGGATGAACTGGGCCTGCGGCAGCTCCAGGATCGGGATCTGCCACGCCCAGCCGCGGTCCGGCTCCGCGTAGAAGTGGAACTCGTCCATCACGACCTGGCCGATGTCGGCGTACTTGCCGTCGCGCAGCGCGATCGAGGCCAGCACCTCCGCCGTGCAGCAGATGATCGGCGCGTCGGCGTTCACCGACGCGTCCCCGGTCAGCATGCCGACGTTCTCGGTGCCGAAGAGCTTGCACAGGTCGAAGAACTTCTCCGACACCAGCGCCTTGATCGGCGCGGTGTAGAAGGTCACCTGGTCATTGGCCAGCGCCGCGAAGTGTGCCCCCGCCGCGACCAGGGACTTTCCCGATCCGGTGGGGGTCGACAAGATCACGTTCGCCCCGGAGACCACCTCGATCAGCGCCTCCTCCTGGGCCGGGTAGAGCGTGATGCCCCGGTCCTCCGCCCATGAGGAGAAAGCCTCGAAGAGGGCGTCGGGGTCGGCGTTCGGCGGCAGCTGATCGATAAGGGTCACGCCCCCATCTTGCCTGGATTCCGTTCGGATGAGGGAACCGGCCATCGGCTCGAAGATCACGGACGGTACGCTGTCGCGTCGACCGGCCGTCAACTGAGCGCCGGCACCGGAGGAATGGGGCGGGGACAAGCATGATGGGACCGGCGCACTCGCTGTCCGGAGCGGCGGCCTGGCTGGGCGTCGGAGCGGCGGCGGCCGCAGCGGGCCACCCGATGCCGTGGCCGGTTGTCGTCGTCGGGGCGCTCATCTGCGCGGGCGCGGCGCTCGCACCGGACCTCGATCACAAGTCCGCGACCATCTCGCGGGCCTTCGGACCCATCTCCAAGGGCCTGTGCGAGATCGTCGACAAGCTCTCGTACGCCGTCTACAAGGCCACCCGCTCCACCGCCGACCCCCGCCGGTCGGGCGGCCACCGGACGCTCACCCACACCTGGCTCTGGGCGGTCCTGATCGGCGCCGGAGCCTCGGTCCTCGCGATCACCGGCGGCCGCTGGGCCGTCCTCGCGATCCTCTTCGTCCACCTCGTCCTCGCGGTGGAAGGCCTGCTGTGGCGGGCGGCCCGGATGTCCAGCGACGTCCTGGTCTGGCTGCTCGGCGCCACCAGCGCCTGGATCCTGGCGGGCGTCCTGGACCAGCCCGGCAACGGCGCGGACTGGCTCTTCACCGCCCCCGGGCAGGAGTACCTCTGGCTGGGCCTGCCCATCGTCCTGGGCGCCCTGGTCCACGACATCGGCGACGCCCTGACGGTCTCGGGCTGCCCGATCCTGTGGCCGATCCCGGTGGGCCGCAAGCGCTGGTACCCGGTCGGGCCGCCGAAGGGGATGCGGTTCCGTGCCGGCAGCTGGGTGGAGCTGAAGGTGCTCATGCCCGCCTTCATGCTGCTCGGCGGTGTGGGCGGGGCCTCGGCGCTCGGCTACCTCTGACCCGCGTACGACGGTGGGCCCGCCCCCTCCCGGGGACGGGCCCACCGCGCTGTCACCCGTGCCACGACCTCCAGAGCGCCGCGTACGCGCCGTCCGCCGCCACCAGTTCGTCGTGGCTGCCCAGCTCGCTGATGCGCCCCTCCTCGACCACCGCGATCACGTCCGCGTCGTGCGCGGTGTGCAGCCGGTGGGCGATCGCGACGACGGTGCGGCCGTCCAGGACCCGGGCGAGCGAGCGCTCCAGATGGCGGGCCGCCCGCGGGTCCAGGAGCGAGGTCGCCTCGTCCAGGACCAGGGTGTGCGGATCCGCGAGGACCAGCCGGGCGAGGGCGATCTGCTGGGCCTGGGCCGGGGTGAGGGCCAGCCCGCCCGAGCCGACCTCGGTGTCCAGGCCCTCGTCGAGCCCCCGCGCCCAGCCGTCCGCGTCGACCGCGCCGAGCGCCGCCCACAGCTCGGCGTCCTCCGCGCCCGTCCGCGCGAGCCGCAGGTTGTCGCGGAGCGACCCGACGAAGACGTGGTGCTCCTGGTTGACCAGCGCCACATGCTCCCGGACGCGCTCCGCGGGCATCTTCGCCAGCTCGGCCGCGCCGAGCGTGACCGAGCCGGTCCGCGGGGCGTAGATCCCCGCGAGCAGCCGGCCGAGCGTCGACTTGCCCGCGCCGGAGGGCCCGACGAGGGCGAGCCGGGTGCCCGGGGCGACGTCCATCGACACCCGGTGCAGCACGTCGACGCCCTCGCGGTAGCCGAAGCGCACCTCGTCCGCACGGACGTCCCGGCCCTCGGGGCGCAGCACCCCGTCGCCGGCGTCCGGCTCGATGTCCCGGACGCCCACGAGCCGCGCCAGCGACACCTGGGCGACCTGCAGCTCGTCGTACCAGCGCAGGATGATCCCGACCGGGTCGACCAGCATCTGGGCGAGCAGCGCGCCCGTGGTCAGCTGGCCCACGTCGATCCAGCCGCGCAGGACGAACACGCCACCCAGCATCAGGACACCCGCGAGCACCAGCGTGTGGGTGAGGTTGATGACCGGGAAGAGGACCGAGCGCAGGGCCAGGGTGTGCCGTTCCCACGCGGTCCACTCCCGGATGCGCCGGTCGGAGAGCGCGACCCGGCGGGCACCGAGGCGGTGTGCCTCGACGGTGCGGCCCGCGTCGACGGTCTCGGCGAGCGCGGAGGCGACCGCCGCGTAGCCCGCGGCCTCGGAGCGGTACGCCGAAGGGGCCCGCTTGAAGTACCACCGGCAGCCGACGATCAGCAGCGGCGCGGCGACGAGCAGGGAGAGCGCGAGCGGCGGCGCGGTCGCGGCGAGCCCTCCGACGAGCAGACCCGCCCAGACCACCCCGATGGCGAGCTGCGGCACCGCCTCCCGCATCGCGTTGGCCAAGCGGTCGATGTCCGTGGTGATACGGGACAGCAGGTCGCCGGTCCCGGCCCGTTCGAGGACTCCCGGCGGCAGCCCGACCGACCGGACGAGGAAGTCCTCGCGCAGATCGGCCAGCATCTCCTCGCCCAGCATCGCCCCGCGCAGCCGCACCATCCGTACGAACAGGGTCTGGACGACGAGGGCGAGCGCGAACAGCGTGACGGTGCGCCCCAGATGGAGGTCGCGCGCGCCCTCGGAGAGGCGCTCGACGAGCGAGCCGAGCAGGTACGGACCCGCCATCGAGGCCGTCACCGCGACCGCGTTGACGCCGATGAGCAGCGCGAACGCCCCACGGTGACGCCGCAGCAGATCGCGTACGTAGCCGCGTACGGTCGCGGCCGTGCCCACGGGCAGGGTCGTCGCCGACGTCGGGGCACCGGGGTCGTAGGCGGGTGGTGCCATGGCGGTCATGCCGACTCTCCTTCCAGCTCTGCTTCGAGCTTCGCTTCGTGCAGTCCTGCTTCGACGGCCGGCTCGTCGTCGGTGTCGCGGGTGACGACGGCGCGGTAGCGCGCTTCGGTACGGAGCAGATCGCGGTGCGTTCCCACGGCCACCACCTCGCCGTCGTGGACGAGCGCCACCCGGTCGGCGCGGTCGAGCAGCAGCGGCGAGGAGGCCAGGACGACCGTCGTACGGCCCTCGCGCAGCCTCCGCACCCCCGCGGCGACGCGTGCCTCGGTGTGCGAGTCGACCGCCGAGGTCGGCTCGTCGAGGACCAGCACCTCCGGGTCGGTGACCAGGGAACGCGCCAGTGCCAGGCGCTGGCGCTGCCCGCCGGAGAGCGAGCGGCCGCGCTCGGTGATCCGGGTCCTCATCGGGTCGCCCTCGGTGTCGACGGACGCCTGCGCGAGCGCGTCGAGCACGTCCCCGCACTGGGCCGCGGCGAGGGCCTCCTCGGGCCGGACCGTGCCCGAGGAGGGCACGTCGAGCAGCTCGCGGAGCGTGCCGGAGAGCAGGACCGGGTCCTTGTCCTGGACCAGCACGGCGGTACGGGCCGCGTCCAGCTCCAGTTCGTCCAGCGGCACCCCGCCGAGCAGGACCGAGGTGTGTCCCTCGCCCGCCTCGGTGGGGTGGCCGCCGAGCCGGTCGGCGAGCCTCCCGGCCGCGTCCGGGTCGCCGCAGACGACGGCGGTGAGGAGGCCGGCGGGGGCGAGGAGCCCGGTGACCGGGTCGTACAGATCGCCCTTCGCCGTTCCGTGGTCCTCCGCCGTCGTGGTGGAGGTCCGGGCCAGCGAGAGGACCCGGGCCGCCCGCTTGGCGGAGGGCCGTGAGAAGGAGTAGGCCATGGCGATCTCCTCCACGTGGCGCAGAGGATGCAGCATCAGCGCCACCGCGCTGTAGACGGTGACCAGTTCGCCGACCGCGATCCGCCCGTCGAGCGCGAGCCGTGCCCCGTACGCGAGCACACCCACGAGGAGCAGGCCCGGCAGCAGGACCTGCACGGCCGCGATCAGCGCCCACATCCGGGCACTGCGGACGGCGGCGTGCCGGACCTCCTGCGAGGCGGCCCGGTAGCGTGCGAGGAACAGCTCCTCGCCGCCGATGCCGCGCAGCACGCGCAGTCCTGCCACGGTGTCCGAGGCCAGCTCGGTGGCCCGGCCCGCCTTCTCGCGCTGGGCGTCGGCCCTGCGGGTGGCGCGGGGGAGCAGCGGCAGGACGGCCAGCGCGAGGACCGGCAGGCCCACCGCCACCACCACACCGAGGGCCGGCTGGTAGACGACGAGGCCCACGCAGACCACGACCATCGTCACCGCGGCCGCGGCGAACCGGGACAGCGCCTCGACGAACCAGCCGATCTTCTCGACGTCCCCGGTGGAGACGGCCACGACCTCGCCCGCCGCGACCCGCCGCGTCAGGACCGAGCCCAGCTCGGCGGTCTTGCGGGAGAGCAGTTGCTGGACGCGCGCGGCCGCGGTGATCCAGTTGGTGACGGCCGTGCGGTGGAGCATCAGGTCGCCGACCGCGATGCCCGCGCCGAGCAGGGCCAGCAGGCCGCCCGCGAGCGCGAGCCGTCCGCCGTCCCGGTCCACGACGGCCTGGACGGCGAGTCCGACCGCGAGGGACAGACCGGCGATGCTGAGCTGCAGCAGCAGCCCCCAGAGCAGGGAGCCGACCTGCCCGCCGAGTTGGTTGCGGCCGAGCCAGAGGAGGAACCGGGTGCCCGAGCGGACATCGGGAACCCCTGGATCGGCATACGGTAGATCGCGAATCTTCATGTCGTCCCAGGGCTTCCGGTCTCTTCGCGGAGTGGCGCAAACCGTGCAAGGTTCGCGCCGCTGGACGGCCGCCTGCAATCGATTTATTCGCAGAGGCGCACAGAACACGCCAAGGTCGCACGACGCCCTCTGGACCTGTCCGGCGCCCCGCGCTTCACTCGCGACCCATGAGACATCAGAAGATCATGAGCATGATCGGTGGGCTCGTCCTGGCCGCCGGCGCCCTGCTCACGGCGCACCCGGCCGCCGCGCTCCCTGCGGCGGAACGGTCCCAGGCGGCTCCGGCCGATCCGCCGCCCGCCGAGTTCGGCAGCGACTGGCACGACCCGCTGACCGCCGCGCCGCCGGTGGCCACACCGCCGACCCGGTCCTGCGAGGTCCTGCTCGCCGCGGCCCGGTTCCGCGATTTCACGCCGTACCAAGGGAGTTACGCACCCCCGAAGGAGTGCGGAGCCCGCTGGAGCAAGATCGTCCTCCGCCTCGACGGAGAGGTGAAGGGGCGTCAGTACGACCGGCTCGGTCATGTCTCCGTCGGCGGCGTGGAGATCCTCCGCACCTCCACGCCCCAGCCCTCGCCCGACGGGATCCGCTGGTCGGTGGAGAAGGACGTCACCCGCTACCGCGACACCCTCGCCCGCCCCAGGGCCGTCGAGATGCTCATCGGCAATGTCGTGAACGAGACCTACACCGGCGTCATCGACGTCCGCGTCACGCTCACCTTCTACGCAGCCCGGGGCGCGGTGAAGCCCGCCGCCGACACGCCCGACCGGGTGATACCGCTCGACTCCACGAGCCTGACCACCCCGCGCAACACCGAACGCATCCTCGCCGAGGTGTACGCGACCGGCTCCGGCGGTGGCTGCGAGGAGTACTGGTACCTGACCGTGCCCGACGCGGCGCCGTACTCCTGCAAGGCGGCCGACGGGCCGTACCGCGAGGTCCGGATCTCCGTCGACGGACGCACGGCGGGTATCGCCGCCCCCTTCCCGACCGTCTGGACGGGCGGCTGGTCCAACCCCTTCCTCTGGTACGTCTCGCCCGCCCCGCGCGCCTTCGACGTCCGGCCGGTCGTCTACGACCTGACCCCCTTCGCGGGCATCCTGAACGACGGCCGCGCCCACCGGGTCGAGGTGTCGGTGGGGGGTGTCCCCGCGGGGCAGACCGGATGGAGCACCCCGGCCAACATCCTGCTCTGGCAGGACGAGGGCCGCGCCGTGGTCACCGGAGGGGTCGACCGGCACGAGGAGAGCGCACCCCGCAACTCCTCCGTGTACACGCCGGGTTCGCCGCACCGGCTCGACACCGAGGGCGGCCGCGCCCTCACCGTCGCCGGTCACCTGAACACCTCGCACGGCCGCGTCGACACCACCGTCACGCGGACCCTGTCGCACACCTCCGTGCACCGCTGGGCCGACGGCGAGAACCCGGACGCGCTCACCGCGCGGTGGACCGACGACGAGACCGTGACCGTCGGGCGCACGAGCACCCGCACCCACCGCACGTACACGATGGACGGGGAGACGACGATCGGCGCGGGCGACCGCCTGCGGACCGTGCTGACGCTCGGCGACCGCGCCCGCACCGACGTCGTGCGGGGCGGCAAGCGGCTCTCCTGGTCGCACCTGGACCACACGTACGCCGGTGATGCCACGTACACCACCGGCGTTCCGCGCGATCAGCGGCACGCGGTCGGGACGACGTCCGACCGCTACCGGCTCCACGGCTCCGACGGCTGCTACGACCGCACCGTGAGGACGGCGCAGGGCATGATCACGGAGGACCGGCTGCGCTGCTGAGCCGGGCCGGCGGCAGGTCCGTCCGGTCCGGCCTGATCCGGCCTGATCCGGCCTGATCCGGCCCGGTCCGGCCTGGTCCGAAGGACAGGCCCTAGGCCGGACGGACCGAGTCCACGCCGGACCGGGACTTCTTCCACTCGCCACGGGTGAAGTCCGGGATCGCCTGGGGCGCGCCCTTCGCCTTGATCGAGGCGTGGCTCAGCGGCACCGGCGCCGTCCACACCGCCGCGTCGTAGACGTCGAAGTCGGGGACGAGGCCGAGCTGCATGGTCTGCATCAGCCGGTAGAGCATGATGTAGTCCATCCCGCCGTGCCCGCCGGGGGGATGGGAGTGCTCCTTCCAGAGCCAGTGGTCGAACTCCGTGGCGTAGGCGTCGAAGTCGCCCCACTGGTGGCCCTGGTGGTCCGGCTCCAGGTAGATCCGGGCCGGGTAGTCCTCGAACACGCCCCGGGTGCCGCCCAGGCTGTTGATCCTGCTGTACGGGTGCGGGGACGAGACGTCGTGCTCCAGCCGGATCACGCGGCCCTTCGCCGTCTGGACCAGACTGATCGTCCGGTCGCTCTCGATGTACGTCTCCTTCCAGCTCGGATCACCCGGCGGCATGTGCTCCGCCCGGTACTGGGCGAGGCCCAGCGCCGGGGTGCCGAAGCTGCTGATGCTCACCACGCTGTCGCCCCGGTTGACGTCCATGTAGTTGGCGACCGGACCGAAGCCGTGGTTCGGGTAGAGATCGCCGCGCAGCCTGGTGTGCCAGATCCGGCGCCAGGGACCCTCGTAGTACGTCGGCGAGAACATCAGTTCGCGCAGGTCGTGGTTGTACGCCCCCGCCCCGTGCAGCAGATCCCCGAACCTGCCCGCATGGGCCATCCGCAGGACCCGCATCTCGTTGCGGCCGTAACAGCAGTTCTCGAGCTGCATGCAGTGGCGGCGGGTCTGCTCGGAGAGATCGACCAGCTCCCACAGGTCGTCGATGGTCATCGCGACCGGACACTCCACTCCGACGTGCTTGCCGTTCAGCATCGCCGCCCGCGCCATCGCGAAATGGAGCTCCCAGGGCGTCGCCACGTAGACGAAGTCGACGTCCGAGCGTTTGCAGAGGTTCTCGTGGTCGTCCTCGCCGTTCGTGTACACGGCGGGCGAGGGCTGCCCGGCGGCGACGACCTTGGCGGCGGCGCGCTCCGTCTTGTCCTTGACCGGGTCGCAGATCGCGACCACCCGCACCCACGGAAGGGCGAGGAAGAGGTCGATCATGCTGCCGCCCCGGTTGCCGAGGCCGACGATGCCGACCCGGACCGTGGAGCGCCGCTCGAAGGGGACACCGGCCATGGTGGCGCCTCTGCGCCGCGGGGCCCCGGGGGCCGCCCCGGCGACGGCAGCCTCGGAGGAGGCGGCTACGGGAGCGGCGGCCTCCGCGTTGCCGGCGCCCAGGGCGCCGAGGCCGATGCCCGCCCCCGCGACCCCGGCCGTGGTCCGCAGGACGGAGCGGCGGCTCGGGGGCTGCGGTGCGATGTCGTTCATGGAACCTCCAGTAGCTGTGTGCACGGCTGGCTCATGAATCCCGCTGAGGACCCTGACAATCGAGACTGGTGGTGCGCAAGGGCGCGGATTGGATTCTTGTGACGGGTAGTTGGACTCTTCCATTCCGGATCACCGGACCATGCGGACGACGAGGGTCCCTCACCCACATGGGGTAAGGGACCCTCGTCGTGCCAGACGGCGCGTCAGAACCCTGTCACGCAGGCCGTGTCGCACGCTCCAGTGCCAGGAGCACCGACTGATAGCTCCGGCCCGTCGCCCGCTCCATGCCGATCTCACACATCCGATTGGCCGACAGGTGCACGTCGAACGGACGCGCCGTCACCTCGGCGGCCTCGCGCGCGGTGGCCGAATCCGTCAGCTCCGGATGGAGCATGCCCCGGTCTCCCGCGAAGGCGCAGCAGCCCGCGTCGGCGGGTACGACGACCTCATCGGCGCAGGCCCCCGCCAGCGCCGTCAGGTGCTCCTCGTCCCCCAGATGCCGCATGGAACAAGTCGGATGCACCACCGCCGAGCCCACCGTGCGGCGTACGTCGAGCCGGGGCAGCAGCTCGTCCGCCGCCCACACCAGCGAGTCGACGACCGTCAGCTCCGCGTGCAACTCCCGGTTGTCGTCGGTGAGATAGGGCACCACCTCGTGCGCGATCCCGAGCGTGCAGGAGGACGCGTCGACCACCAGCGGCAGCCGCCCGCCCGCCGTCCAGCCCCAGGCCGCCTCGACGATCCGGTTGGCCATCACCTCGTTGCCGCGCTCGTACCCCTTCGAGCGCCAGATCGTGGCGCAGCACGTTCCGGCCACGTCGTCCGGGATCCACACCGGCCTGCCCGCCCGGCCGGAGAGAGCCACCATCGCGTCGGGGAGGGAGGGCCCCCGCACGCCGTCCGGCGCCCCGAAGATCCGGTTCACACAGGCCGGGAAGTAGACGGCCACCGCCGCCGGGCGGTGCGTACGAGGAAGACGCCGGGCGGCCGCGCCCGGGATCTGCGGCATCCACTCCGGTACGAGATCGGGCCGCACCGCCTTGCGCGCCGCGCCCGTCACCGCACTCAGCACGCGGTCGCCGATCCGGTCGGCCGCCGCGACGGCGAGGCGGGCCGAGGCCTCCACGGCACGGAAGTTCCTGGCCGCCAGGGCCGCGATCCGCTCCTCGCGCGGCGAGTGCCGCTGATGGCGGAACTCCTTCATCAGCGCCCCGGTGTCGATTCCGACCGGGCACGCCAGCTTGCAGGTGGAGTCGCCGGCGCACGTGTCCACGGCGTCGTAGCCGTAGGCGTCCAGCAGGCTCGCCTCCACCGCGGAACCGTCGCTCTGCCGCATCATCTCGCGGCGCAGGACGATGCGCTGGCGCGGAGTCGTCGTCAGGTCCTGGCTGGGACACGTCGGTTCGCAGAAGCCGCACTCGATGCACGGGGCGGCGATCGACTCCACCCTCGGGATGGTCTTGAGGCCGCGGAGGTGGGCCTGCGGGTCGCGGTCCAGGACGATCCGGGGCGCGAGCACCCCGTCGGGGTCGATGACCTCCTTGGTCCGCCACATCAGTTCCGTCGCCGTCGCGCCCCACTCCAGCTCCAGGAAGGGGGCGATGTTGCGGCCGGTGGCGTGCTCGGCCTTGAGCGAGCCGTCGTACCGCTCCACCGTCAGCTTGCAGAACTCGTCCATGAACGCGGCGTACCGCGCCACGTCCCGCGGGTCGCCGGCGTCGAAGGCCAGCAGGAAGTGCAGGTTGCCGTGTGCGGCGTGACCGGCCACGGCCGCGTCGAATCCGTGCCGCGACTGCAGGTCGAGAAGGTCGGCGCAGGCCTCGGCGAGCCGGTCCGGCGGTACGGCGAAGTCCTCGGTGATCAGAGTCGTACCGGACGGGCGCGAGCCGCCCACCGCCGTCACGAACGCCTTGCGGGCCTTCCAGTACCCGGCGATCGTGCCCGGGTCGCGGGTGAACGCGTTCTCCACCGAGGCGACCGGCGCGACGAGCTCGAGCCCTGCCAGGACCTCGGCGGCCGCCCGCTCGTACCCCTCCTGCGCGGCGGTGTCCGCGGCGCGGAACTCCACGAGCAGCGCCGCCGTCCGGCCGGGCAGGTCCGCCCAGTCCGCGGGGACCCCGGAGACGCTGACCGAGGCGCGCAGCGTGTTGCCGTCCATCAGCTCGACCGCGACGGCTCCCGCCTCGTTGAAGAGCGGCACGGCGGCGGCCGCGGCGGGCAGCGAGGGGAAGAACAGCAGCGCCGTGGAGACGCGCCGCTCCAGCGGCAGCGTGTCGAAGACGACCTCGGAGATGAAGCCGAACGTCCCCTCCGAGCCGACCATCAGGCCGCGCAGGATCCGCACCGGCGTGTCACCGTCGAGGAAGGCGTCCAGGCGGTAGCCGTTGGTGTTCTTGATGGCGTACTTGGCGCGGATCCGGGTGACCAGCTCCGGATCGGCCTCGATCTCGGCCTTGAGCGCCATCAGCCCGGCGCACAGCCGGGGCTCGGCGCGAGCGAGCTCCTCGTCGGCGCCCGGGTCGCCGGTGTCGACGACGGTGCCGCTCGGCAGCACGAAGGTGAGGGAGGCGACCGTGCGGTACGAGTTCCTGGTCGTCCCGGCCGTCATGCCCGAGGCGTTGTTGGCGACGACCCCGCCGATCGTGCAGGCGACGGCGCTCGCGGGGTCGGGTCCGAGGACCCGGCCGTGACGGGCGAGGGCGGCGTTGGCGCGGGCGACGGTGGTGCCGGGGCGGATCCGGGCGCGTGCGCCGTCGTCGAGGACCTCGACCCCCGCCCAGTGGCGGCGCACGTCGACGAGGATGTCCTCTCCCTGCGCCTGCCCGTTCAGGCTCGTCCCCGCCGCCCGGAAGACGACCTCGCGGCCCTTGCCGTGGGCGAAGGAGAGGACGGCGGAGATGTCGTCGAGGTCCTGGGCGACCACCACGACCTGCGGCACGAAGCGGTAGGGGCTCGCGTCGGAGGCGTACCGCACCAGGTCGGAGATCTTCGAGAGGACCTTGTCGGGGCCCAGGAGCGCGACCAGTTCCTCCCGCAGCAGGCGCGGCGTCCCCCGGGACTGCAGCGCGGGGACGCGGTCGGGGGCCGGAGTCCGCTTCGTACCGGCGCGCAGGGCCCGTGGGTTCGGCTCCAGCAGTGGCATGTCACGGCTCCCCTCGGCGTCCCGGTGCCCGCGCGGTCAGCAGCGGCGCTCCGGCACGTGGTCGACCAGAGCGGACAGCAGACCTCCGAGCACCTCGCGCTGATCGACGGTCAATGGAGCAAGGATGTCCTCTGCGGCGGCCCTGCGCGCGCTCCGCAACGCGCGGAGGGTCTCGCGTCCGTCGTCGGTGAGCTCGATCCTGACCACCCGTCTGTTCGTCGGATCGGGGACGCGGCGCACCCGTCCGGCGGCCTCCAGACCGTCCACGAGGCTCGTGACCGCCCGGGGGACGACCTCCAGGCGCTCGGCGAGATCGGCCATCCGGGGCGGGTGCTCGTAGTGCGCGACCGTGCGCAGCAGCCGGGACTGCGCGGGGGTGATGCCGACCGGCTCGAGCAGCCGCTTCTGGCTGCGCTGCAGCCGTCGGGTCAGGCGCAGCAGCTGCTCGGCGAGAAGGCCGTCGGCGTCGGGCGTGTTCATGGGGGAACAATATCAGGACCTTGTTCATTGTGAGTATAGGTAACAATGAGCTATGCTCTGATCGATTTGACCCTCACACCCCTCGTAGGAGCCCATGCGCCACCACGAAGAGTCCGACTGGACACCTCCACCGCGCGATCCCGCGCAGCCGAAGGAGCCCGCGCAGACGCGGCGCATCCTGCGGCTCTTCCGGCCCTACCGCGGCCGGCTCGCCGTCGTCGGCCTGCTCGTCGGCGCCTCGTCCCTGGTGACGGTGGCGTCGCCGTTCCTCCTCAAGGAGATCCTCGACACCGCGATCCCGCAGGGCCGCACCGGGCTGCTGAGCCTGCTCGCCCTCGGCATGATCGTCACCGCCGTGACGACGAGCGTGTTCGGCGTGCTCCAGACCCTCATCTCCACCACCGTGGGCCAGCGGGTGATGCACGATCTGCGCACCGCGGTCTACGCCCAGCTGCAGCGGATGCCGCTCGCCTTCTTCACCCGGACGCGCACGGGCGAGGTCCAGTCCCGGATCGCCAACGACATCGGAGGCATGCAGGCGACGGTCACCTCGACCGCCACCTCCCTCGTCTCGAACCTCACCGCCGTCGTCGCCACCGTCGTCGCGATGCTGGCGCTCGACTGGCGGCTCACCGTCGTCTCGCTGCTCCTGCTGCCGCTCTTCGTCTGGATCAGCCGCCGCGTCGGCCGCGAGCGCAAGAAGATCACCACCCAGCGGCAGAAGCAGATGGCCGTCATGGCCGCGACCGTCACCGAGTCGCTCTCCGTCAGCGGCATCCTGCTCGGCCGCACCATGGGCCGCTCCGACTCGCTGACCAAGTCCTTCGCCGAGGAGTCCGAGCGCCT
This sequence comes from Streptomyces sp. NPDC127129, assembly GCF_042671585.1. Lineage (NCBI taxonomy): Bacteria > Bacillati > Actinomycetota > Actinomycetes > Kitasatosporales > Streptomycetaceae > Streptomyces > Streptomyces sp. NPDC127129. Next base: position 144,655 of record NZ_JBHXTV010000010.1, read on the forward strand.
CGTCGACCTCGAAGTGCGCTCCTCCATGGCCGGACGCTGGCGGATGTCGACGATAGGCATCGTCATGGCCGCCATGCCCGCGCTGATCTACTGGGCCGCGGGCTTCGCCCTCCAGGCCGGAGGCCCGGCCATCTCGCTGGGCACGCTCGTCGCCTTCGTCTCGCTCCAGCAGGGCCTGTTCCGGCCGGCTGTGAGCCTGCTGTCCACCGGCGTCCAGATGCAGACCTCTCTCGCCCTTTTCCAGCGGATCTTCGAGTACCTCGACCTCCCCGTTGACATCACCGAACCCGCGAACCCGGTCCGGCTGGAGAAGATCAGCGGCGAGGTGACGTTCGAGAACGTGGACTTCCGCTACGACCCCGAGGGCCGCGGCCGTCCGACGCTCGACTCCATCGACCTGACCGTCCCGGCCGGCGGCAGTCTCGCCGTCGTCGGACCCACCGGCTCCGGCAAGTCCACGCTCAGCTATCTGGTGCCCCGGCTCTACGACGTGACCGGCGGCAGGGTCCTGATCGACGGCGTCGACGTCCGCGACCTCGACTTCGACAGCCTCGCCCGGGCCGTCGGCGTGGTCTCCCAGGAGACGTACCTCTTCCATGCCTCCGTCGCCGACAACCTGCGCTTCGCCAAGCCCGACGCCACGGACGAGGAGATCCGGGCCGCCGCCCGCGCCGCGCAGATCGACGATCACATCGCCGGCCTGCCCGAGGGGTACGACACCCTCGTCGGCGAGCGCGGCTACCGCTTCTCGGGTGGTGAGAAGCAGCGCCTCGCCATCGCGCGGACCATCCTGCGCGACCCGCCGGTGCTCATCCTCGACGAGGCGACCAGCGCGCTGGACACCCGTACCGAACACGCGGTGCAGCAGGCGATAGACGCCCTCTCCGCCGGACGGACCACCATCACCATCGCCCACCGGCTCTCCACCGTCCGGGACGCGGACCAGATCATGGTCCTCGAAGCCGGCCGGATCGCCGAGCGCGGCACCCACGAGGAACTCCTCGCCCGCGACGGCCGGTACGCGGCCCTCGTGCGCCGCGACGAACACACGAACGCGGGAGCGGTTGTTCCCCAGAACGTGTGATCGTTCCCGATTCCGTTGCTCAACTCCCGTGTGACAGCTGATGATTACGGTGCGCAAGCGACGGGCTGCAGACCGTCACCGCGCACTGTCCCGCGGATGTCGTACAGACGTCCCACGCTGTACCTGCACAAGGAGAACGCACCACCATGAACGTCATCACCAACCTGCTCGCCGGCGTCTTCCACTTCCTGGGCTGGCTTGTCTGACCCTCACGCCCGGCAGGAAAGCGACGCCGTCGGTCCCCCGTCCCAGGGGACCGGCGGCGCCGCCGCATGTGCGGATCCCCGGTTTCGGCCGCGGCGCGGGTTAGCGTGCGACCATGACGCACCGGACCTGGCAGCCCGAACACCGTCGCCGCCGTCCCCGGCTCACCCGGCTCGGCCGGTTCGCCGTGCTCTTCGGGGCGGGCATCGCCCTGGCCGCGGCGATCACCATCCCCCTGGTGCTGCTCTTCGGTGAGGACGAGCGTGCTCCCGTCCCCGTACCCGAGAAGCAGCGGACCCTGCTCGTCCCGGAAGGCTGGCGGGCCGGCCAGGTGTACGCGGCGGTCGACCGCTCCCTCGGCCTCGCCGAGGGCACCACCCGCGGCGTCGCGGACGCCCCGGCCACGGCCCTCGGGCTGCCGGCCGCCGCCCGGGGGAACCCCGAGGGGTACCTCTTCCCGGCGACGTACCCGGTGGCCGCCGCGACCACCCCGGAGAGCCTGCTGCGGTACATGGTCCAGACGGCGGGGAAGCGCTTCGGCGCCGACCACATCGCCGCGGGGGCCCAGCGCAACAAGGTCAGCGTGCACCAGACGGTGATCATCGCCAGCATCGTGCAGGCGGAGGCCGACACCGGCGAGGACATGAGCAAGGTCGCCCGCGTCGTCTACAACCGGCTCGCCCGGGGCATGGCGCTTCAGATGGACTCCACGCTGAACTACGCCATGGGGCGCTCCACCGTCGACACCAGCCACGCCGACACCAAGATCGACAGCCCGTTCAACACCTACGAGCGCCCCGGTCTGCCGCCCACCCCGATCGGCAATCCGGGCGAGCAGGCGATGGCGGCGGCGACCCGGCCCGCCGAGGGCGACTGGCTGTACTTCGTGACCGTGAAGCCGGGGGACACCCGGTTCACCGCCGACTACGCCGAACACCAGGCGAACGTAGAGGAGTTCAACGCCGTCCGCCGCGCGGCCACGGCCGGCTGACCTCGCTTCTCCGTCGCGGCCCTGCCGGCCTACGAGGCCGCGACGGGCTCTCGCTCCAGGAGGCGGCGGATCTCGCTGACGGCGGCGCGCCCGGCCCGGTTGGCGCCGATCGTCGAGGCCGAGGGCCCGTATCCGACGAGGTGGACGCGCTCGTCCCGTACCGCCCGCGTGCCCTCCACCCGGATACCGCCGCCCGGCTCGCGGAGCCTGAGCGGGGCGAGGTGGTCGATGGCGGCGCGGAAGCCGGTCGCCCAGAGGATCACATCGGCGTCGACGGTCCGGCCGTCGGCCCAGGCCACGCCGGTCGGCGTGATCCGGTCGAACATGGGGTTGCGGTCCAGGACGCCGCGCTCCCGTGCGTCGCGGATCGCGTCGGTGAGCGGGAGCCCGGTGACGGAGACGACGCTCTGCGGCGGCAGCCCGCGCCGTACCCGCTCCTCGACCAGCGCGACCGCCGCCCGGCCCTGCATCTCGCCGAACGGCCCCTCGCGGTAGACGGGCTCGCGCCGGGTCACCCAGGTCGTCCCGGCCGCGACCTCGGCGATCTCCATCAGGTGCTGCGTACCCGAGGCCCCGCCGCCGACCACGATCACCCGCAGACCCGCGAACTCCTCGGGGCCGGGGTAGTCCACGGTGTGCAGCTGACGCCCCCGGAAGGTCTCCTGGCCCTGGTAGCGCGGCCAGAAGGGCCGGTCCCAGGTGCCGGTCGCGTTGATCAGTGCACGGGTCGCGTACGTCCCCTCCGAGGTCTCCACGAGCAGCCGCCCGCCCTCGCCCTCGCGGACGGCGCTCACCTCCACCGGCCGGTGGACGCGCAGGTCGAAACGCTCCTCGTACGCCGTGAAGTACTCGCCGATCACCTCGGACGAGGGCCGGCGCCCGTCCGCGCCTGTCAGCTCCATCCCGGGCAGCGCGTGCATCCCGTGCACCTTGCCGTACGTGAGCGAGGGCCAGCGGAACTGCCACGCGCCGCCGGGGCGCGGGGCGTGGTCGAGGACGACGAAGTCGCGATCGGGCGCGAGGCCCGTGCGGCGCAGGTGATAGGCGGCGGAGAGCCCCGCCTGCCCGGCGCCGATCACGACCACGTCGATGTCCCGCACGTCCTGCCCGCTGCTCTCAACCCCGAAATCGTTCACGATTCCACCAACCGAGGAGCGGCCCGGGATCTTCCCGTCCTGCCCCGCGGAGCGTGGAGGCGCGATCCCGCCCGGTGACCGGCAGGATGGCCTCATGTCCACCTTCACCACCCGTGTGCTCACGCTCACCACCGGCTCTGCGGAGACGGTCACCGACCTCACCAAGGCCTGTGCGGACTTCCTCACGCAGACGGCACCGGCCAGCGACGGCCTCCTCAACCTCTTCGTCCCCCACGCCACGGCCGGCCTGGCCATCCTCGAAACGGGCGCGGGCAGTGACAGCGACCTCCTGACGGCGCTCCACCACCTCCTTCCGGCCGACGACCGCTGGCAGCACCGCCACGGCTCCCCGGGCCACGGCCGCGACCACGTCCTCCCGGCCCTGGTCCCACCCCACGTGACGCTCCCGGTGATCGCAGGACGCCTGGAACTGGGCACCTGGCAGTCGATCTGCCTGGTGGACACGAACAAGGACAACCCGGAGCGCCAGGTGCGGCTGAGCTTCCTGGGCTGACCCGGGTGGGCTCCGCCGCTCGCCGTACGGGCGCATGCGGCCGCCTCCAGCCATCGGGCGGCTGTGGCCCCGCGGAACGTCCGTCCGTTGTGGGGGACGTCCTGCGGGGCCTCGGGGTCAGCGGACGTCGTAGGCGCGGGTGACCGTCTGGCGGACGGAGTTGCCGTTCGCGTCGGTCAGTTCGGCACGCAGGGTGACCTGTCGGCCGGAGGCGGCCGCGTGGTCCACGGTCGCGGTCCACCGGCCGTCGTGCCGGGTGACCGGGGCAGCGGTCCAGGTCGCGCCGCCGTCGTACGAGTACGACAGCGCGGCGGAGGCGAGAGCGGCTGGGGTGTAGCCGCCATGACCGGTCGCGGTCAGGGTGATCCTCTGACCGGCCTTCGCGGCGAGGGTCTTGGCACCGTCCTCGGGCAGCCCGTAGCGGGGGAAGAGGATCGGGACGGGCTGGGAGTAGACGCTCTCGTCACGTGCGGAGCGGAACCGCCAGACGGTGTCGACCGCGGTCGACCGCTGCCAGACCTTGGCCGGCGCACTGATCTTCTGGATGAACTGCTCGAGCTCGTACGTGCCTTCCTGTGCCGGGACGTCGAAGACCCCGTAGGGGTAGACGGATCTGCCGAGCTGCTCTCCGTCGCGGCGCAGTGTGAGGTTGCCGATGTCCCCGAACGATCCGGCCTCGCCGTAGTGAGTGCCGTCGCCCCACATCGCGGAGGCGAATCCGATCAGGTCGCCCTGGCGTTCGGCGGCCAGACGGGGCTTTCCTGTGACGTCGATCGGCGCGCGCGGGGCGATGACGCCGTCGTACCACTCCTCGGTGCGCCGCTCGCCCGTCGTGTACGCGCGCGGTGCGGCCACCATGGACTCGCCCCAGGGGAAGCTGCTGGAGAGGTAGCGCTGCCAGGTGGTGTCGCCGGGGGTGAAGAGATCGGCCCGGGTGCCGGGCACCGCGACGCTGTCGAAGGGCACCAGTACCCGCGAGCCGTCCGGCCGGCCGGCCAACACGGCGTCGATGTAGTCGGTGGCGACGCCCATGGAGTGGTACGTGGACGTGCTCCGGCCGAGGCGGTCGTCGTCGACGCGGTACGTGCGGTCCTCGTCGATCTCGCCGCGGTGCGGGAACGCGAGGGTGTACGTGTACGGGCTCTTCGCCGTGGCCTTCCAGGAGAGGGTGACCTCGCCGGTCGCCAGCCGGTCCAGCAACGCCCTGGCCTCGGCGGACTCGACGGCGAGAGCCGGGAGTTCGGCGCCGGTGCCGATGGTGGGCAGCCAGCGGCCGGGGGCGGTGTGGTAGGCGAGGACGGCCTTGGCACCCGCGGCCTTGGCGTCGCGGACGTGCCGGGCGACGCTCGCCGCGCCGTCCGCGACACGAACCAGGGCGATCCTGCCCTGGACACCGGCGGCCGCGAGCTCCTCGGCCGTTCCGGACTTGGCATCGACGAGAGGTGCCCGGCCCGTTCCGTCGAGGTTGACCGAACCCGTCGACGCGGTGACGGGGTGCAGTCCCTCGCCCCCGACGACGGCGAACTCGGAGATCTGTGGCGCCGCGGCCCGCCAGTAGCTGGTGAACTCGAAGTCCCCGTCGCTCGCCTCGCCTTCGACGGAGGCGTAGTAACCGCGAACGGTACGGCTGCCGGAGAACGTCCCGGAGTGCCCCCAGGTGTCGTCCCAGGACCGCGCGAAACTCAGCACCGCGCTGCGCACTTCGGTCGTGCGGTCGGTGCGCAGTCGCAGCCGGTGCGCCCGGCGGGCGTCGAGGACGACGGTGGTGTCCTTCGTCAGCTCGATCTGCGGGCGGCCCAGGTACGTGATCGAGTCGACGAGCCCGGCACCCTCGCCGGCGTCGGGGGTGACGACGTAGCCGGACAGGAAGTAGCTGCCGACGCGGAGCCGGTACGTCTGCTCCGCCGCGCCGCCGTTGTAGCGGCGCTCGCCGGTGGCGGTGTCGGTGCTGACGACGTCCAGTGCGGAGGCGCCTGCTGCCGGCCGGCCGAGTCGGTCCACGGTCTTGACGCGCAGGGTGACGGTCTCGGGCTGGACGTAGAGGGAGAAGGGTGTGGAGACGTGGAGGCCGTCGGGGCCGGTGGCGAGGACGCGGCCGGTGACGTCGCCGTACTGGGCGCGCTCCAGGTGGGCGGTGGGGTCCAGGTGGAGCGGGACCTGGACGGTGGCGCCTGCCGGGACGGTGACGGTGCGTGTGCCGAGCCGGGCGACGGTGGACCGTATGTGCGAGCCGTCGTTGCCGGTGACCTTGTCGACGGCGAGTGTCAGGGTGAGGGCCTTGGCGGTGGTGTTGGTGTAGGGGACGGGGACCGTGGTGCGGTCGCTGTTGTGCTGGGGCCAGTTGAAGGTGCCGCCCTGGACGGCGTCGGCGCCGAGGACCGTCTGGTCGATGGCGGCCTTGACGTCGAGCCGGCCTGCGCCGGTCTCGCGGACGTCGCCGGGGACGGCGCTGTGGGCGGAGGAGACGAGCGCGGCCTTGATCTGCTGGGCGGTCCAGTCGGGGTGTCGCTGTTTGACGATGGCGGCGGCGCCGGCGACGTGCGGGGTGGCCATCGACGTACCGGACATGGCCTGGTAGGCGTACACGCCCCGGCCGCCGGCCGCCGCGGCGGATATGCCGACGCCCGGGGCGGCGATCTCCGGCTTGAGGGTGTGGCTCAGTGTGGTCGGGCCGCGGCTGGAGAAGGAGGCGGTGGAGTCGTCGCGGTCGGTGGCGCCGACGGTGAGGACGCTGGGCGCGCAGCCCGGCGAGGAGACCGTGTTGAGCGAGGGTCCGGTGTTCCCGGCGGCGACGACGAACAGGGTGCCCTGGTTCTGGGCGAGTTCCTCGGCGGCGATGCTCATGGGGTCGGTGCAGTCGGTTTCGGCGGGGTTGCCCAGGCTCATGGAGACGACGTCGGCGCCCTGGGCGACGGCCCACTCCATGCCGGCGATGATCCAGGACGTGGCGCCGGAGCCGGAGTCGTTCAGGACCTTGCCGTTGAGGAGGTCCGCGCCCGGTGCGACGCCCTTCTTCGCGCCGCCGCTCGCCGCGCCGGAGCCGCCGACGGTGGAGATGGTGTGGGTGCCGTGGCCCTGGCGGTCGTCGGTGGTGTCGGAGTCGGTGAAGTTCTCCGAGGCGACGACCCGGCCCTTGAGGTCGGGGTGCTCGACGTCGGCGCCGGTGTCGAGGACGGCGACCTTGGTCCCCTTGCCGTCGAAGCCGGCGGCCCAGGCCTCGGGCGCGTGGACCTGCTTCGTCGAACGCTCCAGCGTGGCCTGAACCTTACGGTCCAGCCAGAGCTTCCGGACGTCGGCGCCGGATCGGGAGCGGCGCGAGGTGATGTCGGCCCAGAAGGCGGCCGCGTTCTTCTTGTCGGCCTTGAGCGCCACGCCGTCGACAGCCCTGAGGACCTGGCCGCGGGCCGCGCCGCGTGGGGAGGCCGGGACGGCCCGGGTCACGTCGACGGACGAGTCGTAGACCGCGATCAGGGGCAGGGCCGAGGTGCGGGAGTCGTCGTACCCCTGCCGGATCAGACCCGTGACGTTGAAGAGTTCCTCGTCGACGCGGTCCGCGGCGAGCGGCTCGGCGGCGCCCTCGGGGTAGACGTACAAGTCCTTGCCGGAGCGGCGGGTCTCGAGCAGGGGGACGCTGCCGTCGTCGCGCGGCAGTGCCGTCGCGGAGGCGCGACCCGAGTGGCCCGTGGTCACCAGGACCCGGTCCCCGGTGACGAGGGTGACCGTCACGGGCCTGTCCGTGTGCTGTGCGGTCGCCGCCTGCGTACCGACGAGCGGTCTGTCGCCGGGGGCGCCTTCCTGCGGCTCGGCGGCCGCTGACGGCGTCAGCGCGGTGACGGCCAGGACGGCGGCGGTCGCCGCTCCCAGAGCCGTACGTGGTTTCGGGCGCATCGTTCTCCCTTGGTCGTTGCTGCTGCGGTGGCGACACCTTGGCAAAGGGGACGAGCGGTGCGGAACAGCGTTCGCGGGCGGGAAGGTGCCGCGGCCGTTTCCCGCCAGGGGGACGGTGGAAGGACACCCTCCGAAAGGGGGGCAGAGTGCTCGGAGCAGTGGGACTCGACGACACGCAGGAGGAGGCGTACCGCAGCCTCGTTCGGCTCGGCGGCGCTGACGTGCCCGAACTCGCCCGTCGGCTCGCGCTCGCCGAGACCTCGGTGGCTGCCGTGCTGCGCCACCTCGAGGAGCGAGGCCTCGCGGCACAGCCCGACGCCGCCGCGGGGCGTTGGGTGGCGGCTCCGCCCGGGGTCGCCCTGGGCGCGCTGCTCACCCGGCAGCGACACGTGCTGGACGAGGTCGAACGGGCGGCGGCGCTGCTGGCGGACGCCTACCGGTTCGAGGCCGCGCGGCCCGCGGTGCACGACCTCGTGGAGGTGGTGACAGGAGCGACCGCTGTCTCGCACCGCTTCCTCCAGTTGCAGATGGGGGCGGTGGAGGAGCTGTGCGTGCTGGTCACCGGCACGCCGGTCGCCGTCGCGCCGATGGACAACCCGGTCGAGGGCGAGGCCGTGGCCCGGGGAGTCGCCTATCGGGTGGTGCTCGAGCGCGGCGCTCTGGTGCTGCCGGGCCAGCTTTCCGAACTCGTCGTGGGGCTCGGGCGCCGGCAGGAGGTCCGGCTGGTCGAGAGGGTTCCGACGAAGCTGGTGGTGGCCGACCGCACGCTGGCGATGGTGCCGCTCGGTGACCACGGCTCCGAGCCCGCCGCTCTGGTGATCCACGCGAGCGGGGTTCTGGACCTGCTGATGGATCTGTTCGAGCGGGTGTGGAGGAGCGCGCTGCCGCTGCAGCTCGGCGGGGGCGGAAAGCTGATCGAGGACGAACCCGTCGAACCCGCCGGACCCGATGCGACCGACCTCCAGATCCTCGCCCTGCTCCTGGTCGGAATGACGGACACGAGCATCGCGAAGCAGTTGCGGATGGGTCTGCGTACCGTGAAGCGACGAGTGAGAGGAATGATGAACCTGGCGGGCGGCACCACCAGGATCCAACTGGGCTGGCGCGCCTACGAACTCGGCTGGATCGCCGGCCCGCCGAGGCCACCGTGACGGGCTCGTCCCCGCCGTGCTGAGCGCGGCGGGGACGACTTGCGTCGAACCACGTCAGTGAGGGGTGGCGGGGTTCCGGGTGGTCAGGCGGGTGAGCAGGGAGGTGCGGTGGGCGTCGTCGGCGGCGAGGTCGATGGCGGTCCACGCCATGGCCAGGCCGCCCTCGAGCAGAGCCAGGTCGGCCTGCGGCGTGGTGCCGTACCGGGTGAACTCCGGGTTGTGCATGATCGCGCCCCCGCAGTCGTAGCCGATCATGGGGTGGATGGTGGGCACGAGGTGCGAGACGTTGCCCATGTCCGTCGATCCGCCGCGCAGGGTGGGGTCGACGTCCTGGACCACCCGTCCGAGGTCCCGGGCGGCCTCCAGGTAGCGGCGGGCGATGGCGAGGTCCTGGCGCAGGTCCGCGTAGTCGTTGCCGACCGCTTCCATCGCGAGCTCGGCACCCGTCGCCATCGCACCGGCCCGGAAGCAGGCACGGATGCGGGCCTGCAGCGTACGGAGCTCCTCCAGGGTGCCGGCACGGCAGTCGTAGTCAGCGGTGACACGGTCGGGGATGACGTTGGCGGCGTCCCCGCCGTGGGTGACGACGCCGGAGACCACCGCCCCCGGCAGCATCTGCTGGCGGTGGGCGGCGATGGCGACCTGAGCGATCATCATCGCGTCGGCCGCGTTGATCCCGCGGTCGGGCATGGCCGCGGCGTGGGCGGCGCGGCCCGTGTAGCCGACCTTCCAGCTGCCGATGGCCTGGGAGGTCATACCCACGGCGTCCTGCGGGGCGGCGTGGACCATCATCGCTGCCGCCACGTCGTCGAAGGCGCCGGCCCGCAGCATGTCCACCTTTCCGCCGCCGGACTCCTCGGCAGGGGTGCCCAGCAGCTTCACGGTGATGCCGAGGTCGTCGGCGTACGGGGCGAGGGCGAGGGCGGTGGCCACCGCGGCGGCGCCGTTGACGTTGTGCCCGCAGGCGTGGCCGATGCCGGGCAGGGCGTCGTACTCGGCGCAGATGCCGATCACCAGCTCGCCGGTGCCCGCGGTCGCCCGCAACGCGGTCGGCAGGCCGTACGCACCGCGCTCGGTGTCGAAGCCCGCGGCCTCGACGAGGTCGGCGATGCGCCGGGCCGACCGGTGCTCCTCGTAGGCGAGTTCGGGGTCGGCGTGCAGGGCGTGGCTGAGGCCGCGGAGTTCGTCCCGGCGGGCTTCGAGGACGGCACGGGTCCGTTCTCGCAGTGTGGTGGCGGTCATGCGTGGTCCTTCGCGGGCTGGTTCGTGCGGTACAGCAGGGCGAGTGCGGCGCCGGCGACGGAGACGACCGCACACAGGGTCCATGAGGTGGTGTAGGCGCCGAGCGCGGGCAGCGGCCGGCCGGCGGCGGTGTGGTGGGCGAAGACCGTGAGGACGGCCGCGGCGCCGAGGGATCCGCCGACGTTGATGAGCAGTTCGTTGATGCCGGACCCGACGGCGGTGCGGTCGTGCGGTACGGACTCGACCGCGAGGGTGCGGGTGGAGTGCTGCATGAAGCCGGTGCCGAGCCCGGCCACCGCCGTGCCGGCGAGAAAGCCGGCGAGATCGGTGTGGCACAGGGCGGAGACGACGTACCCGAAGGCCATCAGGAGACAGCCGCACACGAGCGTGAGCCGGTCGGACAGCGCCCGGGCCACCGCGGGGGCGGCGAGCGCACCCGCGGCGAGGGCCAGCAGGTTGGGCAGCATGGCCAGGGCGATGGCGAAGGGGTCGAGGCCGGGTCCGTAACCGTCGCGAGCGGTGCTGGTGCCGAGGAACACGGGGTTGGCGACCTGGAGGCCCAGCATGCAGAAGGTGAAGGTGATCGTCACGAGGGAGACCACGGCGACGTTGCGGCGGCGGAACATCCGGACGTCGATCATCGGGTCGTCGGTCCTCAGCTCGACGCGGACCCAGATCGCCGTCACGACGGCGCCGCCGATCAGGCAGCCCAGCGTGCGCGGGGAGATCCACTCCCAGCCCGGCGTGCCGCCGAGGCCGAGACCGAGCATCACGGCGAGGAGCCCGACGCAGAGCAGGATGCCACCGGTCCAGTCGATCCTGCCGCCCGGCCGGTGGTCCGACTCCGGCAGCAGGCGCCAGCTGACGGCGAGGGCGATCGAGGTGGCGACGGCGGGCACCCACAGGGCGGCGGTCGGACTGTCGACCGAGCGCGCCACCAGGCCGCTGGTCACGAGTCCCAGGGCCAGGCCGCCGACGAGCGCGGCGACCATCACGCTGATGCCCTTGCGGCTTTCGGCGGCCCGCCCGGAGCGGTTGCGCAGGATGCCGACGAGGAGAGGGAAGAAGCCGGCGAAGGCGCCTTGGAGGACCTGCCCGGCGAGCAGCGTCGAGAAGTCGCGGGAGACGCCGACAAGGACGGAGCCGAGCAGGACGATCGCGAGGTTCCAGCGCAGCGTCCTGCGGTGGCCGTACAGGTCTCCCATGCGGGAGAGCACCGGCGTGAACGCGACGCTGGAGAGCAGGTTGGCGATGCTGATCCAGTTCAGGTCCGCCGCCGACACCTTCAGGGTGTCCGTGAGGCCGCGCAGGATCGGCGAGAGGAAGCCCTGGGTGATGCCGCTGGAGAGCTCCACGAGCATCACCGAGGCGAGCACGGCGACCGCGGGCGTAGGGCGTACCGGCGATCTCGGTGTGGCCGGAGGTGCAGCGGTGTCCGTCATACGTACCACCTGTGGGAAGGAGTGGGGCCCTCGCGGGCGGGCCGGAAGGGGGCGGCGGAGACCCGGCCGGACGACCGGGTCGGTCGGGCCGTCGGACGACCGGGCCGACCGGGCCGTCGGGCGACGCGATCCGCACCACAATGTGGCCAACGCTCACCGGACCCGACAAGAGTCACGCCCACAGTCGGGGGAAGGAGACAATGGAGAAGGGGATACGGCGGATTCTGGCAGCAGCCCGCGTCCACCGGCTGGGATCGGGCATCCGTCCGCACGACCGCCGACGTGCCGTAGGGTGCCCGGCGCACCGCGTCCGAGACGGAGGGCCCATGACCGCCACCGCCCCCTCAACCGCCCCCCTGGCGCTGGACGCCGTGGACCACATGGTGCTCCGGGCTCTTCACCGCAACCCGAGGGCGCCCTTCGCCGAGATCGGCGCGTCCGCCGGGGTCCACGAACGGACCGTGGCCCGCCGCCTGGAGCGGCTCACCGCGACCGGGAGGGTCCGGTTCACCGCCGCTCTGGTGCCTGAATACCTGGGTGAGGGGGTGATCGCCGAGATCGCCGTACGGTGCGCACCGGGCCGCCTGCACGAGACCGCCCTGTCGCTCGCACGCCGCCCGGACACCCGGTCGGTCGAGGTCGCCACCGGCGATCTGGAGGTGTACGCCGAGATCGCCGCTCCTGACCACGACACGCTGCTCACCCTGATCGACTCGGCGATCGGCCGCCTCGACGGCGTCGTCGACATCCGCTCCCAGGTGGTGCTGCGGCTCCTCCTGACAGCCAGCGACTGGGCCCCGTACGACGACATGCCGACGGACGTACGGCGCCGGATGACGGAGGGCGTACCCCTGCCGGACCCGCCGGCCGTGGACGACCTGGACCGCCGCCTGGTCTCCCTGCTGGGCACGGACGCCCGCATGTCGACCACACGCCTCGCCCATGCCCTCCAGATGGGCGAGACCACGGCCCGCCGCCGGCTCGCCCGCCTGATGGCGTCCCACGTCCTGCACCTGAGGCTGCACGCGGACCCGGCCGTCCTCGGCTATCCGGTGGAGGCCCGCTTCAGGCTCTCCGTCGCCCCGCGCGGCCTGGAACCGGCGCTCCGCCTGCTGGCGCGCGAACCCGCCGTCCGGCACCTGGTCCTCACCACGGGCGCGAGCAACGTCCTGGGCTACTCCAGCCACCGTGACACCCGCGAACTGCACGCCTTCACCACCCGCGTCTTCGCGCGCCTGGACGGGGTCACCGCCACGGAGACGGCCGTCCTCATGCGCACGTACAAGCGGGCAAGCATCGCCGAGACCACGCCGGGACCGGTCGGCACCGCCCTGTGACGCTCACGCCCTGCGCCGGCGCCGACGGCCAGGGCGCAACACGCCCTGGCCGGAGAACGGGCTTCTCTACGGCGCATCCTCCGGGCGACGCGTCACGAACAGGTCCCCGAGCACGAGGCCGTCCAGGGACATGTCGGTGAGGCAGCTCAACGCCGCCTGCCACGATCCCGCGGTGGGGCGGCCCTTCAGGTTCAGCGAGGTGTTGATCAGCAGGGGCGAGCCCGTCAACCGTTCGTAGTGACGGAGCAGCGCCTCCAGGAACGCGTCCGTGCCCGCCGCCACGGTCTGCACCCGAGCCGTGCCGTTGCGGTGGATCACCGTGGGCGCGTGGTGGAGGAGTTCCTGCCGCGCGTCCACGGCGAGGCTCATGTAGGGCGACTCGCGCCCCCGCAGGTCGAAGTACCCGGCCGCTCGGTCCGCGAGGACCATCGGAGCGAACGGCCTGAAGGTCTCGCGCCTCTTGACCCGGGTGGCCAGCCGCTCGTGCACCTCGGGCGAGAGGGGATTGGCGACGACGGACCGATGCCCCAGGGCTCTGGGGCCCGCCTCCGCATCGCCCCGGTAGATGCCGAGGATGCCGTTCCCGGCCAGGGCCGCGGCCACCTGGTGAGCGAGGTCCCGTTCCTCGTGGGGGCCGGACGCCTCGAACCCGAGGGCGCGCACCTCCTCGGCCTCCGGGACCGCCGGTTCCACACCCCAGTACGGCGACGCGGGTACCTCGGCCAGCAGACCCTGCCTCTCCAGGACGACGGCCACGGCGGCGCCCAGTGACGTTCCGGAATCGCCCGGCGCCGGGGGCACGAAGAGTTCCGCGACGTTCGGAAGGTCGCGCAGTCTGCCGACGGCGACGCAGTTGGTGGCGACCCCGCCGGCGACCGCCCAGCTCCTGCCCGGTCCGGGACGCAGACCCACCAGGTGCGCGGTCACCTCCTCGACGCGCTCCTGGAGGGAGGCCGCCAGATCGGCGTGGTCCTGCGTGAGCTCTTCTCCGCGTGTGCGGCGGGGGACGGAGGCCCCCACGAACGCGTCCGTCAGCCGGTCGCCGCCGTCGCCGAACACCCGTTGTCCCACGAGGCGGGTGCTCACCCGGAACCCCTGGGGTGTCAGGGGAACCGTGCGCGCGAGCAGTGCCCGGAACCGCGACGGGTCCCCGTAGGCCGCGAGCGCCATGACCGTGCCCTCCTCGTCCCGCATCCGGAAGCCCAGGTGGTCCGTGAGCGCCCCGTACACGTAGCCGAGGGAGTCCGTGTCGAACGTCAGGGCGTGCAGATCGAGAGAGCGGGCCGCACGGTTCCAGCCGCCCAGCGAGGTGGTCGCGGCCTCTCCGATGCTGTCGACGACCAGCACGTCGCGATCGTGCCAGCCCTGCGGCGCCAGCGCCGAGAAGGCATGGGCCCGGTGGTGGGGCACCTCCGTGATCGCCGCGCACGGGAACTCGGCGGCCAGCCGTCCGAGCGTCGCGGCGTGCGCCGCGGCGATGGAGTCGTACGAGCGCACGGCCCGGCGACGGCGTTCGGGGTCCCCTGCCCTGCGCACGGCCCTCTCCCTGCCGAGGCGGTAGAGGGAGCTGTCGAAGGTGTATCCGACGGCGGTCACTTCCTCGGGTCCGAGCCCCGCTTCCGCCAGAAGCAGGCGGACCGCTTCGCCGGGGAACGCCCGGGTGTGCTTGTCGTCGACCAGCCGGTCCTCCTCCAGGAAGCCGATCAGGCTGCCGGCGACGAACAGGGCTGCCGACGAATCATGGGTGTGGGCGCACACCCCCAGGGTCACCTCGGCCGTCATTCCCCCTGCCTCCCGACGCAGGGTTCGCCCTGCCCGCGTACGACTGCTTCCGGGAGGCACGGAAGGGGGTGGTGGAACGCCGTCGACGGGGACCACCTGCGCTGCGCCACCTCGGTCTCCGTCACCGGGCCCCCGCCGTCCAGGGTCAGTTCGCCCCGGGCCGTCGTGCAGCGGCCCAGGAGCCAGGGGCGGCGGCCCAGCCGCGCGAAGACGGCCCGGATCTCGTCGAACCGTTCCGGACGAAGGGTCATGACGAGGGACAGGTCGCCGGAGGGCGGCCCCAGCAGGCACTCGACGGACACGGCTTCGGGAAGTCCTTCACCCAGCCTGTCGAGGGCGGAGCCGTCGAGGTCGATGCCGACCCCGGAGGCTCTGGCCAGATCGGCCAGGGTGAGGAGCAGGCAGTCGTTGGCGTCGATGACGGCGGTGATCGACGCGCCCTCGACGAGCAGCCGCCCGAGCTCCAGTTCGGGCACTCCGCCGAGCAGCGCGGACGCGAGCCAGCCGGGTGGCACGTCGCCCGCGGGGCGGTTCAGGTGGGCGAGCGCCGCGTTGAAGCGTCCCGGCCGGCGCGACACGACCACCAGGTCTCCCGGAGCCGCTCCGGTTCGCCCCGGCGGGAGTGCGGAGCTCCGCCCGGCGCCCCTGACCGACGTGGTGAGGGCGGTGGGGCCGAAGGTGGTGTTGCAGCCGTTCTGCACGGTCGCGCCGTTGATCCGGATCGCATGCCGTACTCCGGTGGCGATCGCCACGACCATGGTGGGGTCGGCGCTCCGGGGGATCTGGAGGTCGAGCTGGACCGCCGGCTGCGACACCCCCGCGCACGCCAGGTCCGACAGGGCCGCGTTGACCGCTCGGTACGCCCAGATGTCCAAGGGCTCGCCGGGAGGACAGTCGCCGTGGACCGCCCGGTCCACACTCGACGCGAGGCGCACGTCCGTGCCCGGGACCAGCCAGTGATCGAAGTCGGCGTCCGTGCCCTCGCCGTCCCCGAGCCCGCCGCGCATCAGTGCGATGACCTCACGCTCCCGCATCTTTGCCCCCTCGCCTTCGTCCTCCCGCGGTGCTACTGGTGGGTGTGGTGCCCGATCGAGTACGACAGTGTGCCGGGGATCGCCGCGACCGCGCCCATCACCAGGTCGCGCCCCCGCTGGGTCACCGCGTAGGCACCCTCGCGCTCGACGCGTTCGCCGCCGCCCGACAGCTCGAACAGGTCGCGCAGCATCAGCTCGTTGAACCTCTTGGTGTACTCGCAGCTTCTGCGGTCGATGGACATCTCGTCCCCATGGGCGACGTAGGCGTCGTAGGCACAGCCGTTGCCGCACATGCCACGGGCCGAGCAGCCGTCGCAGTGGGTGTAGTAGATCGGTGACCGCATCCGCCAGCGGCTGAGGACGGAATCCGAGTACGCGGTGCCGTCCAGCGCGGAGAGCGCGAGCCGGTCCATGACGAGAAACGACTTGCAGGGTCCGACCTTCCCCTTGGCGTCGAGGTTCAGGTTCGCGCCGGCCGCGGCCCCACAGTCGTGGAAGCGGTAGTGGCCCTTGACGAACGGCTCCAGCTTGCGGTGGACGAGTTCGAGGAACAGGCCCTGGTCGCGCCACTTGCGGTGGATGTCGTAGAGGGTCTGTGCGTAGTCCACACCGTCGATGAGATACGGGTAGTCCTGCTGCTGCGGTGTGGGAGGCTTCATGAAGTTCACGCCCAGGCCGGTCGGCCGGTACTCGGCCATGAACCACTCGATGATCTCGTCGGCCCGCGTCAGGTTGTGGCTGCCGAAGACGGCGGAGATGGACACCTCGACACCGTGCTCCTGAAGGATCCTGATGCCCCGGTCGACCTGCGTCCAGGAGCCGCGGTCGGCGTGGTTGGGGCGTAAGAGGTCGTGGATCTCCTCCGGTCCGTCCATCGACACGATGCACTTGGCGCCGTGGCGGGCGAGGGTCCGGGCGCGCTCGGCGGTGATCAGGGTCGCGTTGGTGCCGACGACGACCCAGCAGTTCTCGTCCGGCCGGGCGAGCCGCTGCTTCTCCTCGAGGAGGTGCTCCATTTCCGGCCAGTGCAGGGTCGGCTCACCGCCCGTACAGTGGATGATCTTGGGCTGGGCGGGCCTGGAGTTGGCGAAGAAGTACTCGACGACCTCGGTGAGCCGCGCGGTGCCGGTGGGCGCCTTCTGGGGTGCCTCGACGTTCTGGACGACCTTGCAGTAGTCGCACTTGAGATTGCAGAAGTCGGTGAGCAGGACGCGGAGCAGGGAGAAGTCCGGATCCTTCTCCACCCGCTCGGCCTCCTGGGCGGCCAGCGAGGCGCGCACGGCGTTCTTGTCCTCGCCCCGTCCCGAGACGAACCCCTCGGCCTTCATCAGGGCGAACACCGCATCGTCCACGGCTCCGTCCGCAGAGAGGGCCTCCACCGTCCTGCGGAGGTCTTCGCCGCCGAAGATCTGCCGGTGTCGCAGCGCGTGCGTCAGGCAGTACGTGCCGTCTCCGAAGGCGACGAGCTGCACGTCGTTCTCCAGCTCTCCCCGCTCCGAGGTGGCCGGGTCGGCCGGGATCTCGACCAGCAGCCGGGTCAGCGGGGCGGCCTCGGGCGGGCCGACCCGCAGTGAGCCCTGGGGGATGAAGACCGGGCCGGGCTGCGCGCCGCTCGTCGCACCACAGGAATCTGAACAACCGGACACGGTTCCTCCAGCGATCTCGGCATGCGGGCCGATCGGAAAGGCACTCGGCCGATTCGCACGAGGGTGGCACCGACCACGGGCCGGCGCCAGAGGCATTTTCGGCTAAGAGTCCCGTTTCGCGCCGACGCCCACCGGGCGCGGCCGCGGCTATGCCGGGAGGGCCTGCTTGGCCCAGATGACCTTGCCCTCGCGGCCCTGCCGGGTGCCCCAGCGCTCGGTGATCTGGGCGACCAGCAGCAGGCCGCGGCCGCCCTCGTCGGAGGTCCGGGCGCGGCGCAGGTGCGGCGCGGTGTTGCTGCCGTCGAAGACCTCGCAGGTGAGCGTCGACTGGAGGATCAGCCGCAGCCGGACGGGCGGCTTGCCGTACCGGATCGCGTTCGTCACCAGCTCGCTGACCGCGAGCTCCGTGGTGAAGGCGAGCTCCTCCAGGCCCCAGTCGGTGAGCCGCTCGGCGGTGAAGGCGCGGGCCCCGGCCACGGCCGCCGGGTCGGAGGTGACGTCCAGGGTGGCGACGTGGCCGGGGTCGAGCGCACGGGTGCGGGCCACCAGGAGGGCGACGTCGTCCGAGGGGTGGTCGGGCAGCAGCGCGGCGAGCAGCCTGTCGCAGACCTCCTCCGGATCCTCGGGCGCTCCGGCGAGGGCGGCGCCCAGGGCGGCGCGGGCGGTGTCCACGTCGTACGTACGGCTCTGGATGAGACCGTCGGTGTACAGCGCCAGCAGACTGCCCTCCGGCAGCGTCAACTGGACCGTCTCGAAGGGCAGTCCGCCGAGCCCCAGGGGTGGGCCGATCGGAAGGTCGGGGACGTCGGCGAGATCGGCGGGTGCCGCTCCGGGAGGGTGCGCCACGGCCGGGGGCACATGTCCCGCGCTGGCCAGCGAGAAGACGCGGGAGACCGGGTCGTACACGGCGTACAGGCAGGTGGCGCTGAGTTCGCCGTCGTCGCGGCCCTCCTCGCGCTGCATCCGGATGACCACGTCGTCGAGGTGGGTGAGGAGTTCGTCGGGCATCAGGTCGATGTCGGCGAAGGCCCGGACGGCCGTACGGAGGCGGCCCATGGTGGCGGCGGCATGCAGACCGCGGCCGACGACGTCGCCCACGACGAGCGCGACACGGGCACCGGACAGCGCGATCACGTCGTACCAGTCGCCGCCGACACCCGCACGCGCTCCGCTGGGCAGATACCGGGAGGCCGTCCACACGGCCGACTGCACCGCAGTGTGCCGGGGAAGCAGGCTGCGCTGGAGGGTGAGCGCGGTCAGATGTTCGTGCGTGTACTGACGGGCGTTGTCGATCGACACCGCCGCGCGGGCGGCGATCTCCTGGGCGAGATGCAGGTCGTCCTCGTCGAACCGGGCCGCGTCGGGGCCGCGGAAGAACTGCACGAGGCCGAGGACGCTCCCGCGCGCCTGGAGCGGGAGCAGCAGGACCGAGGGGAAGGCGACGTCGCCTCCCGCCTCCTGAGTCCACCACGCCGACGTGCCCTTCACCTCGCACAGGGCGGGCCTTCCCGTGGCCAGCGCGCGCGCCGGTTCGGAATCGGGCGGGAAGTGATGCGTCCGCCCCACGGAGACGGTGAACGACTGTGGTCCGGCGGGAAGCTGGGCGACGCGACGCAGGACCGGATCCTCCGCGGCCGGATGGGGCGGGGCGTCCTCCTGCAGGGCGGGCTCCAGGAGATCGACGATGACCAGTTCGGCGAAGTCCTCGGTGCCGACCTCGGCCAACTCCTCGGCGGTACGGGCCATGTCGAGGGTGCTCCCGATCCGCAGGCTCGCCTCCGCCGCCAGGGCGAGGCGCCGCCGCAGCCGCCGGTCGCGCTCCTCCTGGTACGCGGCGACCACCTGCTGCGAGCCCCGGTCGACGTACGCGAACGCCGTCCCGGTCATCCTGATCGTGGCGGCGTTGACCAGCTCCGCGTCCCCCGTCAGCCGGAGCGCCTCGGCCTGGAGCTGCTGGAGCACGCTCATGTGGCCGATCCGGTACGCGCGCAGCAGCGTGCTGAGCGAGAGCCCGCGCCGGGCGAAGGTCCGGGCGAGTTCGAGGCCCTCGGGCGGTGGCTCGGCCTCGGTGGCGTCCAGGCCGTTCTCGAGGGCGTCGAGGAAGGTCATGACGTGCCCGGCCGTCTCACTGAGCGTGATGGCGGCCAGATCCTCGTGCTCCCACAGCTCGGGAAGCTCTTCCTGGAGCCGTACCAGGATCACATCGACCGAGCGGTCCGCCCGTGGTCTGAATTCCCGGGCGAGTCGACGGAGGAACGCCTCGGCATCGGCCCTCATACGGAAAGTCTGCGGAAGGGCCGGGACGGATGCCACCGGGAGCGGACCCGGTCGATGTTGAACCGGAAACCGATGTTGTCGGTGATCCCCGGGTGTCAGTGGTGCGCTGTACGTTGCGGGCCATGGGCATATATCTGGTCAGTGTCGACGCGGCGGAGTGGTTCGGTGCGGAGGAGGACGGGTGGGGCGACGTCGCTGCGGCGCTGAACGGGGAGCTGCGGCAGCGGGGCCTGGCGCCCTATCTCTCCGTGCCCGAGGAGGCCCCCTTCGTGCGCGGCTCGGGGCAGGCGTTCGAGGAGAAGCTCATCCCTCCCATGGACGGCTTCAGCGCCCTGTGCGAGGCGCACCTGACACCGGAGGAGTTCGACACGGTCTGCGGCTGGTCGGTGCTGGTTCCGTTGTCGCTGGACGAGGAGATCCGGCTCCCGTTCGAGACCGGCTACACGGAGTCGACCGTCGTCGCCGGCGCGCCTCAGGTGCTGGCCCTCGCGGAGAGACTGTCGGCGGCCGTCGCCCTGCCGGCCGAGACCCCGTCGATGTGCGACAACCTCGACCTCACCACGTGGTTCATGGACGGAGCGGCGAAGGAGCTGGCCGCGACCCGGCCGGGACCGTGGGGCGAAGACCTGGACACAGCCTTCTACGTCGCCCTGTACCTGCGCGCCGCGCAGCACTCGATCCGCCGCGGCTGCCCGCTCGTCTACTCCTGATCCGCACCCCGACATCCGCCGTCCGGCCCGGGGCGGGCCCTTCCCGTCGGCGCCCGGCGGTCAGCGGTCCTCGACCGGCCAGGGCTTGACCGGGGTCTCCTCGCCTCCCTGGTCGAGCCGGAACGGCGGGTAGGCGTCCGTCATCAGGAAGGCGTAGGCCGCCACCCGCAGGACCCAGCGGTTCAGGCCGACCACCAGGACGAACAGATCCCGCGGGTACCGGCCGGTGAAGGCGAGGGCGACGGCCGCGATCAGGGTCAGCAGCGACGTCAGGCCGCCGCTCCACCATCCCGCCCGCATCCCGCCGGCGAAGAAGGCGATCACCAGGTACTGGGGGATGGCGAGCAGCCACCACTTGACGAGGACCAGACCGCGCGAGAGACGCTCCGGGTACGCGATGTCCAGCCGTGCCGGGTAGCCGGGCTCCGGGCCCAGGCTGAAGGGCGGGTAACGGTCGGTGGCCAGGGCGCTGTACGAGTAGAAGGACACCCGCCAGGACCAGCGCAGCACCCCCAGATTGAAGTCGAACAGGGCCCGCGGATAGCGCTCGGTGAACAGGATCGCGAAGAACGCGATCACGGTCACGATCAGGAAGCCGATCCAGAGGAAGATCAGGACGATCCAGTGGGGGATCACCAGGACCCACTTGACCAGCCACAGCCAGCGCGACAGCGGGGTGTCCAGCCGGGCCGTCACCGTGACCGGAGGGTAGGAGGTCCGGGAGCCGTCCATGATCGTCACTTCCTCGCGTCAGCTTCCCTCACCTCCATGATCGCGCCGTTCCGCCCTGCGGCCCACCGGGAGCGCCGCCCACGGTCCTGCCCGTTTCTGTACCGGTCAGGTCTTGTCCGCCGCGGCCAGCAACGCGGCGATGTCGAGCTTTCCCATGCCCAGCATCGCCTTCATCGCCCGCTGGGCGCGGGCCTCGTCCGGGTCGGCGATGAGCTCCTCCAGGACGGACGGGACGATCTGCCAGCTCACGCCGAACCGGTCCTTCAGCCAGCCGCACGGGCCCTCCTCGCCGCCCTCGGACAGCCTGGACCAGTAGTGGTCGACCTCGTCCTGGTCCGCGCAGTCGACGAGCAGGGACAAGGCTTCGTTGAAGGTGAAGTCGGGCCCGCCGTTGAGCGCGGTGAACTCCTTCCCGTCCAGGACGAAGTCGACGGTCATCACGCTTCCGGCCTCGCGGGGGCCCGCCTCGCCGTAGTAGGAGATCCTCCTGATCTCCGAGTCGGGGAAGACCGAGCAGTAGAACTCCGCGGCCTCCTTGCCCTGCGTGTCGAACCAGAGGTTGGGCGTGATCCTGGGCATCGCGGACTCCTGGGTCTCGTCGGGTGCGCTGCGGCTCTCATGGGTACGACCGTCGAGCGGCCCGGAAATCATCGCTCCGGAGCCGCCCGAATCCGCGCAACCCCGTCGTGACCCGCTCCGTGGCGGCTCGGGCACCCGGGCCGCCCGGGGGGCGGCTCAGCGCCCGCCGCTCGGAGCCCCAGGCCCGCCGGTCGCCCCGCGCCCGCTCGGAGTCCCGCGCCCTCCGGTCAGAGCCCTGTGACCTTCGAGCTCGCCGACAGTTCGTAGACCAGCGTGATCGTGCGGCGACCGCCCGGCGGGAGCGCGACCTCCCAGCGGGCGATGCCCTCGGCGTCGACCGCGTCGGGCGGCGGGGAGCACGCGTCCTTGTGGAGACGTACCTCCACCGCAGAGACCTCGGAGACCGGGAGGCGTTCACGCACTGCGACCACGCGCTCGCCCTGCTCCCCGGGGGCCGAGAACCGTGACACGTGCAGGCGCACCGTGCGGGTCACCACGGTGCGCTGGGCGAGCCCGGTGGTCTCGCGGGACTCCTCGGACCGCCTGACCACCCGGTAGTCGTCACTGCTGCCGAACGTGAGCTCCACCGGGGCGCCGACCGCCGTGAAGTCCAGCGTTCCGCGCCCGCTGAACCCGCTGCCGCGGACCAGGTCCACGGGCCCGGCGAGCAGCACGTGGCCGGAGCGGTTCTCGCACCGCACCACCTGCGTGACCAGCGGGGACAGCTCGGGGGAGCAGGCGTACTCCTTGCGCGCGGCCGTCGTGAAGGCCGAGAGCGGCACGCGGTGGGCGCGGCCGTCGCCGGGCACCGACACCGGCGCGGGGGCGCGCAGGACCCGCGCCTCGCCGCCGTCGTCGACCCCCGGCAGACCGAGTACCGGGGCCGCGGGCCCCAGGTCGCCGATCTCCTCCTCGCGCAGCTCCACGTCGACCGTACGGCGCTCTGCCGCCGAGCGGTCCGTGAGCGTGAGCCGGTCCTCACCGAGCCGCGGCGGCTCCGTGGCCGAAGCCGAACGCGCCGTCGACAGGGTCAGCCGTACGTCCGTCCAGTCCTCGCCGGTGCGCTGCCAGACCATCGCCTCGGTCTCCAGCGTCAGGGAGTCCCCGTCGAGTACGGCGCGGTACGCGGGCCGCCACAGCGCACACGGGGTGAGGTGGCTCAGCCGGAGCCCGGCGGGCCCCGCGGCCGCGGCCTCCACGGTCAGCTCGACATGGCCGACCAGCTCGGCGGGCTCCTCCTCGGAGAGGTTCATGGCCCGCTGGGCCTCGCCCAGTTCGGCGGCGAGCTCGGCCGACCTGGCGTCGACGGTGCGGAGTTCCTCGCCGTGCGCGTCGCGTTCGGCGTCCACCCGGTCCAGTTCGCGGGTCCAGCGGTCCCGCTCGGTCTCCCCGGAGCCCGCCCCCTCGCCGATGTCCCGCAGCAGATCCGTGGCGAGCCGGCCGAGCAGGCCGAGCCGGGCGTGCAGCCGTTCGCGACGTTGCGCGAGAGTGAGCCGCTCCTCCTCGAGGGCGTGGACGCGGTGGCGCAGGGCGGAGTCGTCCTCGGCCGAGGGCAGCGGCGCGCGGGGCGTCCAGCTGCGGACGATCCGTACGTCGAGCACGCTCGCGGGGTGGTCGGCGGTCAGCTCGGCATGGAGGGTCCGGTCGACGGCGAGCGCGCTGACCGGCCCGAGACGCAGGCGCTGGACTCCGGCCCGCAGGTCGAGCAGGGCGGTGCGCTCGACGTGCGCCCGGTCTTCGAGGCAGGTGACGGCGGTGACGGGGAGGGCGATCGGGGCGAGGGCGGTCGCGGGGACGGGGCTCGTGGGGACGGCGTTCGCGGGGGATGCGATCGGCTTCGGGGCCGTGGACATGTGCGTCAGCTCCTGCGGTTGCCGCCGGCCAGGGCCTTGCCGGCCGGGATGCGGATCTCGTAGCCGCCGTCGAGGGCGGTGGTGGCGCCCGCCGGGAGGTCGACCCGCCAGACGCGGCTGCCCGGTGCGTGGCGGTCCGGCCCGGTGTCCTCCCCGGGCGCCGACCAGTCGGCCCGTTCCTCGATCCGTACGTCGGCCTCCGAGGTGAC
The DNA here is from genome assembly GCF_042671585.1 of Streptomyces sp. NPDC127129. NCBI lineage: Bacteria > Bacillati > Actinomycetota > Actinomycetes > Kitasatosporales > Streptomycetaceae > Streptomyces > Streptomyces sp. NPDC127129. Next base: position 168,466 of record NZ_JBHXTV010000010.1, read on the forward strand.
CGGCACCCGCTCGCGGATCTCGACGGTGACGGGCCGCGCGAGCCGGTTGGCCAGCTCCACGTGGACCTGGTGGGCCAGCACGGTGGTGTTGTTGCGCAGACCGGAGGTCGACTCCTGCAGGCTCGTACGGCGGGTGACCCGGATGCCCTCGGCAGGGCCGAGCCCCACCCGGCGGACACCGCCGGGGGCGAGCGTGGGCAGGGCTGCGGTCAGCAGGAACTCGTCGTCGACGGTCACCTCCACCGGCCCGGCCAGGAGGGCCTGGTCGGTGGCGTTGGAGAGCACCAGCGTCCCGTACACCGTCTGCTCGACGGACGGCACGCAGAGGTACTCGGTGCGCAGACCGACCGGGATCTCCCCGACGGTGACGGTGTGCCAGGTGCCGTCCGAGGGGATGTCGGCGCGGGCGGCGGCGTCGAAGCGGTGGTCGAAGGAGCCCGCCGACTCGCGGGGGCGGACGGCGTGACCCGGCAGCGGCAACGCCGCCACCGCCTCGGCCCGGCGGCGGTGCTCGGCCGCCAACGGGTCGAAGGAGGAGTCGGGGAACAGCCTGCCCCGGCGACTGCCCGGCTCGTCCGGGCCGCACAGGACGAGGGCGGCGTAGTCGAGCTCGGCGCCGCTCGGCTGCGGTGGACCGGCGACCGGAGCGGGGGCGGGGGACCGTGGCGGCGGGGGCCCGCCGGGTGCGGCGGGTGCCATGGGTGCGGCGGCTGCCATGGGGGGAGGCACCGGGGCGCCGCCGAACCCGCCGCCCGTACGCGACCGGGCGCTCGGCGGAGGCCCGCCCGGCTGGACGGGGGCGGGCATCCCGACGCTCAGCGTCTCCGGGGAGGAGGAGCCGTACGCGCCGCCGGGCACCGGGAGCGCTCCGGGCGGCTGTGCACCGTAGCCCTGCGCGGCGGGCGCCGGGGGAGGCGGCAGCGGAACGGAGACGGTCCCGGCGCCGCCCGCGACGGCCGCGGAGGCGGCGGGGCGGGGGCCGGCCGCCTGGTACCCCGCGAACAGATCGGCGAGCCCCGCCGGGGGCTCGCGCCAGCCGGAGGGCGCGGGGGCGGGCTGACGGCGTCCGATGCGCAGGGAGCGGAGCTTCGGCAGGTCGGTGCGGCGGCGCAGATCGGCCGTGGCCAGAGCGACGCGTACGCCGGTCCAGTCCTCGCCGGTCCGCTGCGCGACCGAGGCGCGCAGCACCAGGCGTCCGCCGCCGTCGCCCTGACGGTGTGTGAGCCGGTACGCCGGCACCCAGACGGCGCCCGGAACCCCGTACTCCAGCTCCACCTCCACGACCGCCCGGGCGCCCGCGTCGGCGTCGTCGGAGCCGGCGGTGTCGAGGCTCAGGACCGCGGACACGGTCGTCTCCACGTACGCGGACGACGCGGCGGTGGAGGCGCGGGCGTGCCGGTCGTGCGCGACATCGAGTGCGTGCTCGACGTCGCGCAGGGTCTCCTCCAGCTCGACAAGACGGCTGTGCAGCCCCGTCAGCCGGTTGTCGACGAAGTCGGCGAGTTCCAGCCACGCATCGGCCGGGGTACGGCGGTGCGGGTCGTCGCGCTTGCGGGCGGGCGGGACCGGGTGGAGGGCCTTGATCTCCTCGATCAGGCTCAGTTGACGGTCCCGGCGGGCCCGGGCAGCCGCGTACGCGTCGCTCAGCCGCTCCACCTCGCGCCGCAACTCGTCGGCCGTGCCGCCCGTGGCATCCGTGCCGAGCGGCTCGGCCTCGACCTCCACCCGGGCCTCCGTCACACGGACCCCGGAGGCGCCGAGGACACGGGCCCGCAGCGAGCCCGGGTCGAGCGAGCGGGGCAGTCCCGTCACCCGCACCCGGCCGTCGGCCGGCACTTCGCCCCTGGCCAGGCGGCTGCAGAGCGCGCCCTGGGCGTACACCACGACCGCATCCAGGGTCGATTCCCACCGCTGTGCCCGCTCAGCCGCCATGTGCTCCCGCCCCCGTCGCGTTCCTGCCGGTCGAAGCCTACGCCCGGGCGGCCCCGCGCGTCCGCCCCGGACCGGGAAGACCCTTCCGGCGCCTCGCGCCCCGACGGCGGAGCGGCCGCGTCCTCCTAAGCTGCCGTCCGGCACCGGCCACCGCACCGGCATCGGTGCCGGCATCCGCCACGATCCAGGAGCGCGCATCATGTTCGACCCCGCCCGGAAGTACCCGTTCCCCGACGCCCTGCGACCGGACGAGGCTCCCGCAGCGCACCCGCAGCTCGCGCCGGTGACCGGCCTGCTCGGTACCTGGTCCGGCGAGGGCCGGGGCGGGTACCCGACGCTCGACGAGGAGTTCACGTACGCGCAGGAGGTCACCTTCAGCCACGACGGGCGCCCTTTCCTCCACTACGAGGCACGTGCCTGGCTGCTCGACGCGGACGGCGCCCCGCTGCGGCCGTCGGCCCGGGAGAGCGGCTGGTGGCGCATCCAACCCGAGGGACGCGTCGAGGCGTTGGTCACCCAGCCCACGGGCATCGCCGAGATCCTCGTCGGGCGGGCCGGCGCCGGCACGGTCGATCTCTCCAGCCACGAGGTGGCGCTGACGCCCACCGCAAAGGAGGTGAACGGGACGCGCCGCCGCTACACCCTGGTGGACGAGGGCACGCTCGACTTCGTCCACGACCTCGCTGCGGTCGGACAGCCGCTGCAGCACCACCTGTCGGTGCGCCTGCGCCGCCGCCCCTGACCTCACGTCAGGGAAGCAGCTGCCGACCTCGCCTCTGGGGAACCGCTCCTGACACGAGGTCAGGCGTGAGGGCCCCGCGGCTCGATGCGGAAGTCGAAGGCCAGCGTGCCCGGGTCGACGGCGGTCACGCCGCCGTCGACGGTGAGCACCGCGCCGTTGACGAAGGAGGAGGCGGGCGAGAGCAGCCAGGCGATGGCCTCGGCGACCTCGCGCGGCTCGCCCGGACGCCCGGCGGGCAGGACGCGGGTGACCTCCTCGTACGCGGCGTCGACACCTCCGGTCCCGAGCCCCGCCTCGTCGGCGAACCGGCTCATCCGGCGGTCCGCCATGTCGGTGCGCACCCAGCTCGGGCACACGGTGTTGGCGCGCAGTCCGGCGGCCCCGTAGTCGACCGCGAGGGAGCGGCAGAGCTGGAGCAGGGCCGCCTTGGAGGTGGCGTACGCGGCGTTGCCGACGCCGTTGCGCAGGGCCGAGACCGATGCGACCGCGACCACCGCCCCCCGGGCGTCGAGGAGATGGGGGAGCGCGGCGCGCAGCAGATGGAACGGGCCTGTGAGGTTGGTCCGCATGACCGCCTCCCAGTCCTCCGGTGTCACCTCGCCCACACCACCGCCGCGCCCGATGCCGGCGTTGAGGACGAGCCCGTCGAGCCGGCCGTACTCCTCGACGGTCGCCTCGACGAGCGCGCGCACGGCCTCGGGGTCGCCGATGTCGGAGGGAAGGGCCAGGGCGCCGTACTCCTCCGCCACGAGCCGGAGCGGCTCGGGGCGGCGCCCGGAGACCGCCACGTGATGGCCGGCCTCCCGCAGGAGACGGGCGGTCGCGGCGCCGATGCCCGTCCCTCCGCCGGTCACGAGGTACACGCGCTGATCAGCCATGGTCGTCGAAGCCTCCGTCGTCCGCCGTCGTCCGCCGTCTCGTCACGATCGTTTCACGGCTTCCGGCCGCCCGGACGGTCGGCGTAGTCCTCGACCAGGCCTGCGATGAGCGCGTGCAGGGCGTCGGCCCGGTGGCGGTCCTCGCTCTGCTCCCGCAGCGCGTGGTCGAGCGCCCGCAGTCCGGTCAGGGCGTCCGGGTCCCGGTCCTTCACCCGGTCGAGCAGCGGTGTGGTGACCAGGTCCATGCACGCGGTGAACAGGAGCCGGGTCGCGGGCGTGGCGGGTGCCGGGTCGGGGGCGGCGAAGCCGGTGGTCAGAGAGGTCGCGGGGTCGGTCAGACTCCAGCCGACGACGGTCCCGTCCTGGATCAGCAGCGCCACGTCGCGGGCGATGCCGACGCGGGCCTCGAGCGGCCGGTCGAGGACGCCGAGGTCGCGCAGACAGGTCAGCGCGGTGTCGCCGGGCGCGCGGCAGAGCTCCGCGGTCACCTCCAGACGGAAGTCCCGCGCCTCGTCCGCGAGCAGGCCGCCAGGCCGGGCGGTGGGCGTGGGAGGAACCCGCGCGGAGTCCTCGGCGTCGGCGACCCGGGAGGGCAACTGGAACTCGGCGCCGACCAGTTCCCGGCTCCGCGCGTCGAACCGGAGCTCGTCGGGGGTGTCCCAGAGCCACGGACCACTGCCGAAGGTGTCCCTCAGGAACCGCTCGCGCTCCTCCACGTCCGCGTACGCCGCGACGCGGACCCGCTGGTCGGCGAAGTCGAAGCGCGGAGCGACGCGCAGCGGGCCGCCCTCCACCGTCGCGGTCCAGCCGTCGTCGAGGGTGAGTCTCATGGGGGAATCCTGCCCTTCACGACATCGGTGTGGGCACTCGTCCCACCGGGGTCGGTGGGTGCGCCGCCGAGCGCCTTCCCTCCCGAGCCGCCCTTGACGCCCGCGCGCGTCCGGGCCGGTCAAGCCCGGCCCGTGTGAACTATCTTGGGCAGCAGTGGGACGAGAAGGAGGCACCCCGTGCCATCTGGGCAGCAGGCGCGCGCACAGGCAGCCGCGATCACACCGGGCAGGCGCTCGTCGGACGCGGAGGTCGCTTCTCCCGCCGAGCGGGTGCGGGCACTGTTCGGCGGGCACCGGCTGTCCCCCGGGCAGCGGCGCATCGCCCAGTTCCTCATCGACCACCTCACCGAGGCCGCGTTCCTGTCGATCACCGAGCTGGCCGAGCGCGTCGGTGTCAGCCAGCCGTCCGTGACCCGGTTCGCCACGTCGCTCGGGTTCAGCGGGTACCCCGCGCTCCGGGAGGCCCTGCAGCCGATCGCGCTCAGCGCGATCGCCGGCGCGCCCGAGGAGGCGGAGGAGAGGCTCGGCAACGAACTCCAGTCCGCGGTCGACGCCGAGATCGAGAACCTGACCGCCCTGCGGCGGGTGCTCGCCGACCCCGACCAGATCCTGGAGATCGGCCGCGAGCTGGCGCGGTCCGTCCCCCTGACCGTCGTCGGCCTGCGGATCTCGGTCACGCTCGCCGAGTACTTCGCGTACGCCGCACGACGCATCCACCCCGATGTGCGGGTGGTGACGCGGGGCGGCAGCGTCGCCTACGACGGGCTGCTCCAGGCGCGCGAGGCGGGCGGGACGTGGGTGCTGGCGTTCGCGATGCCCCGGCACGCCAACGAGACCCTCGCCGTCGTCCGGGCCGCCCGCCGCACCGGGCTGCGCGTCGTGCTGATCACGGACCTGGCGCTCGGCCCCCTTGTCGACGAGGCCGACGTGGTGTTCACCGCCGGTACGGGGTCACGGCTGGTCTTCGACTCGTACGCGGCGCCCGGCGTGCTCTCCGCGGCCCTGCTCCAGGCCATGGCGGACGCGGATCCGGAGCGGACGCAGCTCCGGCTGGAGAAGTACGAGCAGGCGGCGGAACAGCACGATTTCTTCCTGGACGACTGACCGGCCGCTGATTTTCATGCCCTGAAGGTGCATGAAATTTTTCATGCACCTTGCTTACTCGACGGTATATATATTTACTGTGGGTGCCCCCACGGGCCCGAACAGAACATGCGGGTCGCCCCCTCCTCCTCAGACCCCCTGTTTTTGAACGGCACGGCGGCTCCGGTCAACCCCTGGGCCGGAGCCGCCGCACACTCGTCATGTCAGAGGAACGAAGCGAGACCGTCGAGCAGGCGGTCCACGTCCTCGACCGTGTTGTACGGCGCCAGACCCGCCCGCAGCGCCGGGCCCTCCAGCTTCAGCGCGGTGAACGGCTCGTACGCGTAGAACTGGCCGGCGGTGGCCAGGACGTCCCGGGCCGCCAGATGGATCTGGGCCTCGCGCTCGTCCCGTCCTTCGAGCGTCATCAGCAGCGTCGGAGTCCGGTCCTGGGCCTTCGAATGCAGGGTGACGGCGTCGCCCAGGGCCCGGAGCCCCTCCTCGAGCCTCGTACGGAGCGCCAGCTCGTGCGCGTGCAGGGAGCCCCAGGAGTGTGCGAGCCGCTCCCTGCGCGTGACCCCCTCGCCCGGGTCCACCTCGGCGAGGAAGTCCACCGCCGCGCGGGCGCCCGCCAGGAGCTCGTACGGGAGCGTCCCGAACTCGAAGCGCTCCGGTACGTCGTCGGAGGAGGGCAGCAGCTTGTCGGGGCGGAGGGTGTCGAGGAGCTCCGGCGCTCCGGCGAGGACCGAGCCGTGCGGCCCGAGGAACTTGTACGACGAGCAGACGAACAGGTCCGCGCCCAGCGCCGGGACGTCCACGAGGTGGTGCGCCGCGTAGTGCACCCCGTCCACGTACAGCAGGGCGCCGGCCGCGTGGGCCAGGTCGGCGATCCGGCGGACGGGCGGCTTGGTGCCGAGGACGTTCGATGCCGCGGTCACCGCGACCAGCCGCGTCCTGGGGGAGAGGGCGCGCTCGTACGACTCCAGGTCGATCTCCGCCGTCTCCGGATCGATCTCGATCCAGCGGAGCGTCACGCCCGCGTGCGCGGCGGCCTGGACCCAGGGGCGGACGTTGGTGTCGTGGTCCAGACGGCTGACGATGATCTCGTCCCCCGCCTTCCACCCCTTGGCCAGGGTGCGGGAGAAGTCGTAGGTGAGCTGGGTGGCGCTGCGCCCGTGGACGATGCCGTTCGCGGGCATGTTGAGGAAGTCCGCGTAGGCGGCGCGGAAGTCCGCCACGGACCGCTCGGCGTTGAGCTCCGAAGGGCTGACCGTCCCCCGGTTGGAGAGAGGTCCGGTGAGCGTCGCCGCGATCGCGTCGCCGACGGGGCGGGGGGTCTGCGTACCGCCCGGCCCGTCGAAGAAGGCGAGGCCGTGGTCGAGGGAGGGGAAGTGGGCGCGGAGGGCGGTGACGTCGAAGGCCATGGCGTCTGCTTTCTGTCCGGCGACGGGTGGGGCGACGAGGTGGGGCGGCTGTGCTGTGGGCTTGCCTGGGAGCGTGGTGCCCGGTGGGGCACCGCCCCCGGTGCGTGGCGCCTCGTGGTTTGGCGCCGCCCGGTGCCGGGTCCGTCGGTCGGGACGCCGGCACCGGGGGCCTGGACTCTGCGCCGTACTACTCGGTCACGCCGTGGGCGCCGGACCCGCGCGGGCCGGTGACGCCTGCGGTGACGCCGGGGGTCGCGTCCGCGGCCGTCCGCGCGCCGGCGGGCTGTTGCTTCAGCCCGCTGATGTCGTGCGCGTACGTACCCACCGCGTTGGCGATGACGTCGATGTTGCGGTCGAAGACCGCCATTCCGACGTTCCGGAGGGTGTCGCCGGCCGCGTGGTAGTTCGGGTCGAACGCGACCCCCGCGGTACCGCCGAACTTCTCGGCCTCGGCCTGCGTCTTGAGCGCCTCGGCTCCGGAGAACGTGCCGCCCGAAGGGATGCCGGCGTCGAGGAACGGGCCGTAGTCGAAGCGGAAGACGAACGGCGTTCCGGCGTGCGGCAGGCCCTGCTTGCCGAGGAACGCGGTGATGTCCTGCTCGAGCCGGGCGGAGCCCGCAGGGGCGGCCTGCGTGTTGGCGCCGTCCGAGTTGTCGCCGTCGTAGACGAACATGCCCCCGTTGGTCGAGGAGATGAGCTCGAAGTTCAGATAGAGCTTGATCTCCCGCTTGTCGAGCGGCGTCAGGTTCGCGACGTAGTGGTGCGAGCCGACCAGGCCGCTCTCGGCGGCCGACCACCAGGCGAAGCGCACCTTGTTGCGGGGGCTCTTCTCCTTCGCGGCCAGCTTCAGCGCGACGTCGAGGAGTCCGGCCGAGCCGGAGCCGTTGTCGTTGATGCCGGGGCCCGTGACCACCGAGTCCAGGGAGGCGCCGAGCATCACCGTGTCGGCCGCGTTGCCGCCCTTGGTCTCGGCGATGACGTTGTTGGTGGAACGATTCTCCTGGAGCTGGCGGATCTCGAGGGAGAGCTTCACCGGGCCGCCTGCGAGGTCCGCCGTGAGCTTCTCGCCGTCCGCCTTGCTGAGACCGCCGGTGGGTATCTTCGCGGCGGCGGGGTCGCCGAGCGTGCCCGAGAGGGGGCCGTAGCCGGCGTCGATGTTGTTGTAGATGAGGGCGCCGATCGCGCCCGCGGCCGCGGCCCGCTCCTGCTTGACGGCGAAGGCGCAGCCGCCGCGCTTGATCAGCGCGACCTTGCCGGTGAAGGCGCCCGGGGCGTAGTCGCCGGGCTCGCAGCCCGTGGTGCCGTCCGCGTCGACCGGAACGGCGGCCAGCTCGGCCCCGACCCCGCCGACCGGTGTCGACTTGGTGTACGTGAGGGCCTTGATCTCGATGTCACGCGGGGCGGGCGTGACGGTGGAGAGCTTTTCGGCCAGCGTCTGCGTGTAGACGAAGGAGAACTTCTGGTACGAGACGTTGTACCCGGCCTTCTTTAACTGCTGGTAGACATAGGCCGCCGAGGCGTCGTGCCCGAGCGAGCCGGCGACGCGGTGGCCGCCGGCCGAGTCGGCTATCGCCTGGAACTTCTGCAGGTGCTTGTAGGCGTCCTTGGCGGATGCCTCGCGGACGAGCGCCTTCGAGAGCGCGGCGGCGTCCTTGCCCGGCCTGTCCTGCTGGGAGGAGGCGGGTGAGGCGGAGCCCAGCAGGAGCGGGGTCGCGAGAGCAGCTGCGGTCAGGGTGGCCGCGGCTCTGCGAGGTGATGCGTTCACAGAGGTCCTTCCCGGTGCGAACGATGTTGAGGGGAAGCTAGCGATCTCTGGGGTGTTCTGTGAACACATGTGCCAGAACTCACTTTATTTCATGCACAGTTGTGGTGATCTCGTGGAGCCGGGGTGGATGGGCGTCCGGCGTCGCCTCGGCCGGAGGGGAGTCCGCCCTGCTGCCGGGGCCCGCCTCGCGGGGGGAGGAGTGTTCCGTTCCGCTCCCTGCCGACGCCAGGAAATGCTCGTGGGCGAGCCGGCGCAGCGCGGACACGGCGATGTCGCCGAGTGCCGTCACCGCCACGAGACTTGTCGCGGCGCTTTCCGGGTGGCCCTGTTCGCCGAGAATTTGCACCTCGAGCCGTGCGATCCGCTCCAGGTGTTCGGCATACGCGTGGAACAACCGTGGAATTTCATGGTGACCGAGCGATGTGCAGGCGATGGTCACCTGGCAGAGCGTCTGCCAGGCGGGGTTGTCCGGGCTCACCTGCCAGCCCCAGCCCCGGATCAGGTCGGACACCCTGGCCTGAGCCCGTTCCCACTCCAGGTCGTGCGAGGCGGAGCCGGGGGTGGGTAAGGCGTACTGCGTGATGCGGAGCAATTCGCTCGCCGGTGGTCGTTCGTCCTCGACGTGCCTGACGAGTCTGCGTACCTCGGCGTGCGGAAGTCCACCGATGTTCAGAAGCGCCTTTACCAGTGCAACCCTGCGTACATGTGACTCATCGTATTCGGGAAGTGTGGGAAGGAGATCGAGGTCCTGATAGGAACGGAGTGTGCGCACCGGGACTTTGGTCCTGCGGCTCAGAGCGGAGAGCGGAGACATATTCCACCGGGATTCGGTCGGATACTGGGGACGATGTGCTTCGCGGCCGGACTGGGAATTCCGGGTCGCGGTGACCCTATGCGGCTCGAATGCAGGGGCACAAGCGCGGTGATGGTCGCGGTCGGGGAGTTGGCTCAAAGGGGAGTTTCGCTGTCCCGGGGGAGATGCGTCTCGTCGCGGAGCCTTCCGGACGGCGGCGGGTCCGGGCGGAGGACCGATCGGCGCGGGTGCCCCCGGTTCGGCCGGAAAAAGCTGTTGACGTGCCTGCCGGGAGGGTGTGCGGCGGGAGGATCGTCCGGCGCTGCCACGGGGGGCCGCCGCGGTGTTCGGCGCGCGTTCGTCCGCCACTCGGTTCGTGTTCGGCGCCCCCTGGTACTCATGGGAAGTGGATATGCCGGGCCTTCGTCGCCGTCCGAGTTCTTTCGTCGGATTTGCCTGGCGGATCAATGGCGTGGAGAGGTCTGGATTCCGCGGGCGCGGCACTTGACGTCCTTTTGCCGGTACGGCATGATCATGACGATCTCCGGCCTTTCTCTCCGTTTTGCACCGACTGCGCGACGAGGGGGCCGGCGGAGGGGGAAGGGTATGGGGGAGGGGGAGACGTGTCCGACGCGTCGGCGCAGGGAAATCCGCGCCAAGGTCCTTGTGACGAAGACGGGGGACTGGTCGCGGAATTAGTCGCCCGCGAGCCCGAGTTGCTGGACGTCTATCGGAGCAGGCTGGTCGAGCAGCGGAATCCGATCGGGACGAATGTGGAAGTCTGGGATTCCGTATGTGCGCGGGTTCATGGAATCCTCTCCGAATGCCGCGCCGCACTGGGGAGCGGCGCCGCCGCGCCCCGCGAGGGCGGACCCGGGCCGGATCCGGCGCCACGCCGTCCGGGGGGAGCGTGGAGCGAACGGGGGACGGTACCGGTCCACGCCCTGCGTGCGGGGGCTGTACTGGTCCAGGTCGTCGCCGAGTTCCTGGAGCGGTCGCTCACCCGTCGGCCGGACGGCGAGCTGAGCGCCACACGACTCATGGCGACGCTCCAGGCGGCGGTCGCCCGCTCCCTGGAGAGCGATGCGGAGGGCCCCGACCTCCACCTTCTCGACCTCCTCCGGGAGTCCGCCCGGCAGAGTCGCGACGCGATGGCGAGAGAGATCCACGACCGCATCGGCAGCGCGGCCAGCCTGGCTCTGCGCCAACTGGAGCTCTACGAACTGACCCAGAACGTCTCCTCGGCGACCGACCCCCGCCTCGACAGCCTGAAGCAGGCCATCCTGGAGACGATGCACAGCACGCGGGACGTGGTGACCGAACTGCGGACCGGCGCACACTCCGCCGGCTCCCTCCAGGCGGCCCTGGCGGCCTTCGTCACGGCCATGGCCGTCGAGCGGCCCGTCGTCGAGATCCGGATCGAGGACTTCGGCGATCCGCTGCCCGGGGCCCTCGGCGAGCAGCTCTTCCTCGTCCTGCGCGAGTGCCTGCGCAACGCCCTGGCGCACGCCCGCGCGTCCCGGGTGACCGTCGACGTGCGGTGTGACGTACGCGGGCTGGACGCCCGGGTGAGCGACGACGGAGTCGGCCTGCCCGGGGAGTGGACGTTCGGCAACGGCCTGGCGTCCGTGGCCGAACGGATCCGGATCCTGGGCGGCCGGATGGAGATCGACAGCGCTCCGGGCGCGGGCACGACCCTCGCCTTCACGGTCCCGGCGGGCGAGGAGTGGCATGCGGACGCCCGATGAGACCAGGCCGCCGTGGCCGGGGGAGCCGATCCGCATCATCGCGGTCGACGACCACTCCCTGCTGCGCGACGCCCTCTGCCAGCTCCTCGACACGGAGCACGACCTCCGGGTCGTCGCCGAGGCGGACACGTCCGTGGGGCTCGGCGACCTCGTGGCCACCACCGGAGCGCACGTCGTGCTGCTCGACGTGGAGATGCCCCACCATCACGCCCCCAGTGTGGTCAGCGAGTTGACCGTGCGCTTCCCGCGTCTGCGGGTGCTGATGCTGTCCATGCACGACCACGGCCCGCTCGTGCACGAGCTGCTCGCCCGCGGGGCCCACGGCTATCTGCACAAGAGCTCGCCGCGTGACTCGCTGCTCTGCGCCATCCGCGGATCCATGGCACGTGACCCGCAGGTCATGATCGCCCTGCCCGGCAGGGCCACTCCGGAGACGGCCATCCGCGGGGCCGGCAACTCCCTCTCGCCCCGCGAGCGGGAGGTCCTCACCCAGGTCGCCGGCGCGCTGAGCAACCGGCAGATCGCCACCAGGCTGGGCATCACCGAGGCCACCGTGAAGCGCCACCTGCGGAACATCTTCGAGAAGCTCGGGGTGGCCTCGCGCATCGGTGCCGTGAACAAGGCGGTGGAGGCGCGCCTCATCGACCCCGCCGGGAAGGGCGCGCGGCCCCTGTCGGTACCGGAGCTGGTGTGCCGCCGGGTCATGTGACCGCGAAGGGCGGCCCGTACAAGGGCGATCGGCCTACTCCTTTCGGAGCATGCCCGATGCTCCCTGAAGGCCTGGTGTCGCACCGGTGTCCGGTTTAGATTCGGCCCATGCCTCGAGTGACGCCTCGCGAGACTCACCTGCCGGCACGCGGCGCGGATCCGGTGTCCGGCGCGTGTCATGGCCACAGCAAGGGCCTGTGCGGCCCGCGCTCGTGGCCGCCGCGCGCGTCCTGAGCGACCGGGCAGGTCTCCTGCCCGCGCCGGCCGCCTCCCGCGGACACACCGGCTCTTCATGAACAACGCGATACGCGGCGCAACTCGCCGCCTTCGCGCACCCCCGGGGCCCGAACGGCCACCACCGGGAACCGACATGAACAGCACGCGACCCTGAGGGGTGAACGGGACATGACCTGCACGGGGGCACCTCTTCGCATACAGCTCTTAGGGCCGATCCGGGCCTGGCGGCACGGTGAGGAAGTGGCGCTGGGCTCGCCCAAACAGCGGGCGGTCCTGAGCCTGCTGGCCAGCCGGGCGGGCGAGGTGGTGAGCGGGGACACCATCACCAGCGCCCTCTGGGGCAGCGACACCCCGCAGACGGCGGCCAACGGCGTCCACACCTATGTCGCCCGGCTGCGCCGCGCACTGGAGCCGGGACGCGGCAACAGGGCGGCCAGCACGGTGCTCTCCTCGGAGCCCGGCGGCTACTGCCTCCGGCTCGAACCCACGGACGTCGACGCCACGCTCTTCGTCGAACGCCACGGCCACGCCCGCAGATCACGCGAGGGCGGCAGCGCCGAGACGACGTTACGGCTGTACGAGGACGCCCTGGCGCTCTGGCGGGGCGAGGCGTACTCCGGAGTGCCCGGCCCCTTCGCCGCGATGGAGGGCGTCCGTCTGCGGGACCTGCGCCTCACCGCCGTCGAGGAGTGGGCGGCCGTCATGGTCGAGGCGGGCGAGCACGCCGAGGTGGTCGACGCCCTCTCCCGCGCGGCGGCCGAGGAGCCGCTGCGCGAGAAGCTCCGCTGGCTGCTGATGCTGGCGCTCTACCACGCCGGCCGCCAGGCACACGCCCTCGCCGTGTACACGGAGACCCGGCAGCTTCTGCGCAGGGAGCTGGGCATCGAGCCGGGGACCGAACTTCAGGACCTCCACCGGCGGATCCTCGCGGGACAGCGGGAGTTACGGCTCCCCGGCGGCGGCCTCACCCCCCGGCCCCGGGAGGGGCTCGGCGCCGGAGTCCCCTTACCGGCCCAGCTCCCGCCGGTGGCCCGTGGCTTCACCGGACGCGACACCGAGCTGAAGCAGCTGGAGGGTCTCCTCGACGACGAGTTCACGAGCCGGGCGACCCGGCCGAGCACTCCGGTGATCGTCGTCGACGGCCCCGCCGGGGTCGGCAAGTCGGCTCTCGTCCTGGAACTGGCCCACCGGCTCTCGGACCGCTTCCCCGACGGCCAGCTCTACGTCGACCTCTGCGGCAACGGCCTGCGCGGCAGGCCGCTCACCGCCTCCGACGCGCTGCTCCAGCTGCTCACCAGCCTCGGCGCCGACAGCACCCGTATCCCGCGCGACCTCGCCGGCCGGGCCACGCTCTACCGCAGCCTGCTGTACGGCAGACGGATGCTGGTCGTCCTCGACGACGCCCTGAGCGTGGACCAGCTCCGCCCGCTCATACCGCGCGGCGCGTCCTGCGTCGTCGCCACCAGCCGGCAGCGGTTCGGCGGACTCGCCGCCCGCGACGGGGCACGCACCCACACCGTGCGCCCGCTCGCCGTCGACGAGGCGGCGCAGCTGCTCACCGCCCTCTCCGCGGGCCGGCTCTCCCAGGAGCCCCGGACCGCACGGCGACTGGCGGCACTCTGCGGCGGACTGCCGCTCGCCCTGCGCATCATCGCCGAGGGGATCGCGGCCAACCCCGACGTCCCGCTGGCGACGCTGGTGGAGCAGTACACCCTGGAGAGCGGCCGGCTGGACCGCCTCACCGTGGGGGACGACGCCCTGGCCAGCGTCCGCGACGCGTTCGAGACCTCGTACCAGGCACTGCCCGCCGAGGCGGCGCGGATGTTCCGCTTCCTGGGCCTGGCCAAGGACGGACCGATCACCGGCACCGTCGCGGCGGCCCTCGCCGACACGGACCGCGACACCGCCCGGCAGCTGCTCGACACGCTCGTGGCCCACCATCTCCTGGAGGACCACGGGCATCGCTACCGCCTCCACGACCTCCTGGGGATCTACGCGGCGGAGTGCGCGCAGAGCGAGCCGGTGCTGAACCGGCGGGCCGCCCTCGCGCGCCTCGCGCAGGCGCAGCCGGTCGTCCTGGACGAGCGGCCGGCGGAGAAGGACCGGGGCGAGAGCTACGCCGTGGTGCTGCGCCGCGCCGCGGTGCTCCGCAGGGCCGCGTTCCGCCAGCACGACGACGTCACGCGGCCGACGGACCTCACCGCGAGGTGAGGGCTTCGTCCTCCGGCCCGGTCGGCATGGTGCGCAGTCCGCCGACCGGGGAGAGGAAGATCGGGATCAGCATCGCGGCCGAGAGCAGACCACCGATCCACAGGGCGCCGTGCAGCCCCGCCATCGCCGCGAGCAGACCGCCGACCGGGCCGCCCAGCGCACCGCCGCCGTACAGCAGCATGCGCATCGCGGCCGTCATCCGTCCCATCAGGTGCTGCGGGGTGATGGTCTGACGCAGACTCACGATGAGGACGTTCGAGACGCTCGCGCCGAAGTACTCCAGGAAGAAGGAGGCCACGAACAGGCCCACGAGCAGCCAGCGCGGGCCGCCCGCCGCCGGGACGAGCAGCGGGCCGAGGAAGATGACCGACACCGACACCCGGTAGGCGGTGCCCACCGACAGCCGGCGCACCACCGCGCCCGACACCAGCGCGCCCAGCAGCCCGCCCACGGCTGCCGCGCCCATGACGAAACCGACCGCGGCGGCGGACAGCTCCTTGTCGCGCACCGCGTACAGGAGGAACAGCGTCTGCACCATGGTGAGAAGGAAGTTGCAGGAGCAGCCGACCAGACCGATCGCCCGCAGCCACCGGTTGCCGAACACCCACCGCAGGCCCTCGGCGAGTTCCGCGCCCAGCCGGCGCTTCTCCGCAGGTGGCTCCGGCGCCGGCTCGGGCTTCCTGATGAGGATCAGCGACAGCACCGACAGGGCGTACGAGAACGCGTTGGCGGTCATGGCGAACGGCGCCGAGAACGCGCTCACCAGCGTGCCGGCGAGTCCCGGCCCGGCGATGTCCGCCGACGAAAGGGTGGCGTTCAGCTTGGTGTTGGCCTCCAGCAGACTGCGCCGGTCCTTCACCAGGACGGGGACGTACGACATCCAGCTGACGTCGAAGAGCACCGTCGCGATCCCGATGCCGAGCGCCAGGGCGTACAGCGTCGGCAGCGTCAGCAGGTCGAACTCGTACAGGACGGGCACCAGGCCGATCAGCACCATCCTGACCACGTTGGCACCCAGCATGACCGGGCGCTTGCGCATCCGGTCCACCCAGACGCCGAAGAGCAGCGCGAGGCCGAGGAAGGGAACGAGCTGGGCGAACCGCAGCATGCCCAGCTCCCCGGCACCCACACCGAAGACCAGGACCGCGGTCAGCGGAAGCGCGAGCTGGGTGATCTGGGTGCCGTACAGGGAGAGCGCCTCGCCCGTCCAGAACACCATGAAGTCCCTGTCGCGCCAGAGCGACCGAGGGGGGCCCTCCGCCTCGGCCGCGGGGGCCGGGGCGGTGGGCGTGCCATGCTCCGTCATGACGCGGTCGCCTCCCCCAGAGCCTGGTCGACGATGGCGCTGATGGCCGTGAGCCCCGCGCCCTGCCACACCGAGTGGTGGTCGCCCGGTGCCGTGCGCACGGAGAGCCGGCTCACGTACGGACTCCAGTCGAGCAGCCGCTCCACCGAGTCCTCGGCCTTGATCAGGATCGCCGGACCGTCGTGGACCGCGTCGAGACGGTGCTCGCGCATGGCCACGACATGCGTACGGAACAGGGCGTAGCGCTCCATCAGGAACTCCGCGTCGAACTCCTCCGGTACGGCCCCGTGGAGCTCGGCCGCCTCGAAGACTTCGGCCGGCTCCGCCCCCGGACGCACACCGGCCAGCGCCTTGTCGACGCCCGGGGCCCGGTCACGGGTCACGCCGAGGAAGTCGTACAGGAAGTAGCGGGCCAGCTCGTCGTCGGGCGGCACCGACTGCGTCCCGGGAAGCGCCGCGTCGACGATGACGAGCAGCGGCACCTCCTCCCCCTCGGCGGCGAGCAGCCGCGCCATCTCGTAGGCGACGACACCGCCCAGCGACCAGCCGAGCAGCTGGTACGGACCGTGCGGGCGGGCCGCGCGGAGGGACGCCGTGTGCAGCTCGGCCAGGGCCCGGATGGAGGTGAGGGGTTCGGAGGCGCCGTCGAACCCCGGTGCCTCGAAGCCGAACACCGGTTGCCCGTCCCGGAGCCGGTGCGCCATCGCCGAGTAGCAGAACGGCGAACCGGAGACCGGATGGACACAGTGGAGCGGGAGCCGGTCGCCCTCCGCCCGGAGGGCGACGAGACTGCCGACGGACGGTTCGATCACGGTGCGGACGCTCCGTTCGGGGTCGGTGCGGGCTGCGCGAGCCGCTCGTCGATGACGAGCGCGATGCTCCTGACGGTGCTTCCGCCGTACAGCAGGCGGACGTTCACCCTGATCCCGAAGTGCTTGTTGAGCCGGGTGACCGCACGCATGGCCTGGAGGGAGTTGCCGCCGACCGCGAAGAATCCGCTGTCCGCGCCGACCCGCGCGACGCCGAGCACGGCCGCGAAGATCCCCGCCACCGTCCTCTCGGTCTCCGTGGCCGGGGGCGCGTAGCTCTCCTCCGGCTCGCCCGGGTCGTCGGGCGGCGCCGGGAGGGCCTTGCGGTCGACCTTCCCGTTGGGCGTCAGGGGCAGCTCGTCCAGGACGAGCAGGCTGCTCGGCACCATGAAGCGGGGCAGCGACAGGGCGGCGTGCTCGGCGACCGTCTGCGGCTCCACGGTCCGGTCCGCCTCGGCGACGAGGTACGCGACCAGCCGCCGGTCGCCCGAACCGTCGGGGTGCGCGGTGACGACGGCCTCCCGCACGGTGTCGTGGCCGCGCAGCACGGCCTCGATCTCACCGAGTTCGATCCGCAGACCGCGCAGCTTGACCTGGAAGTCCGCCCTGCCCAGCAGTTCGATCAGACCGTCGGGCCCGTGGCGGGCGATGTCGCCCGTCCGGTACAGGCGCTCGCCCTGCACCTCGCCGCAGGACCAGTCGAAGAACCGCTCCGCCGTCTGCTCCGGCCGGCCGAGATAGTCCCGGGCCAGACCGATCCCCGCCAGGTGGAGTTCACCCGGAACACCGGGGGGTACGGGCCGGCGGTTCTCGTCGAGGATGTACGTGCGCTGGTTGGCCATGGGACGGCCGTACGGGATGCTCGTCCAGCGCGGGTCGGTCTTCACCACCTCGTAGATCGTCGAGTGGATGGACGACTCGGTGGCCCCGCCGAGGGCGACGAAGCGCAGGGCGGGGGCCTTCGCGCGGGCCCGGTCGGGCAGCGACACGGGGATCCAGTCGCCGCCGAGCAGGGCGAGCCGCAGATCGTCCAGCGGCCGCGCGCCGGTGCTCTCGAGATGGTCGACGACCATGTCGAGGAGGGCGGGGGCGGAGTTCCACACGGTGACCCGGTGCTCGGCCAGCAGGTCGGCCCAGTGCTCCGGGTCCTTCGCGCGCTCCGGCTCCGGAAGGATCACGGTGCCGCCTGCGGCCGTCAGCCCCAGGAACTCGTACACCGACATGTCGAAGCTGGGCGACGACAGGGCGAGGACCCGGTCACCGGGACCCACGCCGAAGCGGGTGTTGAGGTCCGCGATGTTGTTCATCACCCCGCGGTGGCGCAGGGCGATGGGCTTGGGAGCGCCGGTGGAGCCCGAGGTGTGGATGATGTACGCGAGATCCTCGGGCGTCGCCCCGCCCTCGGGGTCGTGCACGGGGAGCGCGGCGAGGACCGCCTCGTCCCGGTCGAGGAGCACCACGGGTGTGGCCGGGTCGATGTCCGGCAGCGGCAGGCTCTCCGCCGGCCCGGTCCGGCTGAGCACGACCGCGCAGGACGTGCCCGCGACCATGGTGGCGAGGCGCTCGCGCGGGTAGTCGGGGTCGAGCGGCACATAGGCGCCGCCCGCCTTGAGCACGCCGAGCACGGCGACCAGAAGCTCGGCGCTCCGGTCCAGGCAGATGCCCACGCGCCGGTCCGGGCCGACACCCAGGCTCCTGAGGTGGTGGGCGAGCCGGTTCGCCGCCTCGTTGACCTCGCGGTACGTCCGGGTCCCGCCGCTGCCCAGCAGAGCCGGGGCGTCGGGGGCCTCGGCGGCACGGGCCTCGAAGGCGGAGTGCAGGCACACGTCGTGCGGGAGGTCGGCCGCGGTGTCGTTCCACTCGACGAGCATCCGGCGGAGTTCGTCCTCGGGCAGCAGCCGCAGCTCCGCCACCGGACGCTCCGGGTCGGTCAGCCCGTCCTCCAGGAGCGTGCGGTAGGAGGTGAGGAGGCGGACGGCGGTGTCCCGGTCGAAGAGTTCGGGGGCGTACCGCAGCTCCGCGCCCGGCAGCTTGTCGTCCTCCTCGCCCGGGGCGTGCAGCACCAGCTCGAACTCGTCCTGCCCCGATCCGTCGACGGGCTCCCGCCCGGCCTCCGCGCCGAGGGCGAGCCCGGTGAGGGCCGCCGCCCCGGGGACGGTCCGGCTCAGCCGGACCGTCCCCGAAGCGGGGGTCGTGACGAGGAAGCCGAACGCGGCCTGACCGGTCCAGCGGTGGAGCAGCGCGGTGAACCCGGCCAGCAGCATCTCCTCCGAGGCGGAACGGGCCGACGGGCCCAGCGTCAGCCGGACGGAGTCGCTGCGGTCCGGAGCGGCTCCGGGCAGTCGCGGGCGGTCCGCCGGCAGCAGCGCGGGCGGCGCCGGTACGGGCGCCTGCGCATGCGCGGGAGGCGTCACGGGAGTGGTGTTCCGGCTCAAGACCTCTCTCCTGGCTCGCGGTCGGAGCCCTCGGCGGGGCCGAGGCCGGCGCCGAAGGGCAGGGGGTGGGCGCGGCAGAGGGCGGCCACCTCGGCCGCCACGCGGTCGCGGACCCCGGGGTCGGTACGGAACTCGGTGTCGCCGAGCACCGTCGTGGCCATGAGAACCTCGTGCAGCAGAGCCGCGCAGACCCGCATCTCGCCGGGACCCATGCCGCGTTGCGCCAGCACGTTCGTGCCCAGACGCAGACCGCTGGCGACGAGCGGGGCCTTGGTGTCCTTGGGGATGCGGTTGCGGTTGGTGAGGATTCCGACCGCCTCCAGGGCGCGTTCGGCGACGACACCGGTGATGCCGCGGTCGAACATGTCCAGGAGCACCATGTGGTTCTCGGTGCCGCCGGTCAGCACCCGGTAGCCGTACTCGGCCAGGGCGTCGGAGAGTGCCGCGGCGTCGTCGCGCACCAGCCGCATGGTCGCCCGGAACTCCGGCTCCGCCACCAGCTTGAGGGCGTGCGCCTTGGCGGCGACCGACGCCGGGCTCGGCGTCCCCTGGGACTGCGGGAAGACCGCGCGCTGCATCAGCCGGTCGAGCGGGGTCCGTCGGGAGTCCGGGCCGGGCGCCCGGTGCTCCGCGCCCATGAGGATCAGCCCTCCGCGCGGCCCGCCCAGCTGCTTGTACGTGCTGGTGGTCGTGACATGCGCCAGATCGATGGGACTGGGGTGCTCCCCGGCGGCCACCAGGCCGGCGATGTGCGAGATGTCGGCCACCAGATAGGCACCCACCGAGTCCGCGATCGCGCGGAACCGGGCGAAGTCCAGCGTCCGCGGATAGGCGCTGGCTCCCGCGATGAGCACCTGGGGGCGGTGGGCCAGGGCCAGTTCGGCCACCTGGTCGTAGTCGATGAACCCCTGGTCGTCGAGGCCGTAGTGGACGGCCCGGTAGTGGTGTCCGGTGACCGAGGCGGCCGACCCGTGGGTCAGATGGCCGCCGGAGTCCAGGTCGAGGGCGAGCAGGACCCCGCCCGGGGGCAGCAGCGCCGCCAGTACGGCCTGGTTGGCCGAGGAGCAGGAGTGCGGCTGCACATTGGCGTACCGTGCCCCGAAGGCGTGCTCGGCGCGCTCGACGGCCAGTCGCTCGGCGGCGTCGAACCGCCCGGCGCCGGGGTGGTAGCGGGCCCCCGGATAGCCCTCGGCCGTCACGTTCGACAGGGCGGCGCCGCCCGTGGCCAGGACGGCCGGGTTCGCGACGCTGGCGGACGCCACCATGGCGAGCGTCATGGCCTGCTCCTGGACCTCGCGGTCGAGGAGCAGGGCCAGTTCGGGGTCGGTCCGGTTCAGCAGCGCCACTCCCTGGTGCAGCAGCACGGCCTGCGCGGAGTCGTGGGCGGAGCCGGAACCGGAGCCGTTCTGGGAGGTGTGCGCCTGCGGGGACGGGATGGCCACCCGTGGGACCTCAAGCACGCGCGCCCGCCTTGGACTCCACCAGCGCGTCGATGGCGCCGGCGACGGTGGCGACGGTGGCGCCTCCGTACAGGGAGCGGACGTTGACCTTGACGCCGAAGTGCTTGTTGAGCCGGCTCACGACCCGCATCGCCTGCAGCGAATTGCCCCCCAGCTCGAAGAAGTTGCCGTCCGCGCTGATCTGTGTCATGGACAGTACAGCACCGAAGACCTCGGCCACCTTCTCCTCGGTCGCCGTCACCGGGGCGACGAAGCTGGCCGTCCCGTCGCCCGAACCCGACACCGGTGCGGGGAGCTTGGCCCGGTCGATCTTGCGGGCCGGGGTCAGCGGGAACTCCGACAGCTCCACCCAGCCCGTCGGCACCATGTACTCCGGCATCGTGCTGCCCAGGTGCTCACGGAGCTCAGCCACCGTCGGCGGGGTGTCGCCGAGGACCGTGTAGTACGCGACGAGCTGCTTCTCCCCGAAGTCCTCACGCAGCAGGACCAGGGCCATCCGGACCTTCGGGTGGGTCAGCAGGCCGGACTCGATCTCACCGAGCTCGATCCGCAGACCACGCAGCTTGACCTGGTTGTCGAGCCGCCCGATGAAGTCGATCTGCAGATCGCGGGTCCAGCGCACCAGGTCGCCCGTGCGGTAGACCCGGCCCTCGCCCAGGAACGGGTCCGGGACGAACTTCTCCTCCGTCATCTCCGGCAGGTTGAGGTAGCCGCGGGCCAGACCCTCGTCGCCGCCGATCAGCAGCTCACCCGGGACACCGACCGGCACCAGGTTGAACTCCTTGTCCACCACGTAGTGCAGACGGCCGAACTCGGGCCGTCCGATCGGCGGCGAGGACAGCCACTCCTTGTGCTCGCAGAGGTACTCGGTGGTCGCCACCGACGCCTCGGTGGGGCCGTAGAGGTTCACGAACTTGCGCCCCGGCAGGTTCCACTTGTTGACCAGCTCGGCCGGAAGCGCCTCCGCACCGCCCATGATGTACTTCAGGTCCGGGTACGGCCCCGCGTCCACCACCGAGAGGATCGCGGGCGAGAGGCCGGCGTACGTCACCCGCTGGTCACGGATGAGGGAGCCGAGGGACTCCGGGGACGAGGCGTCCTCCGGCGCCACGAGCACCAGGGCCGAACCGCTGATCAGGCCGGCGAAGATCTCGCCCTGCGACATGTCGAAGGTCAGCGCGGGCAGCTGCAGCAGCCGGTCCTCGGTGGTCCACTCGCCGAAGCTGCGCCGGTACGCCTCGATGAACATGCGCAGACCGCGCTGCTCGATCATCACGCCCTTCGGACGCCCGGTGGACCCCGAGGTGTAGAGGACGTAGATCAGGGACTCCGGCCGGGCCCACTCCTCCAGCGGCTCGTCGTCCGGCTGCGCCTCGATGGCGTCCCAGTCGGTGTCGATGTTGACGCTCGCCCAGCCGCACGACTCCGGCAGGTCGCCCACCGAGCCGGCCCGCGTGATGACCAGCGGGCTCTTGGTGTCCCGCAGCATGTGGTCCAGGCGGGCGTTGGGGTGCGAGGGGTCGATGATCGTGTACGCGGCGCCGGACACCATGACGCCGAGGATCGCGACCAGCGCGTCCAGGTCGCGGTCCATCGCGATGGCGACGACCTCCTCCTGGCGCACGCCCCGGGAACGGATGTACCGGGCGAGCTTGCCCGCCTTGCGCATCAGCTCGCCGTACGTCATCTCCTTGCCGCGGCAGACCGCCGCGACCAGCTCGGGGTTCTCCCCCGCGATCCGGGCGATCGTGGCGTGCACCGGCTCGGTCGGGTAGTCGAAGTCGGCGCCGCGGCCCACCTCCAGGAGCTCGGCCCGCTCCTCCTCGGCGAGCAGCGGCAGCGCCGCGACCGCGGTCTCCGGGGCGTCCGAGGCCGCGTCGAGCACGTTCTGGAAGTGCCCGATCATGGCCTCGACGCGCCAGCGGTCGTACAGGTCGGTCGCGAACTCGACGATCAGGCGCAGCCGTTCGGCGCCCTCCACGAAACTGAAGGAGAGGTCGAACCGGGAGCGCGAGGTCGCGAGCGGGATCGACTCGGAGGTCAGCCCGGCCAGCTCCAGGGAGTCGCCCGTCGCGGCCTCGCCGAGCAGCTGGCAGGCGATCTGGAACAGCGGGTTGCGCCCCGCGTCCCGCGTCGTCTGCACGCGGTCCACGACGTGGTCGAACGGCACGTCCTGGTTGTCGTACATGTCGAGGTTCGCGTCGGCGATGCGCTCCAGGAGCTCGGCGAAGGTGACATCGCCCGACAGGTCGCAGCGCAGCACCGTCATGTTGATGAACAGACCGACCACGTCTTCGAGTTCGGGGTCGGTACGGCCCAGCATCGGCACGCCGAGGGCGATGTCGTCCTGGCCGCTGTAGCGGCTCAGCACGACGTTCAGCGCGGCGGCGACCACCATGTAGAGGGAGGCGCCCTGCTCGTGCGCCAGGGCCCGGGCCTTCGTCAGCAGTTCGGCCGGGAAGTCGACCACGAAGGTCTCGCCGTTCTGCGTGGGCTCGGCCGGCCGCAGCCGGTCGGCGGGCAGTTCGAGCGCCTCGAGACCGGCCAGCCGCTCCTCCCAGAACTTCAGCTCCTCCTCCCACACCCCGTCGGCCCGCTGCTTGCGCTGGCGCTGGATGTGGTCGGCGTAGCCGATGGACAGCTCCTGCAGCGCGGGCGTCCGGCCCGCGGCCAGCTCCCCGTACGCCTGGGAGATCTCTCGGCTGACCACACCGCCGGACCAGCCGTCGGTGATGATGTGGTGGAAGCTCAGGCCGAGCACGTGGTGGTCGTCGGCCAGCCGGAAGAGCTGGAACCGGGAGATCGGACCGGCCGCCAGGTCGAACGGTGTGTCCGCCTCGGTCTGCAGCGCCTCGCGCAGCTCGTTCTCCGCCTCGTCGGGTGCGAGCCCGGACAGGTCCCGGAGCGGCAGCGGCCGGTCCTCGGCCGGCGAGACGACCTGGTAGGGGACGCCGTCGGCCGCGTGGAAGGTCACCCGCAGCTGCTCGTGGCGCTTCACCAGCAGGTTGAGCGCGCCCTCAAGGGCGGCCGTGTCGAGCGCACCGCGCAGCCGGTAGGCGAGGGGGACGTTGTAGGTGGTCTCACCGGGGCTCATCTGGTCGAGGAACCACAACTGCTCCTGTCCGAAGGACAGTTGGATGCGCGACTCGGCGGTGTGCATGCTCATCGTCACAGAACTCCGTTCGGCTGTTCACGGTGGTCGCCCAGCGGGCGCGGGGAAGCGACCCGGGCCCTCGCACCCCGGTGCGGCAGGAAGCGGGCAGGGCAGGTCGGGGCATGGCGGGGTAGGGCGGTGGCGGTACGGGAGAGGGAAGAGCGGGGCCGGAACCTGGTGGGCCGGGTGCGGCGGCCGTGGGTCGGCGGCCCGCATCGGGGCGGCCCTCCGGCGGCTCGGCCGGCCGGGAGGGCGCCCCGTGCGGTGGGGCGGTTCAGCGGTGGGGCGGTGGGGCGGTGGCGCGGTTCACCTGTGGTGCGGTTCAGCGGTCGTGCGGCTGTCGCAGGGGCGGGGCCGGGCGGTGGAGCGGTCAGGCGGCCGGAGCCGGCGCCTGCCCCGGGACGGGCGCCGAGGGTCTGAGGACCCGCTCCACGCGGCCCAGCCCCTCGGCCACGGCCTCCGCGGAGCGCGCGAAGCAGATCCGGAAGCCGTCGCTGGCCCCCAGCGTCTCGCCGGGCATGAGCAGCACGCCCAGGTCCAGGGCTCTGCGGCACATCGCCAGCGGTTCCTCGCCGGTGGTGAGCCAGAGCCAGGCGAACGGGGTGTCCTCGGGTTCCACGAGGGTCACCGCGTCCGCGTTGCGCCCGGCGAAGTCCCGTACGAGTCCGAGACCCTGGCGGGTGATCTCGCGGTAGGTGCGCAGATGCTCCTCGCGGTGGGCCAGGACGTCGACGGCCAGCGTCTCGCACAGCACCGAGTTGGAGATGGTGGACAGGAACTTGCGCCGGGCACAGAGCTCCACGACGTCCGGAGGGCCGTAGAGCCAGCCGACCCGGAGCCCCGGGAAGCCGTACACCTTGGAGAGGCTCGACACCGAGATCACCCGGTCGGCGCCCACGGCCGCGGAGCGCGAGAGGTCGAGCGCGTACTCCTCGTCGAGCAGCAGATGCGCCCCCGTGCGGGACGCCAGTGCGAGGAGACCGCGCAGGTCCTCCTCCGCGATGCGCCGACCGGTCGGGTTGCACGGGCTGTTGGCGACGATCAGCTTCACGTCCGGCCCGGCCGCCGCCTCGGCGGCCTCGATGTCGAAGCTGAGATCCGGCCGGAACCCGACGAGCTCCACTGTGCAGCCGAACTCGGGCGGCACGTCCCAGGACTGCTGCCAGCCCGGCCGGAAGGCGATCACCCGGGACCCCGGGGTCAGGAGTGCGGCGTACACGAGGTAGAGCGCCTGCTGCGCGCCCACGGTGACGAGGACCGACTCGGCCGAGCCGCCGTAGAGGCCGGCGACGGCGGTGCGCAGCGAGGCGAGGCCCCGGTCGTGTCCGTAGTCGAGTTCGAGCCCGGGCGGCACGTTGAGCGCGTCGAGACGTCCGGGGACCATGTTGCTGTCCCCGAGGTCGATGTCGAAGCGGCCGGCGGCGTCCTCGAAGACCCACTTCTGGATCGGATAGTCGCGCGACTCCGGCGCGTACGAGGAGAGAGTCACCGTACGGTCCCCGAGGTCGCGTCCGCCGGAACGGTCCGGTCGAGCCGGGCGCGGAGGGCCGGTGCGAAGGAGCCGGCGGCGACCTGCTCGGCGTCGCCGGTCATCGTGACCGCGCCGTCCTCGGCGACGGTGATCTCCACACTGCCGCCCGGCATCCTGACCTCCACCCGGGCGTCGCACAGCCCCAGTTCGCGGGCGGCCGACACCGCGGCGCAGGCACTGCTGCCGGACGCCGTCACATATCCGGCACCCCGCTCGAAGACCTCCAGCTCCATCACGGACCGGTCCGCCATCCGCGCGAACTGCACGTTGGTGGCGTTCGGAAACCGCGGGTGCCGGGCGATCCTCGGGCCGAGCCTGCGGGCGAGGTCCGCGGACGGGGCGTCCACCAGGACCACGGTGTGCGGATTGCCGTTGTAGACGGAGGTGACGGTCAGCTCCTCGCCGTCCACGGCCAGCGGCACGCGCACCGCCCGGCCGCCGTACGGTGCGCCGTCCTCCCGGAGCAGGGGCAGATCGGCGGCGTCGAAGCTGGGACGGCCCATGCCGACCTCCACCCGGCCCTCGGCGGCGTCGACGACCCGCACGGGGCAGTCGCCGGCGGCCGTACGGAGGGTGAACTCGCGCCCGTCGGACCAGGCGCCGGCCTCCTGCGCGGCGAGGTGGAGCGCGAACATCCGCAGACCGTTGCCGCTTCTGCCGCAGTCGGACCCGTCGGAGTTGTACAGGTCGAGCTGGACCGGAACACCCGGGCGGGGCGTCTCCAGCGGTCCGTACAGGACTCCGTCCGCCCCGATGCCCCGGTGCCGGTCGCAGACCAGCCGGATCGCCTCACGGGTCAGGGGGAAGTCCGTGCTGCGGGGGTCGATCACCAAGTAGTCGTTGCCTGCTGCCTGGTATTTGTAGAAGTCGATCACGGGATGATCTCCCTTGGCTGCTGGGCGCGGCGCCGCCCCGAGGCGTGGTGCCTCACCTCGGGGCGGCGCCCGGGATCACTGCTCGGAGAGCGCGGCGGCGTCGTGCTCCTCGCCGTACCACTTCTCCGCCCACCGGGAGAAGGCGATGATCACGATGTCGCGGTGGCCCGGACCGCCGTCGGCGGAGAGCACGTCGGTGACGTCGTGGGCCAGCTCCCGGTCGTCCAGGAGGACCGCCTGACCCGGCTCGAGCGTCCCGCTCCAGAAGGGCTCGTCGGCGCCGGGGTTCCACAGCCGGGTGGTGCCGCCGGCCACGTTGACCTTGTTGAGGATCGCGATCATCACGAACTCGTGGCCGTCGTGGTGCACGCCCTCGGGCGTGAGGGGGCCGGGCTTCTCGCCGTCGGCACGGGTCCGGTTCTGGTGGACGTTGATCTGCCAGTCCTCGGACCGGTCGAGTCCGAGCTCACGGACGCCGTGCTCGATCAGCGGGGTGAAGTCCACCTTGATCGGCTCGTAGACGCGGCGGATGCCGCCGCCGACCGAGTTGAACTTCTTGTACGTCGTGTAGTCGCGGTGCGCGAGGCGCTCGAACGACCACGCCTCGTCGCCCTGCGGGCGGAGGCGGTACTGCGAGAAGCGCTTGAAGCGGGTGCCGTTGCCCATGTACTCGTCGACCGGGCAGTCGTCGTAGCTCGGCAGGATGTCGGCCGAGACCTCCGGCAGGTCGATGATGACGAAGCGTTCGCTGCCAAGGGCCATGATCTCTCCTCCAGAAAAGGGTGGTGTCGTCGGAGTCGGACGAAGAGCGTCCGGCGTCAGGCGGCGACGGAGGGCATGCGCTCGTCCAGGTAGGCGGCAGAGGAGTTGAGCCGCCACAGGATGCCGCGCGCGATGGCACGCCGCATGTCCGCGGACTCGGCGGCGGGCAGCACCACGTTGTGGAACCAGCCCTGCGCGTGCTGGGAGTCGATCGTGATGTGCAGCTTGTGGTAGACGATGCCGACGTCGGGCAGGCCCAGGCGCTCCCAGGCGTGCACGACCTGGACGAAGCGGTCCGGCGCCATCCACTCGGTCATGCCCAGGAAGCCCACGGCCTCCGGGTAGAGCGTGCGGTGACGGCAGAGCATGACCGCGAGGTTGCCGTTGAGCAGCGAGGTGGCGGTGAGCGAGCGGGCGAGCTCGTCCTCGGAGATCTCGAAGACCTCGTAGATCTTGTTGAAGAGGTGGGTGTGGACCTCCTCGGGCTTGCCGTTGCCCATCTCGTCCCAGAAGTTGGCCGCGATCTCCATCTTCGCCGGGCCGGCGGTGCCCACCTGCATCATGGCGAGCAGGTCGTCGAAGCGACCGTCGACGACGGACTCCTGCATCACGTAGTTCCGCAGGTCGTCGTGCGTGGCCGTGTTGCGGATGAACTCGTGGTAGTAGGGGTGCTTGTACACCCGGTGGCTGCGCGCGGTGTTCTTGAGCCAGGTCAGGTACTCCCGCGGCTCGGTGGGCGCGTCCTCGAGCAGGCCCGGCTCGATCAGCCGGTCCTGGGCGGCCGCGGTGGCGGTCTCCAGGAGGCGGGCTATCTCGTAGACCACGACGGAGCCCTCGGCGCTCTGCTGCTGCGGGATCTTCGTGTACAGCTGGTAGATCCGGTCGAGCAGGTACTGCTGCGCGTACAGGGCGCCCATGTCACCCCCGGCAGCGGCGTTGTTGATGTCGGCCACCTCGCCCAGGACGCGGCTGCGCTCGCTGCCCGACAGAGCGTCGACCTTCTCAGGAGCGGAACCGAGCCATGCGCACACCCTGTCCACGGTGGACAGGAACGGGTCACCGGATACGGTCAGACCCTTGGAGCCGCCGACTTCAGGCATGTGTTTCCCCTTGGATTCACTGGACGAATCAGATTTCCGACGAAGGCCTGCCGTACCAGACTTGCGGCGATACGTTCTTGCTGGGCCGCGTGGGCGGCGGGCGTTGCCATTCTGCAAGGGGCCCGCTGGACGGAATATGTACGTGCTCTGTACGACGGGACGGGGCGCCGGAACCGGCCGGTGAGCGGCTCGGTTAGGCTCGGCGCCCGAACGCCCACCGGATCCTCCGTCGGGAGACGTCACCGCATGAACACGCCACCATCACGGTCCGGAGCAGCGCCGGCCGACGGGTCCTCCGTCCGGATCGGGGCACTCGTCCCGCTGTCCCGGCCCGGCTGGACCGAGGCGGGCCGGCACCTCCTCGCCGGGCTCGAACTGGCCGTCCAGGACGTCCATGCCGCCGGCGGCGTCGGCGGGCGCCCGATCGAGCTGGTGGTCCGGGACACCGCGGCAGATCCGCGGAGGGCCGAGGCGGCCGTGGACGAACTGGCCCGTCTGGGCGTGGCCGCCGTGGCGGGGGAGTACCACAGCGTCGTCGCGCGCGCCGCAGCCGCGCGGGCGGACGCTCTCGGCGTTCCGTTCCTCTGCTCGTCGGCGGTGCTCGACGCGCTCACCGAGCAGCCGACGGAACGGGTCGCGCGCCTGGCCCCGCCGCAGTCCCACGGCTGGCGGACCTACGCGGACTTCCTCCTCGGCGCCGGACACAGCCGCATCGCCGTGGCAGCCGAGCCGAGCGTCTACTGGGCCTCCGGAACGCGCGTCCTCCGGGACCACCTCGCCCCGCGCGGCGGCACCGTCGTCGAACTCGACGCGCGCGAACTCGCGCCCGCGGCGGTGTGCGACCGACTCGTCGGGCACGGCGCGACGGCCCTCCTCCTGCTGGCCGGCATCCCGGAGCCGGCCGTGTCGATCGTGAAGGCCGTCCGTCGCGACCGGCGCCTCGCCGACCTCCTGATCGGCGCCCCGGCGGGGCAACCGGAGTTCGCCGGATGGACGAGGCTCCTCGGCGAGAACGGCGCCGCGATCCCGTTCCTGCGCTACCTGCCCGAGCGCCTCGGCCCACTCGGCGCCCGGGTCGGGTCGGCCCTCCGCGAGCGACTGGACGAGGCGCCCTCCTTCGTGGCCTTCGAGGGCTACGACACGATCACCGTGCTCGCCGAGATGCTCCGCTCGCACGGCGTCGCGCACGGCACGCACGGGGGGTACGCCGCCGACCGGACGCGCATGACGGAGACCTGGCCGCGCGTCGCGGTCGAGGGCACCCGCGGGACGATCCGGTTCTCCCGCACTCCGGGCGTGGGCGTGTGGCAGTGGGACCGGGCACCGATCCAGGTCGTCGACCGGGATCCGGAGGATCCCGACCGCTTCCGGATCCTCCACACCGCCCGGGACCGGGCGGCCGTGACGGACGGCGACGGAGAGTAGCGCGTGAACGGGACGAGCGGGGCCGAGCCCCCGTACGGAAGCCTGCGCGTCGAGGCGGACCTCGCGCCCGCGCGCTGGCTGGCCGAAAGGCACCCCGGGTACGGCGATTTCGGGACTGTCGCCGGAGTCGCCGCGCCCGGCTTCGCGGCGTACGCGCGTCTCCTCCACCCGGCGGGCCTCGACGACCGGCCGGTGCGCTGGGAGACCGTCGCCGCCGCCCACGGGCGTCGCGTCGCGGCGCTGACCGACTGGTACGAGGTCATCGGAGCGGACCGGTTCTACCAGAACGCGCAGGAGTACGGCCTGCCCGGCGTCTGGGACGAGCACCCCGCCGAAGGCCCCACGCCCGTCGGGGTCGCGCAGGTCCTGGCGCCCGTCCTCGCCCGGCACACCGCCACGCCGGAGCGGTGCTGGTTCGGCCTGTGGGAGGGGTACGGCCGGCGGGAGTGGGCCGGGACTCCCACCTTCCCGACTCCGGAACGGGACGAGATCCTGCTCTCGGGACCGCTGACCGACGTCCTGACCCCGGAGCGTGCCGACCCGTTCACGGAACTCCCCGACCTGTGGTGGCCGCAGGACCGCGTCTGGTGCGTCGGCGGTGACGTCGACCTGGTCTCCACCTACGTCGGCGGTTCCGAGGAGTTGATCGGCGAGCTGCTCAGGACGCCCGGACTGGAGACCCATCGCGTGGCGGCCGGGGACCGCGTCGGCTGACCGCCCGCGCCCGGGGTGCCGGGGCGGCGCGCGTGGGCGATCCTGGGGGTATGGGTGCCCAACGTCGCGGGCCCCTGCGCAAGGGCCCGCCGAAGGGCCGGGGCGTGCACCGCGCTCTGGCCGTCGCCGCCGTGGGCGTGGTCGCCGCGATCGTCGCGGCCGTCGCCGCGCTCGTGGGCGGCAGCGGCGGGACGTCCGCCGACGTCCGCAGCACGACGGGCACCTCCGTCGACGCCCGCGCCCCGGCCCAGGTCCCCGCCGTCCCCCCGGCCCCCGAGGCCGCGCCACCGCCGCCCTCGGAGCCCTCACCGCGGCCCCCCGTCGCCGCCGAGCTGTCCATACCGGCCATCGGCGTCGAGGACCTCGACGTGCTGCCGTACGAAGGGACGACCGACGACGCGGCGGGCACCCGGATCCAGGACCGCGGGGTGGCCGCCAGCCCGTACGGCGAGCGGGGCGGCGTCGGACCGGGGGACGTCGGCAACTACCTGGTGACCGCGCACCGGCTCTCCGCCGGCGGCCCGCTGCGGGCGCTGCCCTCGGTCGACGTCGGCGACAAGGTGTACGTCACCGCCCGGGGCACCGTGTACACGTACGAGATCGTCGAGACGCGGTCCACCTCCTTCCGCTCGGCCGGCTCACTCGCCGAGCAGCGGGCCGCCGTGCCGGGAGAACCGGGGGAGAAGCCCACCCGCGCCATGATCACCCTCTCCACCTGCGCGACACCGGAGGACGACGCCGCGGGCAACTTCTGGCGTGACGCCCAGGGCAACCCCGAGCACCGCATCGACAAGATAGGCGTCCTGACCTCGGAGCGGCCCGCCTAGGACCTCGTGCCCGCCTAGGACCTCGTGCCCGCCGCGGGCGTCGTGCCCGCCACGGGGGCCGTCGGCGGCGCCGGGCGCGACAGGGCGCGGGAGGCGTGGGCGCGGACGTCGGCGTCGGGATCGGTGACGGCCGTGGCGAGAGCGGCACGGGCCTCCGGGTCGGTGCGATGGGGGTGGAGCGAGAGGACCGCGGCCTTGCGGACGTCCGCGTTCGGGTCGGCCACGGCCTTCGCGAGCGCGGGGACCGCCTGCCCGGCCGCCGCGGCGCGGAGCGCCGTCGCGGCACCGGCCCGTACCTGCCAGGCGGAGGCGGCGAGCGCCGCGGCGGCGGACTCCGCGTACGCGGGCGGGCAGCCGGTGACGGCGAGCGCGGCGAAGGCGGCGCCCCTGACCAGCGGATCCGGGTCGTCCAGCAGCGGGAGCAGCGGATCGGGGGCGGGTGTACGGACGGCCGCCAGGCCGCGGGCCACGGCGACCCGGACCTCGCGGGCGGCGTCGGCGGCGGCCACCGCCAGCTCCGGGACGGCGTCCACCGCGACCAGACCGCGGACGGCGTGGATCCGTACGCCGATGTCCGTGTCGGTGAGCGCCCCTGCGTACACGGCGGCGTCGCCGAGGCGCTGCGCGCGCAGGACCTCGAGCGCGGCCGAGCGGACGACCGGGTCGGCCTCGCCGAGCGCCTCCCGCAGCGCCACCCCCAACTCGGCGTCCGCGGGCAGCACTTCGACCAGCTCGCGCAGGGCGCCGGCGGCGGCGTGCCGGACCTGGGGCGCGGTGTCGCGGAGCCGTGCGGCCAGCGCGGGCCCCGCCCCGGCCGGCACGGTCTCCCCGAGGGCCGCGACGGCGGCCGACCGGACGGCCGGATCGGCGTCGGTGAGGTAGGGGCCGAGCGCGGCCAGATCGGGGGACTCCTCGGCGAGGGTGAGCAGGCGCAGCAGCGCCGGGCTCGGTCCGCCCGCGGCGCCTCCCGTCCCCGGAACCGGTTCCGCCGCCACCGCCTGAGCCGCCCTCCCGGCCGCCGCCGGGGCGGCGTCCCGCCTGCCCGCCGTGGCCGTCGGCACCAGCGTCACCTCGCCGAGCCACCGCTCGGGCCCGGCCTCCGGCGCGAACTCCGGGACGGGAACCACGTACGGCTCGATGGGCCGGGCCGTGAACTCCATCGCTCCGGACGGCGACTTGCGCAGATCGATGTGGTGCAGCCAGCCCGAGTCGTCACGCTCCGGGTGGTCGAGCCGCTCGTGGTACAGGCCCCAGCGGGACTCGGTCCTCGCCAGCGACGCCCGCGCCGCCATCTCCGCGCAGTCCCGGATGAACGACACCTCGGCGCACCGCATCAGCTCGTGTGCGGTACGGGCGCCCAGCCCCTCGATCTCGCGCGACATCCGGTCGAACGCCTCGACCGCGAGCGACAGCTTCGCCCCGGTCTTCGGCGGCGCCACGTAGTCGTTCACGAACCGCCGCAGCTTGTACTCCACCTGCGGCTGCGGCGGCCCGTCGGGGTGGCGCAGCGGGCGGTAGACGAGTTCATGGGCAGCGGCGAGCTGGTCCTGCGGCAACTCCCCCTCGTACGACCGGTACCGGGCCGCGTCCTCCCCGGCCAGGTCCCCGAAGACGAAGGCCCCGATCATGTAGTTGTGCGGTACGCAGGCGAGGTCGCCGGCCGCGTACAGCCGGGGCACGGTCGTGCGGGCCTGCGCGTCCACCCGTACGCCCGAGGCGGAGTGCCCGCCGCAGAGCCCGATCTCCGAGATGTGCATCTCGATGTCGTGCGTGCGGTAGTCGTGCCCGCGCCCCTCGTGGAACGTGCCGCGGGTGGGGCGCTCGGTCGTGTGCAGGATCGACTCGACGGCGCTGATGGTCTCCTCGGGCAGATGACTGAGCTTCAGGTACACCGGGGCCCGGTCCGAGGCGAGTTCGGCCGCGAACTCGGCCATCATCTGTCCCGACCAGTAGTCCGACTCCACGAACCGCTCGCCGTGCCGGTTCACCTGGTACCCGCCGAACGGATTCGCCACGTAGGCGCAGGCGGGCCCGTTGTAGTCCTTGATCAGCGGGTTGACCTGGAAGCACTCGATGCCGGTCAGGGCCGCACCCGCGTGGTACGCCATCGCGTAGCCGTCACCGGCGTTGGTGGGGTTCTCGTACGTCCCGTACAGATAGCCGGAGGCGGGCAGTCCGAGCCGACCGCAGGCACCCGTCGCCAGGATGACGGCCCCGGCCCGTACGGTGACGAACTCGCCGGTGCGCGTGTTGAACCCGGCCGCCCCGACGGCCCGCCCGTCCTCGGGGTGCGTGAGCACCCGTACCGGCATCACCCGGTTCTCGATCCGGATCCGCTCCCGCATCTCCCGCCGCCGCAACTGCCGGTAGAGGACCTTCTTGACGTCCTTGCCCTCCGGCATCGGCAGCACGTACGAGCCGGAGCGGTGCACCTGCCTGACCGCGTACTCGCCGTGCTCGTCCTTCTCGAACTTCACCCCGTACGACTCCAGGCGCTGGACCATCGCGAAGCCGCGGGTCGCGGTCTGCCGGACGGTGGACTGGTCGACGATGCCGTCGTTGGCGCGGGTGATCTCGGCGACGTAGTCGTCGGGCTCGGCCCGGCCGGGGACGACGGCGTTGTTGACCCCGTCCATGCCCATGGCCAGCGCGCCGGAGTGCCGGACGTGGGCCTTCTCCAGGAGCAGCACGTTCGCGCCGCGCCCGGCCGCCGTCAGCGCGGCCATGGTGCCGGCGGTTCCGCCGCCGATGACGAGGACGTCGCAGGACAGCTCGGTCGCGTCGGCGAGGTCGGGGATGGCCAGAGGGGTGTCCACGGGAAGCCTTTCGGGAGCCTTCGGGCGGGGGCAGGGGCAGGGGCAGGGGCAGGGGCAGGGGGTGCCGGGGATCGGGGAGTTGCCGGGATCAGAGGGAGGCGAGGACGCGGCGGCGCAGCTCGGCCGTGGCGGGCGACTGCCGCGCGTCGCGCCGGCGCGGCTCCGGAACGTCGAGAACCTGGCCGGAGGGCAGCAGGGCGACCCGGTCGCCCAGGTGGAGGGCCTCGTCGACGTCGTGCGTGACGAAGACGACCGTGGCGCCCGTGCCCCGCAGGATCTCCACGAGGAGGTCCTGCATGCCCGCCCGGGTGTGGGCGTCGAGCGCGCCGAAGGGCTCGTCCATCAGGACCGCGCGGGGCCTGCCGACCAGCGCGCGGGCCAGCTGCACCCGCTGTCGCTGACCTCCGGACAGCTGGTGCGGCAGCTTGGCCGCGTGGTCGGCGAGGCCGACCCGTTCCAGCCAGTCGGCGGCGGACCGGCGCCGCTCGGCACGCGGCACCCGGCGGATCGCCAGGGGCAGTTCCACGTTGGCGCGCACGGTACGCCAGGGCAGCAGCGCGTCGTCCTGGAAGACCAGCGCGCGGTCGGCGGCAGGTCCCTCGACCGGCTCGCCGTCGTGGGTCACCCGTCCCTCCAGCGGGGCGAGCAGACCCGCGAGGGTGCGCAGCAGGGTCGACTTGCCGCAGCCGGACGGGCCGACCACGGCCAGCAGTTCGCCGGGCTCGACGCGCAGTTCGGCGGCGGCGAACACCGTCGCACCGTCGGCGTGACCGAGCCGTACGTCGTGCAGGGCGAGCTCCGCCCCGGCTCGCGCGGGCGCGACGCCCGGGGGCGCGCTGCTCATGAGACCGACTCCTTCTCGACGACGGGTGCGGATGCGGATGCGGATACGGGCGCCGAGGCGACGGCCGTACGGGAGGCGGGACGGCGGGGCGCCGTGCGCGCCGCACCGGCCGCCGGGCGCGCGGCCGGGCGCGGCAGCCAGGAGGTGACGCGGCGGCCGAGGAGCTCCACGGCCGTGGAGGTGAGCCAGCCCAGGGCGCCGATGGTGGCCATGCCGACGAAGACGCCCGGATAGTCCACGACCGTGTAGTCCTGCCAGGTGCGGTATCCGACGCCGTACTCGCCGGAGATCATCTCCGCGGAGATCACACAGATCCACGCGACGCCGATGCCCACCGACAGGCCGCCGAAGATCCCGGGCAGCGCCCCGGGCAGCACCACGGAGAACAGCACCCGCGTCCGGCCGCCGCCCATGGTGAGCACGGCCTCCTCCCACACCGGGGTGAGGGCGCGCACCGCGTGCCGGGTCGAGACGAGGACCGGGAAGAAGCCCGCGGTGAAGGTGATGAACACGATGCCCTGCTCGTTGCTGGGCAGCAGCAGGATCGCGACCGGCACCAGGGCGATGGCCGGCACGGGCCGCGCCACCTCCAGGATCGGGCCCAGGAGATCCGCGGCCCACCGGGAGCGGGCGACGAACGTGCCGACCGCCACTCCCGCCACCGAGGCCAGCAGGAACCCCACCATGATCCGGCGCAGGCTGTGCCCGAGGTCCTGCCAGTACACGTCCGTGCCGACGCGGTCGGCCGCGGCGGAGGCCACCTCGCCGACCGTGGGGAACTGCTCGAACCGCAGCCACAGGTTGACGTCCAGGGAGGTCAGCAGCTGCCACAGGCCGAGTGCCGCGCCGAGCGAGACCGCCCGCAGCAGCCACCGTCCCGCGCTCATGACGCCAGGCCGACGGCGGTCGCGTAGGCGACGACCCGGGATCCCGGGTGCGTGCCGACGTACGCCTGTGCGCCGGACGGGGTGACGAAGGCCCGCAGGTCGGCCCCGTCGGCGACCCACACCGCCTTGTCGGCGAACCACGGGGTGCCGGTCACCGCGTCGGGGACGTACGCGGCCCGCACATCCGTCGCCTTCGCCGCCCCGACCGCCTTCAGCAGGGCCTTCGGGCTGTCGAACGTACGCGTGGCGGTCTGCCCCTTCAGCCACAGTTCGGGCTTCGCGCCGGCCGCCTTCGGGTACGAGGGAGCCTGCGCGGCCCGCTCCAGCGGGGCCCGGTCGACGAAGGCGTCGACGTCGACGTCGCCCACCAGCTTGGCGGCCTTCAGCACCGGCACGTCCTTCTTCAGGGCGTCGATCAACTCAGGCCGGAGCGCGGGGTCGAAGGTGGCGATGCCGTTGGCGCCGTTGTAGAGGTAGACGACCTCGGCGGGCAGCCCGGTCTCCTCGGCCACCGACTCGGCGGCGGCGACCGGCTGTTCCCGCAGATGGTCGGTGGCCCGCCGCTGCGCCTTCAGGAAGTCGTCGAGGATTCCCGGACGTTCCCCGGCGAACTTCTCCCGGACGGTGACTCCGTGGAAGGTCGGCAGGTTGAGCTCGGCGCCGTCGTACACCGCCCTGGCACGGCCCTGGTACGCCAGCAGCCCGGGCCAGGCCACGAACTGCGACAGGGCGTCGGCGCTGCCGGCGGCCAGCGCGGACGCGCCGACACTGGGCTGCTGGTTCAGCTTCCGTATGTCCTTCTCCGGGTCGAGCCCCGCACGCTGCAGAGCCCGTACCAGAGTCCCGTCCGCCGCCGAGCCGACGCTGGTCGACACCTTCTTGCCGCGCAGGTCGGTGAGCGACCGTACGGCGGAACCGGGCGCCGTGACCACGGTGTTGAGGCCGCCCCGGAGGTTGTAGCCGGTGACCGCGACCAGCCGGGTGGGCTGCCGCAGCTGCTTGCCCCGGGCCGCGTTGATGAGCAGCGGGAAGTCGCCCATCGAACCGATGTCGATCTTCCCGGCTGTCATCTGGGCGGTGATCGGGGCGCCGGTCGCGTAGTCCTGCCACGCGACCTTGTAGGTGACGCCGTCCTTCTTCCCGCGCGCCGCGAGCTCCTCCTCGAAGTAGCCGAGCGAGCGCAGCAGGGTGCCGGCGGTGACGGTGTTGATGGTCTTCGACTGGTAGCCGACGGTCACCGTGACGGTGCGCGCGCCGGCCGTGTCGTCGGCGCCCGCAGCGCCGCCGCAGGCGGAGACGAGGAGAGCCGCGAGGGAGAGGGAGACGAGCCGGACGGGGGAACGGGTCGGGAGAGCGGGGGTGCCGGGCATGGGAGTCGGGCCTTTCACCGGAGCAGATAGGGCATGTTGACGGTGACCGCGCCGGTGGGACACCGGGCCGCGCAGGGGCCGCAGTACCAGCACTCGTCCACGTGCATGTACGCCTTGCCGTTGTCCTCACGGATCGCGAGCGAGTCGAGCGGACACATGTCGACGCAGAGGGTGCAGCCGTCGATGCACTTGGACTCGTCGATGGTCACGGGCACGTCGGCGCGTTGCGGCACCAGAGGCATGGCTGTCTCCCGGAGGGTGGTGAAAGAGCGTCGGCGGTGAGGGGGTTCAGACGGAGCGGTGCAGGACGCCGCTCATGGTGATGCGGTCGCCGCGGAACCGGATGAACTCCAGGTCCACGGGGCGCCCGTCGGGCAGACATGTCAGCCGCTCCAGCATCAGGACGGCGGCCCCGCGGGGAGCCTGGAGCACCGCGGCGGAGTGGGCGTCGGCGTTGACGGCTTCGAGGGTGATCTCGGCATGGCCCAGCGGACCGCCGGTCAGCGATTCGAGGAGCCGGAACACGTCGGTGTTCTCCAGGTCGCAGCCGAGGAGTTCACCGCCGATGTCCATCGGCAGGTACGACAGGTCGAGCGAGAGCGGCAGCCCGCCCAGCCGGCGCAGCCGCTCGATGCAGAGGACGTCCGTGTGCTCGGGCAGGCCCAGCCGGTGCGCCACCGGGCCGGAGGCGGCGACCGGCCCGACGGTGCGTACCTCGTTGGTGACCCTGCCGTGTTCGTGCAGGGTCTCCGCCAGGCCCTGGAGCCGGTCCAGGCCGTGCGGGTACTTCTCGCACACCACGACCGTGCCGACCCCCGGTTGCCGTTCGACGAGTTGCTCGCCGCGCAGCAGGTCCAGGGCCTGGCGGACGGTGTTGCGGCTGGCCCGGAAGTCGGTGGCGATGGTGTCCTCCAGGGGGAGGACACCGCCCGGGAAGCCGCCCGTCAGGATCTGGTGGCGCAACAGGTCGGCGAGTTCCCGGGCCCGGTCCGCACGGAGTCGCCGGCGGCGCGCGGCGGCGACCGGGAGGGAGGCGGGGGCGGGTTCGGCTGGCATGTCCGGGAACGTACCGGGGGAGTCGCGCGGATGGTGTTGCGGCTACATTGCGCCACCTGACGCTCCGAAGGCGCGGCTGTGACCTGCGGTTTCCTCGGCGAAGTGAGTAGATCCGCCACCGGGCGGCCCACCAGGTGGACACTGTGTGCCCAGGATGCGGGCAGCTCGCCCTCGTTCCGCACCCCGTGGCCGCAGGCCGCTCGGGGAGCTCGCGTGTCACGATGACGCGGCCACACGCGGGAACAGTGCCTGACCAGGGTTTTCCCGGGTCGAATGCCGGGAACCTGCCCTTTTGCCCATCGCCCCGCCCGCACGGCGGCCGGGGCGTACCCGAGGTTCTGTCTGGAGGTCGCGATGCTGCTCAGCCACCACATCGACGCAGGAACGCTGTACGTCACGCTGCATGAGGACCTCGACGTCACGAACCGGGCGGCAGCGGCCCTGCTGCTCCAGGCCCTCGTCGACTCCCACCGTCCGGTGGGAGTCGTCCTGGAACTGCCCGCCGGCCCCCCGACCGCCGCGACGCTGAGCGCGGTCGCGCGTGCGAAGCGGATGTGCGACAGCCTCTCCGTCCCGCTGACGCTGGTCGACGAAACGGCGGCCCGGGACCGGACCGCCCCCACGCCGGAAGCACGTCGCGAGCCCCTCGTGTACGGGCCCTGAGCGAGGGGTGATCGCGCGCGGCCCGTGGCTCCTCCGCCGCGGGCGCCCGCTCGTGCCAGCGGGTGCGTGTCAAAGGCCCGGTGACCGGCCTCCGTGCGATTCGTGTCCCGTGCTGAAGTGGACCGGCCCTGGGAGGGACGGAGCGTGGAGCACCGCACCGTCCACCCACGGGCCGCCGTTCCTGGCGGGCTGTGACAGCAGATCGATCCGGGTCGGGAACAGCTCCAGGAAGGCCTTGTCGCTCTCTGTCCGGTCGACGTCGTCGGTGAGAAGAATCAAGTGGATGCCCAACTGCGCCCCGCACTCCGCGACACGCTTCAGAGCGGTGCGCATCTCCGGCGCCAGCCGCTGAATGCGAGGAAAGTCGTCGATGACCACGACGAATCGTGGCAGGCTGCGGAGGAGGGACCGACTGACGGCCTCCCTCTCCAGACTGCCGATGTCGTGGTACCCGGTTTCCTTCTCCAACACCTCACGGCGACGGTCGATCTCGGCCATGAGTCTTCCGCAGAGGACGAGCACGCCGGTCCTGTCGCTGCGCAGGTCCAGGAAGGACGAGCGGCTGCTCGCGGACGCCACGAAGCGGTCGAGACCGCTCCGGCCGTCGAAGTCGGCGAGGACGAGCTTGATCCCCGCGCGGGCCTGTCGCGTCAGCTGGTCCAGAAGACGGCGCACGAGGTCTCTGCGTACCTCCGCCGGCCGTCCCCGGCAGAGGAGGTGAGGGCCTTGGCCGCCACGGTGCGCACTTTCCAAGGCGAGTCTCACCGGGGTCAGCTCGCTGTCGAACCCAAGGACTCCTGTCAGCGGGTGGAGTCCCGCGACCTGGTCGTGGGCGAGGCTTTCGAGGGCCTGGAGCAGCGTGCGCGCGTCGGGCCTGCGGGTCGGATCGTGGTCCAGACAGGTGCGGAGGACATGAACGAGACCTGGTTCGAGCCGTCCCCGCGCGGCCGTGAGAGCGTCGAGGAGACCCTCGTCCGGGGCCACGTCGGTCGCCGCCTCCACCAGGATGCAGCCGAGCGCGTAGACGTCGGCCTTCTGGGTGGGGACGGCCGAGGGACGGTCCAACTCCGGCGCCCGGTAACGGTGGTTCTGGCGATGCCTCGACCTGTGCGGGCTGGGCACTCGGTCCAGAGAGGCCGTCATCCATCCGATGATCTGCACCTCGCGCCCCGCGATCAGCACGCTGTTCGGAGTAAGCGAACCGTGGATCAGTCCCTGGCCGTGAG
Organism: Streptomyces sp. NPDC127129; assembly: GCF_042671585.1. NCBI lineage: Bacteria > Bacillati > Actinomycetota > Actinomycetes > Kitasatosporales > Streptomycetaceae > Streptomyces > Streptomyces sp. NPDC127129. Next base: position 208,077 of record NZ_JBHXTV010000010.1, read on the forward strand.
CCCTGGTCAGTCCGCTCGCGAGCTGGCGGGCCACGGTGAGCAGCCCCGCATGGTGCAGCAGCCCGTGTTGCCGTGCGAAGCCACGCAGGTTCGGGGCAGGCTCCGTTCCACCGTCCAGGGCGCAATCGACGGCGAGCCACGGCCGCTCGTGGCCGGTGTTCCACGCCGTCAGCCGGGGTGCGTAGGCGTTGTCCATCCGCCGCAACGCGGTGACTTCCCTGTACACCAGGTCGTGGGCGTGGGGTACGTCGGGTCGGCGGATGACCAGGATGCGTCCCTCCCCGTCGTGTGCGAGGAACAGCCCGATCTGCGACCAGCCTCCGTCGTGTTCGGCGAAGACGTCGTAGGGCAGAGCCCCCCGGCCCTCGAAACGGGGGTCCGCGACGGTGAGGCGGCGCCATCCGGTCGCCTCGGGGTCGAAGTCGAAGCCGAACGGGATCTCCCTCAGCCCGTCCGTGGGGCTGGGCGGTGGTGGGGGCGGCGGCGTGGACGTGGGGTCGGGCGGCGAGATGCCGAGCCTGCGCATGAGCGTCTCGTCCACCCAACCGAACGGCAGACGGGCTCCCGGCCTCACCCGGTCGGTTCCTTCGGGGTGCGGGAGCCACGCGGGGAACCCGGCCGAGGAGCCCGGCAGTTCCCCGAGGAACGCCGTCACCGCACGGGTGGTGCGCACCAGTTCGGCGGGTGGCACCAGGCCCAGCAGGATCTGCCGCGTCTCCTCGGCGAAGTCGAACGTCCTCTGGTGGGGCAGATGTTCCTCCGCGTCGGCGCTGTGCATGAGCCCACCGAGGAAGACCTCGGCCAGATGCGAGGTGTCGACCGGAGGCGTCACCGCGTGCTGGACGAGCCGCATCACCGGTACGGGGAGCGGTGCCACGGCGGCCAGATGCGCGGCCAGCCGGTAGGCGTCGGTGGACGCCTTCTCCCGGAATCGGAGAACAGCCTCCTCCGCGCCGCCCGGTCCGTCCGGGAACGATGAGGTGTGCGGGGTGGAGGTGGGCGTCGGAAAGGCCGGCAGGGTGAGCAGCGGTAACACGGCGGTGTCCCCGGGGGAGCCGATCAGCCGGGCCCACGTGCCCAGGACGTCGCCGTCCGTGGCCAGCACCGGCACCGGTACGCCGACGTAGGGGGCGAGCTCGGGAGGCAGCATCGGATCCTCGATGTGCCAGGTGCGGTTCGCCGCACCCCGTCGCCGTGTCGTCACTCTCCAGTTCCGGGCGTCGAGCCCCGTACCCGCCCACAGCCGCTGGGGGAGTGCGTGCACGACAGCGGTCGGTCCGAGCGAGGCGGCGCGGGCAAGGGCCTGGTGCATCGAGCCGTCCCGCCACGCCCTGCCGACCCCGTCGCTCAGGACGAGGAGCAGGGTGTTCCCCGAAGGGTCGAGCACCGTGGACATCGGGAGCGCCGCGTCATGGGCGCCGTACGGTCGGCCTCTCAGGCGGGGGCCGGCGGGGTCGCGGGTGTCGAGGCCATGGACGCGTACGTGCCGGAAGGCTCCGCAACGCTCCATCAGGCCTCGGAGTTCGCCCGCGAGCCGCTGCCACAGGAGCATCGAGACACCGTCGTCGACCAGAATCGCCAGATCGAGCCACCGGGTTCTCGCCTGGCGGACCACGGCGTCGGGGAGGCCGGTCTCGGCCATGGCCGTGACCGTCGCGTCGATGTCGAGTTCGGTGCGCAGGGCGTCGGGGCGCAGCTGTTTCAGCGGGCGCAGTGCGCGACCGAGGTGGAGCTCGGACCCGCCCAGTGCCTTCATCCCCGGGGTGCGCACGGCCATCGCTGCCCGGTCGGAGCGGGCGGGCTGCTGATGAGGGGAAGCGGGCGCGGCGTGCAGGGCGGTGTCGCCCGCCCCCGGGAAGGCGGAGCCGTCCTCCTCGCTGGGCAGGGCCGGCTCCGCACCGTTCTTGTCGGCCGGTCCGGAATCGGGCTGCCCGGTGGAGCCGACGGCCTCCCGCCGGGCGGGGGCCGCGGCAGCCGGCTCCGCAGCCGCCACCCGTGCCATCACCGTGGCCGCGGCCGGGGGCAGGCGGGTCGCCAGCCACAGCGCGTCGAGGAGTTCCTCGGCGTCCAGCAGCTCGTCGTCGCCCGACAGAACAGTGCGGATCCTGTGCAGCACGGGCCCGGTCACACCGTTCGGCCGAGGCGGTGCAGGACGGCGTCCAGCAGTCCGTCCGCGTCGAGCTCGACGCCTCCACGGCGCAGGAAGACGGCGTTGAGGAGTTGGTCCGTCGCCAGTTCACCGCGCGCTCGGCGGGCGAGGAAGGCACGCATGAGGTCGTCGATGCCGTCCGTGCCCCCGTGTCCGCCTTCCGCGTCCAGATGAGCGGAGATGATGGCTCGCAGCCGGTCCTCGCCGGGTTCCGGGAGGTCCAGCCGGACGCATCGGCGCAGGAAGGCGGGAGGGAAGTCGCGCTCTCCGTTACTGGTGATCACGACCACGGGAAACTCGGAGCACCGGACATGACCACGGCGGACGGCCGTCCATGAGTCGGGGTCGGCCGTCATGACGTGCACGTGGGCGTGCTCCTCGGGAAGCCGCGCGAGTTCGGGGATCTCGAACTCGCCCTCCTCGAAGACGTTGAGCAGGTCGTTCGGCAGGTCGACGTCGCCCTTGTCGAGTTCGTCCACGAGCAGCACCCGCGGGGTCGCCGACGGCACCAGTGCGGTTCCGAGGGGGCCGAGCCGCACGTACGAGCCGATTCCCGGGTCCTCCGCCGGGGCGTCGGCGCCCTCCGGTTCTCGGCGCATGTTCGTCTCGCGGAGCCGTCCGATCGCGTCGTAGCGGTACAGCGCGTCCTGGAGGGTGGTACGGCTGTTGACCGGCCAGTGCAGGACGCGGCCCAGGGAGAGCTCGTGGGCCAGGGCGTGCGCGAGCGACGACTTGCCCGTCCCCGGATGTCCCGTCACCAGCAACGGCCTGCGCAGCAGCAACGCGGCGTTGACGACGTCGGCCTCCTGGGGGCCGATCAGGTACGGCCGGTGGCGAGGGGCGACCGCCTTCTCCGTCTCGCCGAAACGCCGCCACGGCGGAGCCTCGGGGAAGGAGACGGTCCGCGCGAGGCCGTCACCCTTGAACAGCCGCCAGTCGGCATCCTGCCCGTCGCCGTCTGCGCCGTGGGTCCCATGAGGTGCCTGGGCCGTCATCGGGTGTCCGCTCCTTGAGTTCGAGTCCGTGCGTCGGTGAGTTCGGGCGCTGGTGCGCGATCAGGCAGGGGATGCCCGGCTGTCATGGGGGATCCGCGAGGTGCAGCGGATCCGGCAGGGTCAGTTCCCCGTCGTGCCAGACGAGTGTCGGCCGCGCCTCCGTGGACTCGGCCTCGGCGGCGTAGGCGGCCGCCCGGAAGCTCTGCAGCCGTTGGGGCAGCTTGTCGAGCGGGCCGGTCGGATCGAGACCGTCCATCCGAGGGGCGTCGTGGTACGACTCGGCAGCCCGGTCCCAGAGGACGACGGGGACTCCCATGGCCAGGCACACGGGTAGCAGCCGCCGCCGTAGTTGTGGGGGGCCGTGCAGCACGACGCGTGCCGTGTCCTGGTGCTGCGGGCTGCTCAGCATCCCGTAGAGGCGGTGCGGGTCGACCGATGGATCGTCCACCACCAGGGAACGGGGATCTCCCGCGGCCCATCGCCGCCGCATCGCGCTGTCGGCGGTGGGAACGGTGCTGATCAGTTCGGGGCAGCGGAGGGCCACCTGGTACCGGCTTCCCAGCGGCAGGCTCAACTCGCTGAATTCCGGGATGGCGTCGGCGAGTTCGCTGCCCGTCTCCCAGCCGTCCACCGGCGTCTCGAGGTTGCCGGGTCCGACCACGACATCCACCTGGGACAGGGGTTGATCGCTCCCCACCCTGCTGCCGTCGGCGGTCCGGCGTATCAGGCGGCCGATGTCCCCGGGCGGCATGGGCCCTTTCGGCGTGGCGATGCTCGCCCGTGTGCCGTCTCGATGACTGAGCCACATCTCGCAGTGGAACTCCCCGGGCTTCCCGGATGCGTCGGTCAGGCGAGCGACGATCCTGGTGACGGGGGAAGGCCGGTGAGCCGCCCACGCCTCCGCGTCCGTACGCCGTTCCCCCAAGGCCGACGGGCTGATACCCAGGCGAGCAGCCACTCGGTCGCACCAGGCGCGCAGGGTCGCGCGGCTCTTCGCGTCGCGCGACGACGCCGCCGTGAACTCGGCGAGTCTCAACAGCGCCGGAACGGGGATGGAGGCAGCAGAGCCGGCCCGCCCGTCCGAGTAGTCCTCGAGGCCGAGGACGACGGTCTCCACGTCCGAGGCGTTCAACCGGGAAGCGTGTGCCAGTGACGCAGGGAGCGTCATGAAGCGCAGCGCCTCCCGTGCGGCTCGTGGGAGAAGACCGGAATCCGCCACGACGACGGTACGCAGCACCGTCAGGAGCTGCCGGAACTCGGCGAACGACAGCAGCCGGACGCCGGGCTCCACGCGGCCGAGTGCCAGCAGATCGCTCAGTGGCCGGCGGAGCGACTGCTGGTTCTCCGCCACGGGAGCCAACGACTCCGTCAGCGCGGCCAGAGCGCGCTCTTCCGTCAGCAGTACCGTCGCGAGCTCTTCCAGGGCAGGGGCGGGCTCCTCGCTGTAGGACGGTGGTTCGCACCCCAGGCTGGCCGCGAGGTCCCGGCAGTGGTCGGCGCGCGTGGTCAGGTCTTCCATCAGGGTCCGCAGGACGGGCACCATCGCGCGCACCGAGGCCTCGTTCGTCCGCGCCCCGGTGAGACGACCCGGCCGGGATACCTCGCACTCCTCGACGACATGCGACGCACCCGCGCGGGAGAGTTCCTCCCGCACGGTCTGCCACGGCACCGCCCAGCCCCGCCGGACGGTGTCCTGCGCCTGGAGTGGGCCCGACTGCTTGATGACCTGGCCGACGACGACACCGGCCACGGTGGAGTCGGACTTCACCCACAGCGGACCCCCGCTGTAGCCCGGTCCGATGGCGGCACCGGTCGGAGCGCCGTCGAGGTAGCAGCAGCCCGACTCCTGGAAGCCGGCCACGGTGTCGGCATAGGCGATGGACGCGCCGCCGCCGTGCCAGGCCCGGAGTTCCATGCCTTCCGCCATCTCCCGCCACACCACCGGCCTGGTCCAGTCCGGAGCGGGTTCCTGGAGGTCCAGCACGGCGAGGTCGCCCTCCCACACGATGCCGTCGGCCCGTGCCTTGGGCGGCAGCCACAGCGACAGTCGGGCCGTACCCCGTCCGGCTGCCGTGTCGGCGCCGCGGAACGCGACGGTGAAGAGCTGATCGGGCTCGGGCTCGGCCGCGCTCAGCAGCTCCCGTCCCAGAGCGTCGTTGACGACATGGGCACAGGTCAGGAGACGACCGGGGGAGAGCAGTACGGCGGATCCGGCGGCCCTGGAGTCGCTCGCGCGCAGCACCGCCGTGTGGGAACCGGGGCTCGCCCGGCGGTGGAACCAACCCATCCCTAAGCCCGCGGAGAGCCGGTGCCCTGGTCCTGCCAGGTGGCGCTGACGGTCATCGTGGCCTGTCCGTTCGCCCCGACGATCCCGAGCTTGAAGTCCTGGCCGATCTGGATGCCGAACTCGACCGTCAGCTCCTGCGGCGGGTGCTCCGTGCCCGTGACCGCGGCGTGCACCTCTTCGAGCAGCGGTCCGAGGGGACGCAACGCGGTCTGGAGGACGTCCTGGGCGAGAGCGGCGGCACCCCGCCCGCGGGCGACGGGTGTGGCTGTACCGAAGCCGTCGGGAAGATCCGCGGCTTCGGGAGACGGTGCGGGTACGAACGGGGCAGCGGGTTCGCCGGCGTCGGCCAGCTCCACACGTAACGCGGCGCCGCCGAGTTCGAGGTCGAGGTATTCGGGCATGAGCTGCATTCTGCACGAACGAACCCGATGGGAGGGGTGGTTGTGGGAAGTCCGTCCGCTTCTCACCAGGTGAAACGTTCACCTCAGCCTCCCGCCTGGTCCGTCCCTCCGGTGAAGGGGGCGGGGTCGACGAGGACGACGTCCAGTCGTCTCGGGCCGTGGACCCCCTCGACGCGGTCGAGTTCGATGTCGCTCGTCGCCGACGGGCCCGAGATCCACGTCAGAGGGCGTCCGGGGTCGAGGCGTTCGAGTGCCTGCGGTACGGAGGCCACGACCTGCTCGGGGGCGCGCACGAGGCAGATGTGGTGGTCGGGCACGAGGGTGATGCGGCGGCGCCCCTGGTCCGGCCCGGCGTCGAGGACGACCGTGCCGGTCTCCGCGACGGCGACGGCGCAGCCCGTCACGACGCTGTCGACCCCGTCGAGGTCGTACGGGGTGAGCTCGGCCCGGTCGTCCACGACGGCCGCGTCCGTACCGCTCAGAAGCGCGGGGGGCAGCCCCACGGGCACCAGCACCCGGCGCGCGCCCCGCTCGGCCAGCAGGCGTCCGATCAGCTCCGGGAGCGCGTCGGGGCGGCAGCGGTGGACGACGGCCCGGTAGTCCGCCAGGTTCTCGGCCAGCAGGGCGACGGTCTCCTCGGTGTCCCGATTCCCGTGCTCACGCGCGTAGTTCCTCTCGACGGCCCGGTCGTAGGGCGGCGCGTCGGCCGCGGGTACGTCGGACAGCGCCTCGCGGATCCGGCGCAGGATCAGTTCTCTGCCGCTCACTCGGACCCCTCCTTCCGCTCGTGCTCACGCTTCCACCAGTCGCGGAAGCCTTCCGCCGGGACCTCGGGCAGATCGCGGCTGTCCGTCCACGCCCGGCCGGGACCGGGCAGGCGGGAGGGGTGGAACCTCCGGGTGAGGGAGAGGAGGCGTTGCCCGGCCGCGTAGACGCGGGGCCGGCCGAACGCCCATGCGGCCGCACCCATGGCGGCCTTCTCCATCCGGTGGCCCTCGCCCTCGGCGACCTTCTCGCGGAGGTGGACGAGGACTTCGGGGATGTCGATGGCGACCGGGCACACGTCGTAACAGGCCCCGCAGAGGGAGGAGGCGTACGGCAGCGAGGCGTCGATCTCGCTCGCGGTTCCCCGGAGTTGAGGGCTCAGGATCGCCCCGATGGGCCCCGGGTAGACGGAGCCGTAGGCATGGCCGCCGGCCCTCTCGTAGACGGGGCAGACGTTCAGACAGGCCGAGCAGCGGATGCAGCGCAGGGCCTGGCGGCCGACCTCGTCCGCGAGCGCGTCGGTGCGGCCGTTGTCGAGCAGGACGAGATGGAAGGTCCGCGGCCCGTCACCCTCCGTCGTGCCGGTCCACATGGAGGTGTACGGGTTCATGCGCTCGGCCGTCGAGGAGCGCGGGAGGGTCTGCAGGAAGACCTCCAGGTCCCGCCAGGTCGGCACGACCTTCTCGATGCCGACGACGGAGATCAGGGTCTCGGGCAGAGTCAGGCACATCCGGCCGTTGCCCTCGGACTCGACCACGACCATCGTGCCGGTCTCGGCGACCATGAAGTTCGCGCCCGAGATCCCGACCTTGGCACGCAGGAACTTCTCGCGGAGGTGGAGTCGGGCGGCCTCGGCCAGTTCGGCGGGGCTGTCGGTCAGGTTCTCGGGCGCCGGACGGCCCCAACGGCCCATCTCGGACCGGAAGATGTCACGGATCTCGCCCCGGTTGCGGTGGATGGCGGGGACGAGAATGTGCGAGGGCCGGTCGTGGCCCAGCTGCACGATCAGTTCGGCGAGGTCGGTCTCGTACGCGGCGATGCCCTCGGCCTCCAGCGCCTCGTTGAGCCCGATCTCCTGCGTGGCCATCGACTTGACCTTGACGACCTCGCTCTCACCCGTGGCCCGCACCAGACCGGTCACGATCCGGTTCGCCTCGGCCGCGTCGGCGGCCCAGTGGACGGTGCCCCCGGCCCGTACCACCGACTCCTCCAACTGGAGCAGATGGCGGTCGAGATGGCGGAGCGTGTGGTCCTTGATCCGCTTGCCGGCCTCGCGCAGCTCGGCCCAGTCGTCCAGCTCGGCGACGGCCTTGGCCCGCTTGTCCCGGATCGTGTGGGTGGCGTGCCGCAGGTTCGCCCGCAGGGTGGTGTTCCGCACCGCCTCGCGCGCCGCCTCCGGGAAGGCCGGCATGCCCAGGAACGTACCGCTCACGCCGTCGGCTCCTCTTCCGTGCTCGCCAGGATCTCGGCGATGTGGACGGGCCTGACGCCGACCCGCAGCCGGCTCATCGTGCCGCCGAGGTGCATCAGACACGAGTTGTCCGCCGCGCACAGGACGTCGGCCCCGGTCGAGACGGCGTTGCGGACCTTGTCGGCGCCCATCGCCGCCGAGACGTCGGGGTTCTTCACGGCGAAGGTGCCGCCGAAGCCGCAGCACTCCTCGGCGCCCGGCAGCTCCACCAGGTCGAGGCCCTTGACCGCCGAGAGCAGACGGTACGGCCGGTCGGCCAGGCCGAGGCCGCGCAGACCGTGACAGGTGGGGTGGTAGGTGACCCTGTGGGGGTAGGAGGCGCCGACGTCCGTCACGCCGAGGACGTCGACCAGGAACTCGGTCAGCTCGTACGTCTTCGGCACGACCGGTGCCACGGCGAGGGCGAGCCCGTCGCCGCGGCCCTCCGCCCGGGCCCGCTCGCCCATGCGCGGATACAGCTCGCGGACCATGGCCCCGCACGACCCGGAGGGGGTGACGATCGCGTCGTACCCGCCGAAGACCTCGGCGAAGCGACGGGCGAGCGGCTCGGCGTGCCGTCGGTAGCCGGTGTTGTACTGCGGCTGCCCGCAACACGTCTGCCCCGTCGGGAAGTCGACGTCGACACCCAGCCGGGTCAGCAGCCGCACGACCGCGCGACCCGTGTCCGGATAGAGCGTGTCGTTGACGCAGGTCAGGAAGAGAGCGATACGCATCGCGGCTCCTTCGCGGATCAAGAGATCGATTCGTCCCCCGGAACGTAGCTCGTGGGGCGGCCCGCCCGCGACCGCCTTCCGGACGGAAAGGGTGCATGCGGCGCCCCTGGTACCCGTGCGAGTGAACGCCCGTGACGAGCAGTGAGCTGTCGGCTCGCGTGACCGCGGACGGTTGCGCCGCGGAGAGGACCAGATGTCCTCCGCCGTCTTCGGGCCGGCCATCTCCCTTCTCACCGACCTGGCCGGAGACGGGTTGGCGTTCGCCATGGACACGGGATGCGACGCAAGGCCGGCCAGCAGAGCGCGACTTGGGGCGCGGATCGCGGGGGTCGAATGCGAACGTCGCGTCGCGGACCGGGACGGGCGCGGTTCAACCAGCCTTCACGCAGCGCATCTCCTGTGGCGCAAGGCGACCTGAGGCCGGCCGTGCCGTGCGGACGACCCCTGCGTGGGCGCGCCCTCGCACCGAGCGTCCTCCCGAGCGCCACGGCGTGCCTTTCGCCCCCGTTTGCGTCTGCCCGCCCGGCGCACGAGAGTTGAAGAGGAAGCGCGTCGCGCTCACTTCACATCCATCGACATCCGGTGCGAGGACCTCATCCGAAGCGGTCCCGATCACGGTTGACCGGGCCTGCGGGGACGGAGAACCGTTATGGCCATCAACGAATCAGTGACGGGCAACGACAGCGTGGCGATCACCGGGACAGCCACCCCGGGCGAGCGAACGGTCGGAGTCGGAGGGCGGGGAGACGCCGTGGGCGTCCAGGGCAGGGGCGACCGCTGGCACGGCGTCGAGGGCCTGAGTACCAGCACGATCGGAGGGGCCGGAGTCTACGGCGCCAATTCCGCCGGCGGCGCCGGTGTGGTCGGCGAGACCTCGGGCCGCTTCAACCCCGCCGTGTACGGCAAGCACAGCGGTACCGAAGGCCAGGGCGTACTCGGCGAGGCCGAGAACGGCGCCGGCGCGGCAGGCAAGTCCAAGAACTGGGTGGGCGTCTACGGGGAGTCGGCGAGCACCAACGGCGGCAGCGGCGTCTGGGGGGAGCACAAGGGCGCCGGTACCGGGACGATCGGCTTCAGCGCGGAAGGCGTCGGCGTGCACGCCCGGGGAGGCCGCCTCGCCGGACTCTTCGAAGGAGACCTCGAGGTCACCGGTGACCTCGTCCTCACAGGCGGGGACGTGGCCGAGCAGTTCGACGTCGCTGACAGGGACGACACCGCTGAGATGGTGCCGGGTGCGGTCGTCGTCCTCGACGACGAGGGCGCGCTGGCACCTTGCACGCAGGTCTACGACTCGTGTGTGGCGGGTGTGGTGTCAGGCGCGGGAGACCGGGTGCCGGCGCTCGTTCTGGATCGTAGGGAGCCCCGGTCGGGCCACGGCGATGCCTGCCGTCGAGCCATCGCCGTCGTCGGAAAGGTCTGGTGCCACGCCGATGCGTCGTCGCAGGCCATTCGAGTCGGCGACTTGCTGACGACCTCGTCGACTCCCGGTCACACCATGGCTGCTACCGACCGTGAGGCCGCATTCGGCGCGGTCCTCGGCAAGGCCCTCACTCCTCTGTCGGCGGGTACCGGCATGGTCCTGGTCCTCGTCGGACTGGGTTGAGAACGTCCACATGCGGTCCCGAGCGCCGCCCCTCCACCGAGCGACGCTCGGACCCCACGCCGTTGGGTTGTGCTCCGAGTCGAAATGATGGGATCGCCGAAATGCCAAGACTGCGAACGGCAATTCACAGCGCTCGTGACAGAGGCGTGCTACCTCAGTACAGGGCGGATGGAAATGTCCGTCAACTCGTGCGTCGCCTCGATATGCTCGCACCCATCTCCACGCGCCACCTGGTCGTGTTCCTGGACAGCCTGCACATCGTGGAAGAACCTCGGGACTCTCCCGTCGGACCAACTCCTGTGACCCCGCAACCGGCGATCACAGTGGCGACCGAAGGGTCCGGCGATTCCTCGGTCTTCGTCATCGACGGCGTTCGGTTCGTCGCCGATGCCACCGTGACGGTGAGGGTCGTCGACGACGCTCTGGCGCAGCGAAGTTTCCAGCAGACCTCCGATTCCGAGGGGGAGCTGCACATGCGTCAGCACGTCCCGTGCCTGTCCGGTCTCCCGTTGCACGTATCGGCGACGGACAGTCGCCCGGACTCAAACGATCTTACGGGGGTTCTGTGGAGCAATACCGTCACGCTCCCCTGCCCGTAAGTCCGTCTCCCCGCTCGCGAGAACCGGCCCCTGCGCCGGTCCTCGTCGGGCGGTCCCGACCGATCGAGGCGCTCCATGACATCTCTGACACAGAGCCTCCGCAGGTTCCACCTCTACGCGGCCCCACGGGTCATCAGCCTCCGTGAGGTGGCCGACAGCCTCGGGGCCGAAGGCCCGGTCTCCGTACGTGACGTCATGCGCCGACTCGACGAGGTGCCGGTAGAACTGCACGTGGCCGAATCCGTCACCACCGAAACCGCGCTCGGCGGGCACGTCGACATGGTCCTGCGAAGCGACGGCACATACAGCTCGACCGGGCACATGCGCGCCACCGGCTTCCCGTCGTTCTCCTTCGTCGTCCACCCCGTCGTGGAAGGTGGCGGAGGACGGTTCCGTGCCCTGGCGGTGCACCAGGGGCGGGTCTTCGGCACCGACACCCCGGGCGACCGTCAGAAGAACTGGGCAGAGGACGGCCGCAACGAGGCCATCCGGCAGAACTGGCTCACCTTCGCCCGCGACGCCCGGCTCACGGTCCGCAAGGAATGGGAGGTGGACGGGGTCCTCGGCACGCTGGGAGACATCGCGACCGCGGTCGCCCAGGTCGTCGGCGTCGCAGCCGTCACGGGCGCCGGTGGCATGGCCGCGGCGCTGGTCATCGGCTCCCAGCTCGGAGAGGCCGCGGGGGAGCCCTGGCCGTTCCCGGCGCTGCCCGTCGGAGTGACGATCGCCTCCGGGGTGCTTCTGGTCTTCGGCCCGGCGGCGATCGTCCCGGCACTGGCAGCGGGGGTCGCCGCCGAGGGTCTCGTCGATCACCGGCCACTGCTGGAGGAGGAGGCGGCGTTCGCCGCCAAGGTCTTCGGACCCACGCTTCCCCAGCGTGAGCAGATCATCCTGACCAACATCAGCGGGCTGGACGATCGGGCATTCGTCGTCCCAGGCGCCGGCGGCTCGTTCCTGGTCAACCTGGGCGACGACTTCGCCGATCCGATGGCGGCCAAGGGCGGGAAGTACACCGAGCGCGGACAGATGCTGATCCACGAACTGACGCACGTGTGGCAGGCCAGCCGCTGGCCTGCCACGACGTACTTCTGCCAGGGCGTGTTCGAGAGCACCTACGAACCCGGCGGCGACCCCAGCAGGCCGTGGTCGGCGTACGGAATCGAGCAACAGGCCACCATTGTCGACCGGTGGTACGCGGCCGACCCGGCGTTCCTCGGGGGTGAGTTCCAGAACCCGCACCCCGACCTCTCCCTCAAGAAGGCCCATCCCTTCGACCACTACATCCACGCCCACCTCCGCGCCGGCATGACCTGATGCCCGGCCGCGAGGAGGTGCCGGATCACCGGCGGTCCCCCTACGAGGCCCTGTTCTGTCAGGTGGTCCGCCGGCTGGGCCGGTGCGGAGCGGAGCCGTTCGAGGTGAGTGCTGCCAGGCGCACCGTGCGGTGGTGAGGGCGAGTTGGGGCAAGGCTCCTGGAGTCATCAGTGCTGCGAAGCCCCAGGCCGATGGCGGGTCCTGGGGCTTCGTTCATGCGGGGAGAGCGGTTGTGGGGCCGGTCAGCGGTTGAGGACTTCTTCGATCTTGGTGGTCACCTGCTTGGCCTGGATGTCGCGGCCCTTCGCGTTGGGGTGCGCGTACCAGGGGATCTTGGTGCCGAGGAGTTCGAGCTGGGACTCCTCCAGCAGGCCGCCGATGCCGCGTTCGGCGCCGTCGCACGCCGTGTTGGCGCCGGTGCCGGCGTAGAGGTCGACGAAGTCGGCGCCGCCTTCGGCGTCGGTGGCGGCCTTCTTCATGGTGTCGTTCAGCCGCTTCTGGATCTGGTCCAGGACCGGCAGGGCGTCCTGGGGGATGTCGGCGAGCGGCAGCTGTGTCTGGCCGGGCGCCGCGGTCTGGCACTTGGTGGTGTCCTCGGGAACGAGCCGGGGGTAGCCGACCAGGACGCGCTTCGCGTCGGGGGCGAAGTAGCCGATGCGGTCGAGCAGCTCCTCCAGCTCCCCACCGACCCGCTCGAACTGATCGTCCAGCCACTGCTTTCCGTCCCCGGTCTCGAAGAACTCACCGCACTTGGCGGCCGGCTCGTCCTTGTCCACCGGGTCTCCCGGCAGCAGAGAGGGGTTCCGGAGCTCGTCGGAGCACTGCTTCAGGATGCGGTTGAAGCCCAGCGTGTTGCCGCCCAGGCTTCCCACGGTCAGCTGGGTGTCCTGCTTGAGCGCGTCCTGCTGCGCCGGGAGCGTTCCGGCGCCGAAGGGCAGCTCCTGCTTGTCCCAGAAGTGGTGGATGAGGGCGCCTCCGCAGGAGACGTCCGACTGGACGTCGAGCGTGATGCTCTTGTCGGCCAGGCTCCGGGTGGCGACGGCGGGATAGTTGTCCGTGGCCTGGAAGCACCAGCCCCTCTCGCTGTCCTGGTTGTTCACGGGAGCGATGCCGAAGTTGGCGGTGTAGGAGTCGCCGAAGAAGACGGTCGGCACCGGGTCGGCGGGCGCCGCGGCGGCACCTCCCGCCGGCGCGGCGAGTGCGAGGCAGCTGCCGAGCGCGATCGTAGCGGCGGCCAGCCGCCGCGCCCTGGGAGTGATCGCCTTACGCATGGCAGAAGACATGGCTGTGCCCTTTCGTCGGGGCCCACGAGAAGAGGGAATGAGAGAAGGATGTAACGCCAGGTATTCATTCATAAGCGGAAAGCGATGGTCCAGCGGCGGCGAAGCGCAACCGGGCGATCTTGGTCAGCCTCGTCACGCCGGGTCGTCTCGCCTGCTCAGTGGGGGTGCCGAGGAGGAGCGGCTGCCGAGATCGAGAACGTTCATGACCCGAACGGGGAGGGCGGGTGTGGCCGCGCTGCGAGCCGGACTGCGAGGCCGCCTGCTGGTGGGGCGACGGGAGTCGGCACACGACTGTTCCTGTCGAACGCAGGGGCGGCCGTCGCAGACGTGCGCAGCAGTCGACACGGCTGCGCAGCTCGAACCGGCCAGAATTCCGCCTGCGTCGGGGTCACCCGGGCCGTCTCACTCTTGATCGTCGGACGAGGAGAGGCTCGGGAACCTTCAGGCGGCCGATCACGCACTCGACCGCGTGCCGGGCCTTGTAGTCCTGCCAGTCGACGGCAGGCGGGCGGCCACCCGTACGGCCACGACTCTTGCGGTTGCGCGCCTGGCCGGCCGGCTCGGGAATCGTGCACCTGATCCCACGTCTGCGCAGGTAAGCGCGGTTCGCGCGAGAGGAATACGCCCTGTCTCCCCGCACCCGCAGCGGGCGAGTCCGTGGCCGGCCAGCACCGGGCCTGGGAACCCGGATCGCGTTCAGGACCGGCTCGAACTGAGGACTGTCGCCCCGCTGGCCTGCCGTGACCAGCAGCGACAACGGTTTCTGTCCCTGCTCGCACGTCAGATGGATCATCGTGGTGAACCCGCCCCGGGACCTGCCCAGTCCGTGGTCGCCCGGATTGTGCCCGACTCCGCCGGGCGGCTCCTTCTGCTCGGCGCCGTTCCGGCGGGCACCAGCTGCGTACCGGTGGGCGCGGCAGACCGTGGAGTCGACGTTGATCTCCCAGGTGATCAGCCCGGCCGCATCGGCTTGTGCCTGCAGCAACGTCAGCAACCGGGCCCACACTCCCCGCCGTTGCCATCTGCGGAACAGCCCGTAGACGGTTTGCCAGGGCCCGTACTCACGCGGCAGGTCGCGCCATGGGACACCGGTTCGTACCCGCCATCGCACGCCGTCCACGAGTCGCCGCCGGCCCGGTGACCTGCGGCTGACGCCCACCGCGGGCAGCAACGACTCCAGTACCGCCCACTGCTCATCGGAAAGATCCCCACGCCCCACAAGGCCGATCATCCCGGTGCAGGACGCCAGCCGGAAGACCCACCTAGAACACGGCCTGGGCATCGGGCGTGTCGTGAGGCGGCCCTCCTTTCCTCGGGTTCCAGCCGCGGCGGGGGACCGAGTCGAGCAGCAGACGGGTGTAGGGGTCGGCCGGTGCGTCGAGGAGGGCCGATGTGGTGCCCTTCTCCACCACGCGGCCCTGCTTGAGGACCATGACCTCGTCCGTGATGTGCCGGACCACGGCCAGGTCGTGCGTCACGAAGAGGAAGCCGATGCCCGTCTCGCGCCGGATCCGGCCGAGGAGTTCGAGCACCTGCGCCTGGATCGACACGTCCAGCGCCGCCACCGCCTCGTCGAGGACGAGGAAGCGCGGCTCGGCGGCCAGCGCGCGGGCGATCGCCACCCGCTGGCGCTGACCGCCCGAGAGCCTGCCCGGCAGGGCCGCCGCCTCCCGCTCGCCGAGGCCGACCTGGTCGAGGAGTTCGGCTACCCGGGCCCTTCGCGACGCCGCGTCCGTGGGGACGTGGAGGCGCAGCACCTCCTCCACGCACCGGCCCACCGGCACGCGCGGGTCGAGGGAGAGGTACGGATCCTGGAAGACCATCTGGATCTCCCGGGCCCGCGCCAGGCGCTCGGCCCGGCCGCGGGCCGGCGCCGAGCGGTCCCGGCCCCCGACCCGGACCGTGCCGCCGTCGGGCCGCTCCAGGCCGACGAGCATCCGCACGGTCGTCGTCTTGCCGCTGCCCGACTCGCCGACGATGCCGAGCGAGGCGCCCGGGGCGAGGGTGAACGACACGTCGTCCACGGCCATGTGGTCCCCGTACCGCTTGCGCAGCCCTTCGACCACGAGCTCTTCCGGGTCGTGCGTGGTTCCGCTCACCGTGTGATCCCTTCGTCGGCGCGGTGGCAGGCGGCCAGACCGTCGCCGTGGCGCGCCAGTACGGGTGTCTCCTCGGTGCACCGCGCCTGCGCGTGGACGCAGCGCGCCGCGAAGGCGCACCCCGGTGGGGCCTCGGCGAGCGAGACGGGCCGGCCGGGGATGGGGCGTGGGGCCGAGGCGCCGGCCTCGATCCGGGGCGTGCAGGCCAGCAGCCCCGCCGTGTACGGGTGCCGCGGCCGGTCGAACAGGGAGGCGGTGTCCGCCGTCTCGACGATCCGGCCCGCGTACATCACGTACACGCGGTCGCAGATCGCCGACGCCAGCTCCAGGTCGTGGGTGACGAAGAGCAGACCGGTGCCGCGTTCGGCCTGGAGCCGGGTGAGGATCGCGATGATCTCGGCCTGCGTGGTGACGTCGAGCGCCGTGGTCGGCTCGTCGGCCACCAGCAGTTCCGGCTCGCCCGCCAGAGCCGCGGCGATCACCACCCGTTGGAGCATCCCGCCGGAGAACTGGTGCGGATGGCGGCGCAGCGCGCCTCGCGGGTCGCGGATGCCGACGGCGTCGAGGAGCTCCTCCGCCCGCGCGAGCGCCGTCGCCGCGGGAGTACCGGCGGCGCGCAGGCCCTCCGTGAGGAAGTCGCCGATCCGGCGCAGCGGGTTCACGGAGGCGCGGGGGTCCTGGTAGATCATGGCGACCCGCCGCGCGCGCAGCCGGGTCAGCTCCGCGCGGTCCATCGTCAGGACGTCACCGCCTCCCACCCGTACGGCACCGGTCGTCCGCGCCTTGGCCGGCAGCAGTCCGAGCACGCTGCGGCACGCGACCGACTTGCCCGAACCGGACTCGCCGACCAGACCGACGGTCTCGCCCGCGGCGACCCGGAGCGTGACGCCGTCGAGGAGCGGCCGGGCCGCCTGCCCGTCCGGCAGCCGGACCCCCAGGCCGTCGATCTCCAGCACGGGGGACCGCCGTATGTTCTCGAGTCCGACGGGATCCACGTCGTCCATGCGACCTATGGGACCCATGGGACCCATGGGATTCATTGGGTTCATGGTGTTCACCGCTCCCGCTTCGCGATCCGGTCGGCGAGGCCCTCGCCGACGATGCCGAACGCCACCACGGCGAGGACCACGCAGAACGACGGCGCGAGCGCGGGCAGCATCGCCCCCTGCTGGAGCGCCGCCTGGCCTTCGTTGATCATGGCGCCCCAGTCCGCCGTGGGCGGCTGCACGCCGAAGCCGAGGAACGACAGGGCGGCGAGGTCCATCAGGGCGTACCCGAAGTTCATCGCGGACTGCGCGAACACCGTCGGGGCGATGTTGGGCAGCAGATGCCGCAGACAGATCGTCCAGCCCGACCAGCCCTGCACGCGGTACGACTCGATGTACGCGCGGGCCTTCTCCTGGCGGGCGATCCCCCGCACGAGCCGCCCCACGTACGGCGTGTACGCCACCGCCATGGCGATCACCGGCGCGGTCATGCCCGAACCGAGCACGGCCACGAGGAGGATCGCGAACAGCAGCCCGGGAATCGCGAAGGCCAGGTCCATCGACCGGGACAGCAGCACGTCCGCCCAGCCGCCGCGCCACGCGGCGACCAGCCCGAGCAGGGTGCCGAGCAGCGTCGAGACGCCGACCACGAGCAGCGGTCCGAGCAGCCCCGTCCGCGCACCGTGCAGCAGTCGCGACAGGATGTCCCGGCCCGACTGGTCGGTGCCGAGGAGATGGTCGCCGCCGGTTCCCACCAGGCTCGCCGACAGATCGAGCGCCTCGGGGTCGTACGGCGCGAGTACGGGCGCGAACACGGCGACCAGGACGAGCCCGGCCAGCACGACGACGGCGGCGCTGAAGAGCGGCCCCTGGCCGAGGACGCGCAGCGCGCCCAGACCCGGGCGGCGGCGCAGCGCCCCGGATGCGGGGGAGACGGTGGTGGTCATCGGGATGCCTCCCCGTGGACGGACAGCCGGGGGTCGACCAGCGGAACGAGCAGGTCGACGACGAGATTGACGACGACGAACGCCGTCACGCTCAGCAGGGTGATCGCCTGGACGACGGCGAAGTCCTTGGCCGTCACCGACTGCACGAGCAGCGAACCGATGCCGGACACGTTGAACGCGGTCTCCACGATCGACGTACTGATCAGCAGACCGGCGAGCATCGTGCCGCCGACGGTCACGATCGGCCCCAGGGCGTTGCGGAGCACGTGCCGGCGGACCACGGACGCGCTCGCGACCCCACGCGCCCGGGCCACCTCGACGTGCTCGCGCCCCATCTCGTCGAGCATCGCGGACCGGGTGACCCGGGCGAGCATCCCGGCGAAGGTGATCGCCAGGGCGAACGCCGGCAGCGTGAGGTGGTACACCCGGTCGGTGAAGCCCTCCGGAGTGCCACCGGGCCCGGGGAACCAGCCCAGTTGGACGGAGAAGAGCGAGACGAGCGCGATGGCGCTCACGAACGAGGGGGTCGCCGTCGCCACACCGGTCCCGAGCAGCACCGTCCGGTCCACGGCCCCGGGCCGCAGCGCCGCCAGGACGCCCGCGGACACCCCGAGGACGGCGACGAGCAGCGCCGCGTACCCCACGAGCACGGCCGTGCCCGGCAGACGCGAGCCGATGAGCGGACCGACGTCCTGGTGGAACTGCGCCGAGCGGCCGAAGTCGCCGTGCAGGACCCCGCCCAGCCACTTCGCGTACTGGACCGGAAGCGGATCGTCCAGGTGGTACTGGCTGCGCAGCGCCGCCACCGCCTCCGGCGTCGCGGGACGGCCGTGCAGCAGGAAGGACACCGGGTCGCCGGGGGCGAGATGCACGGCGGCGAAGACCAGGACCGACGTGACGAGCAGGACCGTCACCAGTCCGAGGAGCCGGCCCGCGAGATAGCGCGTCATGACTGTGCGGCCCCGATCGTCGCGGCCCAGGGGTAGTACAGCTGCGCGATCCCGGTGGGCGCGCCGGTGACTCCGCTCCCCAGGAAGACCGAGTAGGGGGCTTCGTACAGCGGGATGACGGGGAGTTCGCGTACGGCGATCTTCTGCAGCTCGGCCGTCAGGTCCGCCCGGCGGGCCGGATCGGGTTCGGCGTTCGCCCGGTCGAAGGCCGCGTCGTACTCGGCGTTCGACCAGTTGCCGTAGTTCCCGACGTGGCCGCTGCTCAGGTACTGGTAGAACTCCAGCGGATCGGGCGTGTTGTCGTACCCGTTGGTGATGACCAGGTCCAGGCCCTTGCGCGCCTCGGGGTCGACGAAGATGCTGCTGTACGCCTCCGGGGCGACGGACTTCAACCGGACGTCGAGCCCGATCTGCCGCCCCGCCGCCTGGACGGCGTTGGCCACGACACTGATCTCCGGCGCGAGCGAACTGGTGACGAGCGTGATCCTCCGCCCGGTGGCACCGGCCTCCTCGACCAGCTTCTTCGCGGCGGCCACGTCGTACACCGGCTCGGGCAGGGCGTCGAAGTAGGCGTCGGTCCTCTCCGGCACGAGCGCCCACGCACCGCGTGCGGTGGGCGCCTTGGCCGGGACGCCGACGCCGCCGGCCGCCGCCTTGACGATGTTCTTCCGGTCGAGCGCCATGGAGAGTGCCTGCCGGACCTTCAGGTCGCCGAGCGGGCCCTTGAAGTCGAGGACGGAGAGGTCGGCGGCCGCCGTGTTGGGGCCGAAGTACACCTTCCCCTTCGGGGTGGACCGCAGCTGGGTCAGCGAGGTGGCGGGCACCATGTAGCCGCCGTCGGCCGTGCCCGACAGGAAGGCGTTGGTACGGGCGGCCGGGTCCTCGACGAACGTGAAGGTGACGGTGTCGTTCTTCGGGGCCAGGGAGGTGTCCCAGTACCCCGGGTACTTCTTGAGCGTGACGCTCTCGCCCTGCGCCCAGCCGTCCAGGGCGTACGGGCCGGTGCAGTTGACCTTCCCCTTGGGGCCGCCGTAGTCCTTGCCGGCCTTCGCCAGGAAGGCGGCGCTCTCGACGGTGCCCGGCGAGGCCGCCATCAGCTCGTTGAGCAGGACGTCGGGCCGGGAGAGCCGGATCGTCACCTCCAGCGGACCGCTGCTGGTGATCGAGGTGACGTTCCTGAACGCCGACCCCCAGGGCGACCCGGTCGCCGGGTCCGTGTGGCGCTTCAGGGAGGCGACCACGTCGTCGGCGGTCATGGTCGTGCCGTCGTGGAACGTCACGCCCGGACGCAGGGTGTACACCCAGGTCTTCGGATCGGGGTTGGCGTACTTCACGGCGAGCCCGGGCTCGATCTTCAGGTCGGGGGTGACCCGCAGGAGCTGCTCGCACACGTTGGCGAGCACGGTGTTGGGCGGGTAGTCGTACGCGAGGGCGTAGTCGAGCGTGTACGGCTCGGCGTACAGCGACCAGGTGAGGGCGCCGATGGTGCCCTTCGCGGCGGGGGAGGTGGGGGTGACGGTGTAGGCGGCGCCGCCGCCGGATCCGGATCCGGTCGCGCCGGAACAGCCGGCGGTGGCGGCCGCGACGGCGGCGGTGCAGACGAGCAGTGCGGTGGTTCTGGAGATGCGCAAGGAGACCCACCCCTTACGGGTGTAGTGACGGGCGCTGGGGGATGGAGCGTGGTGCGGGGCTGCGGTGGAGCGGCGTGGGGGTGGTACTGCGGAGTGGGGGGTGGGGCGCGGTGGGGCTGTGCGGCGGTGCGGCTGTGCGGGGCGCGGGTGCGCCGGGCTGACGGGCCGACGGGCCGACGGGCTGCCGCGGAGACGCGACAGGCCGTGGGCGGGGGTGGCCGCCGGGCCGGTGGGCCGCAGGCGGGGTGGCGTCAGGCCGTGTGGACCGGCGTGCCGCCGACGTAGGTGCTGAGGACCCGGGCCTCGGCGATCTCCTCCGGCGGCGCGGTGAAGATGTCACGGTCGAGGACGACCAGGTCGGCGAGGTTCCCCGGGAGCAGCGTGCCGGTCTCGTCGAGCCCGTTCACATGCGCGGAACCGGCCGTGTACGCGGCGACGGCGGAGGCCAGGTCGAGGCGCTGCTCCGGCAGGAAGATCCGCTCGTCGGACGTGCCGGGCTCCTTCCGGTTCACCGCGACATGGATGCCCGCGATCGGGTCGGGGCTGGAGACGGGCCAGTCGCTGCCCGCCGCCAGGGTGGCCCCGGCGCGCAGCAGGGAGCCGAACGGGTACTGCCAGGAGGTCCGTTCGGGTCCGAGGAAGGGGATCGTCAGCTCGTCCATCTGCGGCTCGTGCGCGGCCCACAGGGGCTGGATGTTGGCGATGGCCCCCAGGCGGGCGAACCGGTCCAGGTCGTGGGGGTGGACCACCTGCAGATGGGCGAGGTGGTGCCGGTTGCCGCGCCGGCCGTTGGCCTCGACCGCGGCCTCGACGGCGTCGAGGGCCTCCCGCACCGCGCGGTCGCCGAGCGCGTGGAAGTGCACCTGGAAGTCGAGGGCGTCGAGGCGGGTCACGTACGAGCGCAGCGCGACCGGGTCGACGAAGCTGAGCCCCGAGTTGGCGGTGGCGCAGCCGCACCCGTCGAGGTACGGAGTCGTCATCGCGGCCGTGAAGTTCTCGGCGACGCCGTCCTGCATGATCTTGACCGAGCCGGCCCGGAACCGCCCGTACGTCAGCTCCTTGCGACGGGTGACGAGGTCGTCGATCTGCTCGTCCCCCCGCTCGCGGTCCCACCACAGCGCGCCGGTGACCCGGGCGGTGAGCGTCCCGGCGCGGGCGGCCGCGAGATAGGCGTCGGAGGGGTCGGGGTGACCGCCGTACATCCCCAGCATGGCGTCCTGCCAGCCGGTGATGCCGAGCGAGTGGAGCAGCTTCTGCGCGCGCAGGAGTCCGGTGAGCCGGTCGGCGGCGGAACTCGGCGGGACGAGCCGGGAGACCAGACCGGTGGCGCCCTCCTGAAGGGTGCCGCTCGGGGTGCCGTCGGGCTCACGCTCGATCCGCCCGTCGGCGGGGTCGGGGGTCTCCCGGGTGAGCCCGGCGTGTTCGAGGGCACGCGTGTTCGCCCAGGCGCCGTGGTGGTCGCGGTTGACGAGATAGACCGGCCGGTCGGGGACGACCGAGTCGAGCAGCTGCCGGGTGGGCAGGCCGCCCTCGAAGCTCTCCATCGACCAGCCGCCGCCGGTGATCCACGGCCGGTCCGGGTGGGCCTCGGCGAACTCCCGGATCCGGGTCAGGTAGTCCTCGACGCCGACTGTGCCGGTCAGGTCGCACTCGGCCAGCTCCGTCCCGGCGAACACGGCGTGGACGTGTGCGTCCTGGAAGCCGGGAAGGAGCAGCTTTCCCCGGAGGTCGACGACTTCGGTGTCCGGCCCGATGAGTTGGCGCACCTCGTCATGACCGACGGCGGTGATGCGCTCGCCGGTGACGGCGAGGCTGCTCGCCCGGGTGCGGGCGGGATCGCCGGTGTGGACGGGTCCCTGGGTGAAGACCAGATCGGCCTTGGTCATGGGGATGCTCCAGAACGGGAGAAGGAGGCGTGCCTGGTGAACGCACATGGAACTGGGCGAGCCGTTTACACGTCAATGGTGTTGTCATAAGGTGGGTCGCATGGTCGAGCGAGTGGTCCCGGAAGGGCAGCGGCGGCGCCGCAGGCCCACCAAACAAGGCGCCGTCCTCTCGGAACGGCTGATCATCGAGACCGCGCTGCGGCTCGTCGGCGGACACGGCGCGGACGCCCTGTCCGTACGGCGGCTCGGCGCCGCCCTCGGGGCCGACCCCAGCTCCCTCTACCGCTACTTCCGCAACACCGACGACCTGCTGCTCGCGCTGGCGGACGAGTTCGTCGGACGCGCGCAGGAGGGCTGGCGGGCGACCGGCGACTGGCGGGCGGACCTCCGCGACATGGGGCTGCGGATCCACGCCGTGTACCTCGCCAACCCGCAGGCGGCGCTGCTCGCCGCGCACCGGACCACGGGCCGCGCCCACGAGACGGCGGCCGTGGAGAAGATCCTGGGCATCCTGCGCGGGGCCGGCTTCCCCGACACGACGGCCGTACCGCTGTACCACGCCTTCGTCGACCAGGCTCTGGCCTTCGCGGCCCTGGACGCCGCCGCGCTCGCCCTGCCGGACCCCGCGCGCGTGGCGGACGAGGAGGTGTGGCGCGCCTCGTACGGGAGACTGCCGGCGGAGACCCACCCGAACATCGCGGCGACCTTCCCGATCCTCGCCGCCGACATGCGCGACAGCGGCTACCCCTTCGCCCTGGACCTGATGCTGGACGCCGCGGCGGCCCGGCTGCCGTAGCCGAGGCCGCCCGGGGGAACTCCCCCTGTGCTGGGCTACGTTGACCTCCGAGGACGAGAACTCCGACGGGGAGCGGCGACCAGGGATGAACGTCGAAGCGACGGCTCAGCGGATGATGGACCGGGTCTTACGGGCCGACCACGATCCCGGCGCGTTGCGCTGGTTCCTGACCGACGAGGCCGCCGCGACGGCCGACGGCATACGCCGCGCCGGGACGCTGCCGGACGGGAACGTCCTGCTCGTCGCCGTCAACGCGATCGGGTACTACGAATGGTGCCGCCACCTCGCCGGCGAGGGCGCGGACATGGCGGCCCTCGGCTCCGCCGTCCTCTGCTTCCTCGACGTCCACCGCGCCTCGCCCGCCCACGTACCGCCCGTCCTCGGCCCGGTCCTCGCGCTGCTCGCGGGCGAGCCCGCCGGAGCGGAGGCGGACCCGGGCGACGCGTACCAGGCGGGCGCCGGAATCCTCGCCCTCTACACCCGCCACCGCCACCCCGGACCGCTGCCCGCCGCGGCCGCGCTGCTGCGCCACGCCGTCGCCGGATTCCCCGACGGCAGCGCCGAACAGGGCACCTGCCTCTCCGACCTCGGTCTGACGATGCTGTACGGATTCCGGGACGGCGGCGGACCGGAGATCCTCGCCGAGGCCGTCCACCACAGCCGCGCCGCCGTGGCCGCCGCACCCGGTGAGCGGGTCGAACAGGCCCGCAGAGCGGGCAACCTGGGGCTCGTCCTGAACCACGCCGCGGAGGCCTCCGGGGACCCCGCCGTCGCGCGGGAGAGCGTCGACGTGCTGCGCCGGACCGTGCGCGCGAGCCGACCGGACGATCCCCACCACGCCCTCCACCTCGCCCTGCTGGGCACGGCGCTCCTGAACGCCGCCGCGCAGCTCCGCGACCCCGCTCTCCTCCCCGAGGCCGTCGACGCCCTGCGCCGCTCCACCGCCGCGAACCCGGACCAGCCTCCGCCCGCCGCGCACCTGAACGATCTCGGCATGGCGCTCGTCACCCTCTCGATGGCACCCCTGGACGCTCCCGGCGCACAGGACCGCACCGCGCTCCACGCGGAGGGCATCGCCACCTGCCGACGCGCCGCCGCGGCGGCGGACAACCCCGTCGAGGGCTCCCTCTACCTCGCCAACCTGGCCCACGCGCTCAACGGCAGCACGGCCGGTGCCCGGAACCCCTCCGCCCTCGACGACGCGCACGGCGCCGCGCGCGACGCCCTGGCCGCGGCCCCGCCCGGTCACCCGGCCCACACCCACGCCCAGTACGTCCTGGCCGAGGTCCTGCGCTCCCGGTACGCCGAGACCGGTGTCCTCGCCGACCTGGAGGCCGCGATCGGGCACGCGCGCAGCGCCATGGACGCCACCGGGGGAGACGACCGGCACCACACGGGCCGCGCCCTGGAGCTCGCCGCCCTGCTGCGCCTGCACGCCGACGCCCTCGGCGGCCCGTCCGGCGCGCTCGCCGAACCGCTCGCCCTGCTGCGCCGGCTCGCCGCGGACACCCCACCGCGGTCGGCCGAACGCGCCCGCGTCCTGCTCGAACTGGCCAGGACCCTGGACGCGTCGGCGGACGGCAGGGGGGAGACCGCCGAAGCCGCCGCGGCGGAGGCGGAGCGGACGTTCCGGGAGGCGCTCGCCCTCACGGAGGCGACCGGCGGGGACACGACGGGCGTGACCTACGCCCTCGGGCACGCGCTCGCCTGGCGGTTCTCCGAGCGCGCAGCGGCGGAGGGCGCCCCCGGCCCGGGCGCCGAGGAGAAGCGGAGCGAGGGCATCGCCCTGATCCGGCGGGCCCTCGGCCTGCTGGGCGACGACGACCCGCGACGCGCGGAGTACCTGTCCGCACTCGGCGGCATCCACCTGCACCTCGCCATCACGAAGCGGGACCCGGACGGACACGCCGAGGCCGTGCGCGTCCTGCGCCTGGCCGTGGCGGCCGCGTCGCGCACCGGCGGCCACGACAGAGCGGTGAGCAGCTCCAACCTCGGCGTCGCCCTGGTGAGTTCCGGCGCCCTGACCGCCGACGAGGCGCTGCTGGCCGAGGGCGTGCGGGCGCACCGGGACGCCGTCGCCGCGACCGCGCCGGGCGACCACTACCGCGCACACCGCCTCGGGAACCTGGGCGACGCCCTGGAGGACCTCGCCCAGATCCGCTCGGACGCCGGCCTCGTCACGGAGGCCGTGGACGTGCTGCGCGAGGCGGTACGGATCTCGGGGCCCACCACGCCGGGCAGGGGCGAGAACCTCTCCCGCCTGGGCGCCGCCCTGCGCTCCCTCTCCCGCTTCACCGGCGACGGCGCCCCGCTCGAAGAGGCCGTCCAGTGGCACCGCCAGGCGGTCGCCGTCGCCGAGGAGACCGGCTCCCACCGCACGGACACGTACGGGACGGGCACGCGCCACACGTCCGGGTCGCGCGCCCGCTCCGGCCTCGCCAACGTCCTCGCCGAGCTCCACCTCCGCACCTACGACGAAGACCTGCGCGACGAGGCCCTGGACCACTACCGCGCGGCGCTCGCGAGCCCGCACGATCCCGGCGAGCGCCACGCCCTCCTCACCAGCTACGGCACCGCGCTGTGCGGCCGGGCCGCCGACACCGCCGACGACACGCTCATGGGCACCGCGATCGGCATCCTGCGGGAAGCCGCCGCCGTCGTCCCCGCCGGGCACAGGGGACGGGCGGGCGTCCTCACCAACCTGGGCTTCGCCCTCACCCGTCGCTCCCGCCTCACCGGCGACAGCAGATGGCTCGACGAGGGCGTGGACGTCCTGCGCCACGCCGTCCGGCAGAGCCCGCCCACCTCCTTCGAGCGCGCCGCCCACCTCTCCAACCTCGCCGAGGCGCTACGGATCCGGTACGAGGCCACGCACGACCGGAGCGCCGCCGACGAGGCGGCGGGGCTGCTGCGCGAGGCGGTCTCCCTCGCGGGCGGTGAACGGCACGGCAGGGACATCGCGCGCGTCAACCTCGGCGTCCTGCTGCACCGCACCGCACTCGGCGGCCCGGGCGACGCCACGGATCCGGGGCTGCTCGCCGAGGCGAGGCGCGTCCTGGAGGAGGCCGTCGCCGGACTCGACGACCGTCACCCACGGCGTACCGTGGCCCTGATCAACCTCGCCGCCACGAGCATGATCACCGCGGAGGTGGCCGAGGACCCCGCCGATCCGGCGCTCGCGCCCGTTCTCGCCCGCGGAGCGGACGCCGCCCGGGAGGCGCTCGACCGGCTGCCCGAGAGCCACCCCCACCATTCCCACGTCCAATGGGTCCTGGCCCGGACCCAGTTGGCGAAGACCCACCTCGCCGACGACAGCGTCGGCCCGCAGGAACTCGCCGAGGCCGTCCGCCTCGCCCGGCAGGCCGCCCGCAACCCGGTCGCCTCCGTGGCCAAGCGGCTGCTCGCCGCCCGCACCTGGGGCGAGGCGGCCGTCGCCGCCGGCCAGGACGCCGAGGCGCTCGGGGGCTACACGTACGCCGTCGGCCTCCTGCCCCGCCTCGCCCCGCGCGGCCTCGAACGCGCCGACCAGGAGGACCGGTTGGTCGCCGGTACGGGACTCGCCTCCGACGCGGCCGCGCTCGCGCTGCGGCAGGGCGACCCGCAGGCCGCGCTCACGCTCCTCGAACAGGGGCGGGGCGTGCTGCTCGCCCAGGGCCTGGAGGCCCGCGGCGACCTCTCCCGGCTGCGTACGGCCGACCCCGCCCTGGCCACCGAGTTCGAACGCGTCCGGGACTCCCTGAGCGCCGGACCGCCCCGCCCCGCGTCGCCCGGGGGTCTGGGGCCCGCCGACCCCGCGTACTCGGGCCACGAGGCCGGGCTGCTCGCCGAGTCACGGCACGCCCTCGCCCGGACGTGGGACGACCTCCTCGACCGGATCCGCCGACTCCCCGGCCTCGAAGGCTTCCTGGCCGCACCGCGCGTGGCGGAGCTGATCGGCGCGGCCTCCGGGGGCCCGGTCGTGGTGGTCAACGTCAGCCGGTACCGCTCCGACGCGCTCGTGGTCACCGCCGACCGGGGCATCGAGGTCGTCCCGCTGCCCGCACTCACCCCGGCCGGCGTCCTCGACCGGGCCACGGCGTTCCTCCAGGCCGTCGACGACGCGTACGGGGACCAGGGGACCCGGCAGGCCTTCTCCGCGATGGGGACGCTGTCGGAGACCCTGGAGTGGCTGTGGACCGCCGTCGCGGAGCCGGTCCTCGACCGCCTCGGCCTGCACACCGCCCCGCCCGACGACGCGTCGTGGAGCCGGCTGTGGTGGTGCCCCACCGGGTGGCTGGCGTTGCTGCCCCTGCACGCGGCGGGCCGCTCCGACGCCGGAACCCGGTCGGGGCCGGGCTCCGGGGCGAGCGTGATGGACCGGGTCGTCTCCTCGTACACACCGACGCTGCGCGCCCTGGACCGCGCCCGGCAGGCGCCCTCGGGCACCGCCGTGGCCACGCCCGCCCCGTTGATCGTCACCCTCGCGGACACACCCGGAGCCCCCTCCCTGCCCGGGGCCTCCCAGGAGGCGAAGCTGCTGCGGAAGCTGTTCCCGGCGCACCTCGAACTCGCCGGTCCCGCCGCCACCGTCGACGCGGTGCGGCAGGCGCTACCCGCCCACCCGTGGGTCCACTTCAGCTGTCACGGGGTCAGCGAGCCGGACAGGCCGTCCGAGAGCGGACTGATCCTCCACGACGGGCGGCTCACCGTCCGCGACGCGGCCGAGCAGCGCCCGCGCGAGGCGGTCCTCGCCGTCCTGTCGGCCTGCTCCACCTCCCAGGGCGGACTCACGCTTCCCGACGAGTCGGTGCAGCTGGCGTCCGCCTTCCAACTGGCCGGGTACCCGCATGTGATCGGCACGCTGTGGCCCGTCGCGGACAAGGTGGCGACGCGGCTGACGGAGGAGCTGTACACGGCGCTGACCGAGGACCTCCCGCGCGGCCGTCCGATCGATCCGGCGACGGCGCTGCACCGCCCGGTCCGCGAGCTGCGCCGGCGCCTCGCCCGTGCCCCGCACCTGTGGGCCGCGCACATCCACACCGGGCCGTGACGCACGCGCGGCGACGCGGCTCACTCCTGCGTCGTCGCCCCGTCGCCCACCGCCGTGCCCGACGGCGCCTGCGGCACGTCGTCGGGCTCCGGCGCCTCGTCGGACGGGCGGTACGTCCGCCGTTCGGAGAACTCGGCGATCATGTCCTCCCACTCCGGCTCGTCAGACGACCGGTGATGTCGCGTCATCCTCTGCTCCTTCCATCTGTTCCCGGGGCTGCTGCTCCGGCACGACCGGCGGCGCCGGCGGCGCCAGCAGCACTTCCAGTACGTCGATGTCGGCGGCCCGCAGATAGACCCCGCCGGTGTCGGGGACCTTTCCGAGGAACGCGCCGTCGGGTGCCATCCGGTACTGGGACTGAAGGTAGAGGTCACCCGGGTGCGGATAGGCGGAGACCGCCGACCTCGATCCCAGCCACCCACCCACCCACAGACCGTTCTTGAGCCGGGCCCGGACGAAGCAGGACCCGCGGTCGCGGAACAGCGCGTCCCAGGCCGTCGGCGTCGGCTCGTACCGCGCCCGCCGCCGTCGCCGGTCCCGCACCGCCTCCGCCCAGGCGATCCCCGACGGCACCGCGACCACCAGGAGCAGCGCTGCCAGGCCCGCCTCCCGTGGGCGTTCGAGCATCCCGGCGACCGGCCCCCGGCCGTCCCCCGTGAGCAGCCGCACCAGCCACGGGCCCGCGGCCGCCGCGTACACGGCGTCGAGCAGCGCCCCGGCCGCGACGGCCCGCACGATCCGGTTCTGCGGCTCCTGCTCCGCCGCGACGGCCCCGCGCAGATGCTCCCGTACGGCCTGGTAGAAGACCCCGGGCAGCACCAGGACCAGCAGGATCGTCAGCTGTTGCACCGTCCCCGGAACCATCGCTCGCCCTCCCGTCGCCCGCGCCACGAACTCCCCGGCTCACACCGTACGTCGGTGATCCACCGCGCGACACGCCGATCCGGCCAACGGCCCGTCCGGCCGCGGCGAGGGGGTGGTGGGGCGCGGGCATTCGAGGAGCCCCGGCCGGGCAAGATCGCTAGGATGGCGGGGTTCGCTGCGCCTGGGGGAGGCCACCGTCGTGAAGATCGTCCTGCTCGGTCCGGTCGAGGCCCTGACCGACGACGCGTCGCCGGTCGACATCGGAGGTCTCCGGCTGCGGATGCTGCTGGCCAGGCTCGCGCTGGAGGGTGGCCGGCCCGTCCTTGCGGACACGCTCGTCGATGGCCTGTGGGGGGCCGACTCCCCGGCCGAGGTGGGCAACGCCCTCCAGGCGCTGGTGTCCCGGCTGCGCAAGGCCCTGCGGGGCGTCGCCACGCTGGAGTCCGTCGCCGGCGGCTACCGCCTGTCGGTACGCGACGAGGACGTGGACGCCCACCGCTTCGAGGAACTGGCGGCACGCGGCAGGCGCGCTCTGGCGGCCGGGCGCGCGGACGAGGCCGCCTCGCTGCTCGGCGAGGCCCTCGCGCTGTGGCGGGGCCCGGCGCTTGCCGACGTCCTCGACGCCCCCTACGCGCGTACCGTCGCCATCCGTCTCGACGACGTGCGGGCCTCCGCCGCCGAGGACCGGTTCGACGCCGAACTGCGTATCGGACGGTACTCCGAGGTCCTCACTGACCTCGAAACAGCCGGTGCCGAACGCCCGTTGAGCGAGCGCATCGCCGGTCTGCGGATGAAGGCGCTGTCGGCCGCCGGCCGCCAGTCCGACGCGCTCGCCGTGTACGAGGAGATGCGCGGCCGGCTCGGCGAGGAACTCGGCGTCGACCCGTCCGCCGAACTCCAGGACGTCCATATGGCGCTCCTGCGAGGCGAGTTGACCGCGCCCGCCGACCGTCCCGAGACCGCGGCGGCGAGCCGCCTTCCGGCCCGGCTGACGAGCTTCGTCGGCCGGGACCGCGAACTGGAGCGTGTGGCAGCCCTGCTGTCCTCCTCCCGCCTCGTCACCGTCGTCGGCTTCGGCGGCGCCGGCAAGACCCGGCTCTCCCTGGAGGCCGCGACCCGGCACCGCGCCCACGAGCGCGGCCGGGTCTGGTTCGCGCCCCTCGCCGGTGTGAGCCACGGCGACCGGCTGGCCGACGCGGTGCTGGGCGCGCTCGGTTCCAAGGACGGCCGCGTGTACAACGGCGCGCAGGGCGCGGGCGCGACGCCCGTCGACCGGCTGGCCGAGCTCCTCGACGGCGGCGAGGCCGTCCTCGTCCTCGACAACTGCGAACACCTCGTCGAGGCCGCGGCCGAACTCGCCGAGGAACTCCTCGACCGGCTGCCGCTGCTGAGGATCCTCGCCACCAGCCGAGAGGCCCTCGCCATCACCGGCGAGGCACTCTGCCCGCTCGGTCCGCTGGAACTCCCGGACCCCTCGCGGGAGACGGCCGAGGCCCGCGACGCGGCCGCGGTACGGCTCTTCGTCGACCGGGCCGTGGGGGTCCGCCCCGACTTCGCGCTCGACGACACCACGGCGGGCGCCACCGTCGAGATCTGCCGTCGCCTCGACGGCATGCCGCTCGCCCTCGAACTGGCCGCGGCCAAGCTGCGCTCGATGAGCGTGGACCAGATCGCGCGCCGCCTCGACGACCGCTTCCGGCTCCTCACGTCGGGGAGCCGCACCGCCCTGCCCCGTCAGCGGACCCTGCTCGCCCTCGTCGAATGGAGCTGGGACCTCCTCGACGAGCCCGAACGTCTCCTGGCCCGGCGGCTGTCGGTCTTCCCCGGAGGAGCCACCGTCGCCGCCCTCGAGGGAGTCTGCGCCGACGACACCCTCCCCGCCGAGGACGTGGTGTACGTACTCGGCGCCCTCGTCGAGAAGTCCCTCGTGACCTCCTCCGGCGAGGGCGAGCCCCGGTACCGGATGCTGGAGACCGTACGGGCCTTCGCCGCCGACCGGCTCGCCCGGGCCGGGGACGGGGTCTCCCTTCCGTTCGCCGACCACTTCCTGGCCCTCGCCGAGGAGCTGGAACCCCTGCTGCGCACCGGCGAACAGCTGCGCGCGATCGCGGTGTTCGACGCCGAGCACGAGAACATGGTGGCCGCACTGCGGTCGGTCCTCGACGCCCGGGACGCCGCGAAGGCGGCCCGGTTCGTCCGGGCGATGTTCTGGTACTGGGGGATCCGCGGGATGACCACCCAGTTCGAGACCTTCCTCGGAGCCGTGCTCGAGCTCGGCGACGCCCTGCCCGAGGAGGCGAGGGTCGCCTTCGGACTCGTCCGCACCGCCGCCGGCACCCCGGACGCCGAGCGGGAGGACACGCCGACGGACCCGGCGAGCGTCGACACCGCCGAGGTGCTCGGCTTCCATCCGGCCCTTCCTCTGCTGCGGATGTCCCAGCTCGCGGGCGACGCGGACCAGCGGGAGCGGGGGCTCCGGCAGTCCCTGCGCTCCACGGACCCCTGGGTCCGGGCCAGCGCCCACTGGGCGCACGACTTCGTCCTCACCGAGCAGGGAGACTTGGAGAGCGGAGCCGAGGCACGCGCCGCGGCCCTGCGCGGCTTCGAGGAGGTCGGGGACCGCTGGGGGCTGTTGATGAGCCTGCTCCCGCTCGGCCGTGACCACTCGTTGCGGGCCGAGTACGGCCCCGCCCTTGCGGTGTTCGAACGGGCGGTGGCGATCAGCTCCGAACTGGGCACCGAGGAACACCTCACGTGGACCAAGTTCCGCCTCTCGCAGGAGCGGTCGCGCTCCGGGGACCACGAAGGCGCCGTGCGCGACATCCACGCGGCCCGGCGACTGGCCAGGGATCGCGGTCTTCGCCGGATGGAGGTCGGGCTCCTGCCCCAGCTCGCCTACGCGCACCGTGTCGCCGGCGCGCTGGGCCTGGCCGAGGAAGCCCTGGACCGGATGGAGGCCGTCGTGCACCGGCTCCCGTACCCCGAGCAGACGAGCCGGGACATCATCACCGCCGGCAGGATGGCGAACCTGATCACCAGGGGAGCGTCCGAGGAGGCCAGGGCCCTCCTGCCCCGAGCGGTGCGCGGCTATGTCGCGCGAGGCGACAACAACGGGATCACGTGGGTCACGGAGCAACGCGCGCTGCTGATCGCCCTGGAGGGTGATCAGGTCGGCGCGGCGACCGCCCTGGGCATGACGAGGGCGATCCGCGGCGCGTTCGACTTCGGTGACCCGGAGTTGCGGGCCCTGGCCGCCGGACTGACGGAGACGCTGGGCGAGTCCGCGTACGCCGAGGCCTACGAGCGCGGCGCGACCCTCCCGCGACAGGAGGCGCTGGGGCTCGTGACAGCGGAGGGCGCGGACACCGTGTGACGGGGGCAGGACGTGGAAGTCCCTTGAAGGGTGGAGGGCGTGGACGCCGTGTGACGGGGGAGGGCGTGGACATCACGTGACGGCCCGCCTCCCGGCCCGTCTTCCCCCTCACCGCCCGTCCGGCCGGAACGGCCGCCCGCTCCGTACACTGACCGGCATGGCATGCCGCATCACCGAGCTCGTCATCGACTGCGCAGACCCGGAGCGGCTCGCCGCGTTCTGGAGCGAGGTCCTCGGCTACGTCGAACGCGACCGCGAGGAGGACGGGAGCATCGAGATCGGGCCTCCGGATCCCCACGGGGCGGGGCCCACCCTCGTCCTCAGCCGGAGCACCGCCCCGCGCAGCGGGAAGCTCCCGCTGCACCTGGACGTCAACGCCACCGACCGTGACCAGGACGCCGAGCTGGAGCGGCTGCTCGCTCTCGGCGCCCGGCCCGCCGACGTCGGTCAGACCGGCACCGAGAGCTGGCACGTCCTGGCCGACCCCGAGGGCAACGAGTTCTGCCTCCTGCGCTCCCGGGTCCGGCCCCTCTGACCCACGGCGGCGTGCCTCCCTCGGACGGGGGCGGCCGTCACTCCGTCCGGCGCGCGGTGGGCCGGTACGCGAGCGCGGCGAGGGCGTCCTGGAGGGTCGGCTGGTGCAGGCCCAGGGTCTCGGTGCCGATGCCGGAGCGTTCCAGGCGCCGTACGAGTGCGGACAGGAGCATCGGGTCGGCGGCCGGGGCGGACAGGGTGCCGGTGTGCGGCTCGTACGACGGGGCGGCACCGGTCAGCTCCGTCAGGATCCGGGACACCGCGTCCCCGTCCCCCGCCAGGCTCGGCCGGACGCGCAACGACGCCTCCCCGGCCCGGCGCCCGACCTCCTCCGGCCGTCCCTCGGCGACGATCCGGCCGCGGTCGAGCAGAGCCACCCGGTCGGCCAGGCCGTCCGCCTCGTCCGGGTGTTGTGTCGTGAAGAGCACGGCCGTCCCCTCCGCCGCGAGCCGGCGGACGACGTCCCGGACCGCCCGCCGCGCCCGGACGTCGAGCCCGCT
This sequence comes from Streptomyces sp. NPDC127129, assembly GCF_042671585.1. NCBI lineage: Bacteria > Bacillati > Actinomycetota > Actinomycetes > Kitasatosporales > Streptomycetaceae > Streptomyces > Streptomyces sp. NPDC127129. The sequence goes on from NZ_JBHXTV010000010.1 coordinate 241,252, forward strand.
GTCCGGTTCGTCCAGGATCAGCACCTGGGGGCCTGCGGAGAGCCGCGCCACCAGTTCGAGGCCGCGCCGCTCCCCGTCGGAGAGCGTGTCGACCGGACGGCCGACGGCTCCGGTGAGCGCGAAGCATCCGAGAAGTCCGTCGGCCCCCGCGGCCCCCGCACGCCCGGCGTCACCCGTGCCCCCTGCACCCTCCGCGGCCCCCGCAGGGGTGAGCAGCGCGCGGACCCGCCGTCCCTCTCGTACGACGTCGTGACCGCAGACCGTGGCCCGGCCGGCGTCGGGCCGGTCGTGCGCGGACAGGATCCGCACGACCGTGCTCTTGCCCGCCCCGTTGGGGCCGATCAGGCCCACCACCTCGCCGGCCCGGACCTCCAGGTCCACACCGTCCACGGCGGCCGTGGTCCCGTACCTCTTGACCAGGCCTTCGGCCCGGATGACGTGGGTCATCGTCTCTCCTCGTGCTCGACCGACACGTCACACGGTGTGCGGCGGCGCTGACAGCACGCTGATCGTCGGGTGACAGCGGTGCGCCCGGCGGGATCACGACTGCTGTCGAGGAGGGCATTCCGGTTCTTCCGGTCCCGTGAACCGGTCAACACCGATGCGCTGCCCGGGTGTTGGCGTGACCGTCCGCCGGATCGGGGTCCGCGGTGATCGCCGCCCGGGGATCCCGGGACCGTTCGCGTCTGTGCCCGCGGCCTCCCGAAGGGCATACTGGCTTGACGATGACGAACCGATCCGCGCCCCGGCGCCACCTGTCCACCAGCCCCTTCGCGGCTCCCGTCGATCCCGTGATCAAGGAGTTCGCCGTCGGTGACCGCGTCTCCCACGATCGTCACGGCCTCGGGAAGATCATCGGCCAGGAGCCGACGGGTGCGCTGCTCGTCGACTTCGGGGCCTCCCAGGTCCGAGTCCTCAGCCCCTACAAGGGCATGCATAAGCTCTGACTGAGCTCCGACAGCCTTCACGGACCCGCCCCGGCGCCGCACATCGCGCCGGGGCGGTTTCCGTTCCACGCCGGGGCGCCTTCCGTTTCCGCGGCCGCGCCTACGATGGCCCCATGGCTGAACGCGAGAGATCCTCACCTGCGAGCGTGGTGCATCAGCGCACGCCCGGCGCCCCTGAGCTCGCCGCCGCGGCCGGGGTGTTCGCGCTGCTCGCGGACCCGACCCGGCTGCATCTGGTGTGGCTGCTGTCGCGCGCCGAGTCGGACGTCACCGCCCTCGCGGAGGCCTGCGGCGCGGCCCGGCCCGCGGTCAGCCAGCATCTGGCGAAGCTGCGGCTCGGCGGGCTCGTCCAGCACCGCAAGGACGGCCGCCGGGTGGTGTACACGCTCCCGGACGGCCATATGCGGCGTCTCGTCGTCGAGGCGATCAACCACGCGGACCACCAGGTGACCGGCGAGCCCTGGCACGACTGAACCGATCCCTCCGCATCTGACATGTGCGCAACTATGCACATGTCCGCTACCGTGGTCACGACCCCCGGAGCCGAACGAGGGCGGGCCTCATGCTGTCCGTGTTGCGTCACCGCACCTACCGTCGCCTCTTCACCGCCCAGGTCGTCGCCCTCGCCGGTACGGGCCTCGCCACCGTCGCGCTGAGCCTCCTCGCCTACGACCTCGCGGGCGCCGACGCCTCCGCGGTCCTCGGGACGGCGCTCGCGATCAAGATGGTCGCCTATGTCGGAATCGCCCCACTGGTCAGCGCGTTCGCCGACCGGATACCCCGGCGCGCGCTGCTCGTCGCCATGGACCTCACGCGCGCCGCCGCCGCCCTCGCCCTGCCCTTCGTCACCGAGGTCTGGCAGGTCTACGTCCTGATCCTGCTGCTCCAGGCCGCCTCCGCCGCCTTCACCCCGACCTTCCAGGCGACCGTCCCCGACATCCTGCCCGACGAGCGCGACTACACCCGCGCCCTCTCGCTCTCCCGCCTCGCCTACGACCTGGAGAACCTGTTCAGCCCGGCGCTGGCCGCCGCCCTGCTCGTCCTCGTCCCGTCCGGCCTGCTCTTCACCGGCACCGCGGTCGGCTTCCTCGCCTCCGCCGCCCTCGTCGCCTCCGTCCTCCTCCCCACCCCCGCACCGGCCGAACGGACCGGCGGCGCGTACGCCAGGGCCGCCTTCGGCATCCGGCTCGTCCTGGCGACCCCGCGTCTGCGCGCCCTCCTCGCGCTCGATCTCGTCGTCGCCGCCGGCGGCGCGATGGTCCTCGTCAACACCGTCGTCCTGGTCCGCGAGGTCCTCGGACGGCCCGTCGGTCACGTCACGCTCGCCCTCGCCGCGTACGGAGCGGGCTCGATGGCCGCGGCGCTGGTGCTGCCCCGCGTCCTGGACCGGACCGGCGACCGCGCCCTGATGCTCCCCGCGGCCTTCGTGACGGCCGGGGTCCTCGTCCTCCTCCCGGCCGGCCTGGCGGCGGGCCCGGGCCCCTGGTCCTGGCCCGCCCTGCTCACCGCCTGGCTCGTCCTCGGCGCCGCCACCTCCGCCGTCCTGACCCCCGGCGGGCGCCTGCTGCGGCGCTCGGCGGGCAGCGCGGACCTGCCCGCCGTCTTCGCCGCCCGGTTCTCCCTCGCCCACGGCTGCTGGCTGCTCGCCTACCCGCTGGCCGGGTGGACGGCCGCCCGCGCCGGCCTCGCTGCCGCCGCCGGCGCGCTGGGCCTCCTCGCCCTTCTCGCCGCCGTCGCCGCCCTACGGCTCTGGCCGCGCACGGACCCCGACGAGCTGGAGCACCGCCACCCCGAGCTGGCCACCGACCATCCGCATCTGGCGGGCGCGGGCCGGCGTCATGTGCACGACTTCCGGATAGACGCCCTTCACCCGCGCTGGCCCGCCCCCGTGAAGCGCAGCGTGACCAGCTCGAAGGGGCGCAGGGCCAGCTCCACGGCGCCGTCCTCCGCACGCGCCGTGCCGGGTGGCACGTCGGCGAGCGGCCGCTCGAGCAGGTCGCACACCGTCACCCCGTCCCAGGCGAAGTCGGTGCTCAGGCGCGCCCGCGCCCGTCCGCCCCGGGACTCGTAGAGCCGGACCACCACGTCACCGCCCCGGTCGTCGGCCAGCTTCACGGCGCTCACCACGACGGCGTCGTCGTCCAGGACGACCAGCGGGGCGACGTCCGCGCCCCCGGGGACCCGGCGCTCCGGCAGGCTGATCCGGTATCCCTCGCGGACCGCGTCCCCGACCGAGGCACCCGGCACCAGCGCGTGGCGGAAGCGGTGCACCCCCTGGTCGGTGTGCGGATCGGGGAACCGCGGGGCGCGCAGCAGGGACATCCGTACGGTCGTCGTCGTGCCGCCGTCCCCCGGCCGTACGGTACGGGTCACGTCGTGCCCGTACGTCGACGCCGTCACCACGGCGACGCCCCAGCCGGGCTCCTCGAAGTGCACGAAGCGGTGGTTGCACGCCTCGAACTTGGCCGCCTCCCAGCTGGTGTTGGTGTGCGTGGGCCGGTACAGATGGCCGAACTGGGTCTCCGCCGCGTACCGGTCCGTGTGGAGGTCGAGCGGGAAGGCCACCTTGAGGAACTTCTCCGTCTCGTGCCAGTCGACCTCGGTCTCCAGGTCGAGCCGTCCCGCCCCCGCGGCGAGCGTCAGCGTCTGCACGGCGCGCGAGGCCCCGAACGACCGCGTCACCCGTACGGACACGGAGCCGGTGCTCGTCTCGGCGAGCGTCACCTCGTCCGCCCCGGTCAGGTCCGTGACGGTGTTGCGGTAGAACTGGTCGACGTCCCAGGCGTCCCACATGTTCGGGAAGTCGGGATGGATCTGGAGCAGATTGCCCGCGGCCCCCGGGGCGAGCGTCTCCCGCCCGGCCACCAGGTCGAGCACCGACACCACCAGTCCGCGCCCGTCCACCGTCACGCGCAGCAGCCCGTTGTCCAGGACGAACCCGCCGCCGGGCCGCTCCTCGGCGGTGCAGCCGGACACCACCCCCGTGACGGCCCCCGCCCCGCCCGCCGGCACCCCCGCGCGCTCGTGCGGGGCCGCGTTGAAGACCGTCTCGCCGCCCGCCACCGGGTCACCGGCGAGCACCCGCTGTGCCCGGCCGATGATGCCGTTCAGCTCCTCGGCGACCGCCGCGTACGTCCGCTCCGCCTCGCGGTGCACCCACGCGATCGAGGAGCCCGGCAGGATGTCGTGGAACTGGTGCAGCAGCACCGTCTTCCAGATCCGGTCCAGCTCCTCGTGCGGATAGGGGACTCCGGCCCGCACGGCGGCCGTGGCCGCCCACAGTTCCGCCTCGCGGAGCAGGTTCTCGCTCGCCCGGTTGCCCTGCTTGGTCCGCGCCTGACTCGTCAGCGTCGCCCGGTGCAGTTCCAGATACAACTCGCCCACCCAGACAGGGGCGTGCGGATACTCCGCCTCCGCCTTCGCGAAGAACTCCGCGGGCCGCTCCCAGCGCACCCGGGCCGAACCCTCCAGGTCCCGCAGCCGGGCCGCCTTCGCGACCATCTCGCGGGTCGTGCCGCCACCCCCGTCACCCCAGCCGGTCGGAGCGATCGAGTGCCGGGCCCGGCCCTTGTCCTTGAAGTTGCGGACGGCGTGGGCGATCTCCTTGCCCCGCATCGAGCAGTTGTACGTGTCGATCGGCGGGAAGTGCGTGAAGATCCGCGTCCCGTCGATGCCCTCCCACCAGAACGTGTGGTGCGGGAAGGAGTTGACCTGGCTCCAGGAGATCTTCTGCGTCAGCAGCCACTTCGACCCGGCCGCCTTGATGATCTGCGGCAGCCCGCCCGCGAAGCCGAACGTGTCCGGCAGCCACGCCTCCTCGTTCTCGACGCCGAACTCCTCCAGGAAGAACCGCTTGCCGTACACGAACTGACGGGCCATCGCCTCGGAGCCCGGCATGTTGGTGTCGGACTCCACCCACATGCCCCCGGCCGGCACGAACCGGCCCTCCGAGACCGCCTTCTTCACCCGCGCGTAGACCTCGGGACGATGCTCCTTGATCCACGCGTACTGCTGGGCCTGCGACATCGTGTAGACGAAGTCCGGCTCGTCCTCCAGGAGCGCCGTCATGTTCGCGGTCGTCCTGGCCACCTTGCGGACCGTCTCGCGCAGCGGCCACAGCCAGGCCGAGTCGATATGGGCATGGCCGACCGCGCTGATCCGGTGCGCCGACGGCTCGGCCGGCGAGGCGAGCGCCTCGGCGAGGCGCGAACGGGCCGCCTCCGCCGTACCGTTGACGTCCTGGAGGTCGACCTCGTCCAGCGCGCTCTCCACGGCCCGCAGGATGTCCCAGCGGCGCGCGCCGTCCACCGGCAGCTCCGCCATCAGCTCGCCGAGCACCTCCAGGTCGATCACCAGCTGCCACACGGTCTCGTCGAAGACCGCCAGGTCCATCCGCGCGAGCCGGTACTGCGGCGCGTCGCCCGCCGTCTCCTTATCGCCCAGCTCGGTCGGCAGGAAGGGGTGGTAGTCCAGGATCACCGGATTGGACGCGGCCTCCACATGCAGCAGCACCTCCTCGCCGCCGACCGCCGGGTCGGCGATCCGCACCCACTGATTGCGCGGGTTGAGGCCCTTCACCGGCGAGCCGTCCGGCAGGTAGACCAGCCCCTCGCACTGGAAGCCCGGCATGTTCGCGTCGAAACCGAGGTCGATCAGGGCCTCCACCGTCCGCCCCGCCCAGGCCTCCGGAACCCGCCCGGAGACCGTGAGCCAGCTCGTACCCCAGGGAGCGCCCCACGCCCCGCCCGCCGCGATCGGGGTACGCGGCGCGGCGATCCCCTCGGCCACCGGCACCGGCTCGTCCGGCGCGGTCCAGATCCCCACCTCCAGGGGTACGGACTCCGGATGGATCGCCGGCCGGATGCGCTCCTCCAGGACGCGCTTGAGACGGGACTCGATCAGGGTGCGGTCGTCATGCATGCCAGTCGCTCCATCACGTAAGAGAGGGTGGTCGTCAGGGCCTGTCGACGTCGTCGACGGTGACCGTCTCGGTGATCCCGCGTGCGGTGAGATGATCGCGGTCCGACGCCCGGGACGCCAGTACGACGGCCGGCCGCGCGCCGTCCGCGGCGAGTCGCATGAACGCCTCGAAGAACGCCCCGCCCGGCGCGCACGCCGAACGCTTGGCCGCCTCGTCCGGCAGATCGAGCACGAGGGCCGTGGTCCTCGGACGCGGCCGGTGGGCGAGGGCACGGAACTCCGCCACGGCGTCGGCGAGTGCCCGTCCGGCCGGCTTCACCGCACCGTCTCCGGTCAACAGGCCGAGGCTGTACTCCAGTTCGGGGAAGTCGGCGAGCGAGCGGTCGACGTCGTGCGAGCACCACCAGGTGATGCCCCAGAGGTCCGGACAGTCGAGGGCTGCCGCCACGGTCGTACGGGTGAAGTCCGCGGCCCGGTCCGGCGCGATGTGCGGGGCGGGCGCGCCCACCTCCTGGAGCCACACCGGCCGGCCCGGATCCTCGGCCCAGGCCTTCGACAGCTCGATGAGATACGCGGCGTGCTGCCCGGTCGCGACGGACTCGGCGCCGTAGCGCTGGGCGGTGCCGTTGAAGACCCAGGAGTGCACGGCCGTCACCGCGCCGATCCGGGCCGCGTGGGCGGGTGTGAAGGGGTGCTCGTCCAGGTACCAGGCGGCGTCGTACTCCGCGTGCAGATGCAGCCGTCCGGGCGCCGCCCGCTCGCACTCTTCGAGCATGCGCCGCAGCCAGCTCTCCGCCTCGTCCGGGGTGATCCGGTCGGGATCGGGGTGCGGATCGCCGGAGAACTGGTTGATCTCGTTGCCGAGCGTCATGCCGAGGAAGTTGGGGCGGTCCGCGAGTGCCGAGGCGAGGGTGCGCAGATAGGCGGCCTGACCGTCGAGCACGTCCGGATCGGTGAAGAGGTTGCGCCGGTGCCAGGTGAGCGTCCAGGAGGGCCGGAAGTCGAAGCTGGAGAGATGGCCCTGCAGCCCGTCGACGGCCACGTCCAGGCCCCGTTCCGCCGCCGCGTCCACCAGGGCGACCAGCTGGGCGACGGCGCGCGGGCGGATCAGGGTGCGGTTCGGCTGGAAGACGGGCCAGAGCGGGAAGACCCGGAGGTGGTCGAGGCCGAGGGCGGCGATCGCGTCCAGATCGGTGCGGACCTCGTCGAGATCGAAGTCCAGCCAGTGGTGGAACCAGCCCCGGCTCGGCGTGTAGTTGACGCCGAAGCGCGGGGCGGCGGGCAGCGGGATCATTCTCCGCATCACGTCCTCTGCGTTGGTCATCCCTTGATGGCGCCTTCCTCGACGCCCCTGAAGAAGAACCGCTGGAGCGCGGCGAACACGGCCACGACCGGCAGGAAGGCGATCATGGTTCCGGCCGCGATCAGCCGCGGGTTGGCGGTGAACGTGCCGTCGAGGTACTGCAGCCCCACGGTGAGGGTGTACCGCGCGGGGTCGTTGAGCACGATCAGCGGCCACAGGAAGTCGTCCCAGGCGCCGATGAAGGTGAAGATCACGACCACGCTCAGCATGCCCCGTACGTTCGGCAGCCCCACATGGACCAGCCGTTGCCACACGTTCGCCCCGTCGACGAGCGCGGCGGCGTCGAGCTCGGGCGGAACGGCCTGGAACGCCGTGTACATCAGCAGCACGTTGAGCATGGCGACGGCCCCGGGCAGCGCCACTCCGAGCAGGGTGTCGGTCAGGCCCATGCTGCGGACCGTCACGTACTGGGAGACGATCGTGACCTCACCGGGCAGGACCAGCGTGGCGACGAACAGGCCGAGTACGAGCCGGGCGCCGCGGAACCGCAGCCGGGAGAGGGCGAAGCCCGCGAGGGTGGCCCCGACGACGTTCCCGGCCACGGCGATCGCCGCCACCGTCAGCGAGTTGAGCGCGTACGTCCACACCGGGACGGTGTCGGCGACCTGCGCGAAGTTGGCGAGCGTCGGGTCGCGGGGGAGGAAGTCCGGCGTACGGGAGTAGACGTCCTCGCCCGGGCCCTTCAGGGAGGTGGACAGCTGCCACAGGAACGGCCCGATCGTCAGCAGCAGGACGAAGGCGAGCAGCGCGTACCGGGCCGACTGCGCGGCCGGGCCGGGGGTCCCGAAACCCCGTGACGCTCGTACGGGCATGGTCAGGCCGCCTTCCGGTTCAGCCGGGCGAGGAGCAGCATCGGGCCGATGGTGATCACGAAGAGCAGCAGGCTCAGGGCGGAGGCGTAGCCGATGTGCCCGGTGAAGCCGCGGCTGTACATCTGGATGAGCATGACCACCGACATGTCCCGGCCGCCCGGGCCGCCGGTGCCGTGGGAGAGGACGTAGAGCTCGGAGAAGACGCGCAGCGCGGAGACCGAGATCAGGACGGAGACCAGCATCATCGTGGTCCGCACGCCCGGCAGGGTCACGTGCCAGAAGCGGCGTACGGCGGACGCTCCGTCGACGGCGGCGGCCTCGTGCAGCTCGCGGCCCACGTTCCCGAGCGCGGAGAGGTAGATGACCATGTAGTACCCGAGGCCCTTCCACACGGTCAGGCCGATGGCGCTGAACAGCAGCAGCCAGCGGTCGGTGAGGAAGTCGACCGGCCGGTCCGTGAGCCCGAGCCCGGCGAGCACGCCGTTGAGCAGGCCGCGGTCGTCCAGGAGCCAGCCCCAGATCAGGGCCACCACCACGGCGGAGGCGACCACCGGTGTGTAGAAGGCGGTACGGAAGAAGGTGATCCCCGGCAGCCTCCGCTCCACCAGCAGCGCGAGCAGCAGCGGCAGCAGGGTCAGCAGCGGCAGGCAGATGAGCAGATAGACGATGCTGTTGATCAGTGCGTCCGTCAACTGGGCGTCGTTCAGGGCGCGTTCGTAGTTGGCCAGGCCTGTGAAGCGGCCGCCGCCCAGTGGTTTGGCGTTGGTGAACGAAAGGATCACGGTGTTCACCGCCGGCCACAGGTTGAAGACGGCGAGCCAGACGACGGCCGGTCCGGCGAGCAGCCACGGGGTGAACCAGCGCCGGTGTGTCATGTGCTCAGTCCTTCAGCAGCTGGTCGGCGCGCTCCACGGCCGTGTCCAGCGCCTCCTTGGAGCCGGCCTGGCCGTTCAGGGCGAGGGCGATCTGCTGGTTGACCACCGTCTTGATCGCGTCGTTGGCCTGGACGGGCTCCAGCATCTTCGCCGTCGCCAGTGACGTGAACGCCGTGACCTTGGCGTCCCCGGCGTTCGTCCCGTCGCTCCTGCTGAAGAAGGCGTCCGAGGCGGAGGCCTTGGTGGACGGGAAGATGCTGGTGAGGTGGGCGAAGGCGGCCTGGTTCTCGGCGTTGGTGACCCAGCGGGCGAGCGCGAGCGCGGTGGCCCGGTTCTTCGTCGCCCGGGAGACCGACAGGCCCTGGACGTAGAGCGGCGGTGTGCCCATCGCCGGGGAGGAGACCACCTTGGGCGCGAGGCTCGGGTTGTCGGTTGCCAGGGAGGTGACGTAGTTGCCGCCCGCCGTAGTCCAGGCGGCCGTGCCGGAGGAGAAGAGCTTGGTGTTGCCCGCGTACGTCTCCGTCAGCACGTCCTTGGGCAGCAGCCCCTCCTTGAACGCGGCGCGGTAGGTGTCCAGGAGCGCGGCGGCCTCGGGGGTGTTGAAGGTGAAGGACGTGCCGTCGTCGGACATGAGCTTCACCCCGGCGTTGGCGAAGTCCATCAGCCCCGGCTTGCGGCTCATGAGGTAGACCTCGCCGCCGGACTTCTCCTTGACGGTCCTGGCCGCCGTGATCAGCTCGTCCAGGGTGGCCGGCGGCTTCTTCGGGTCGAGGCCGTACCGGGCGAGCAGCTCGGAGTTCCAGTAGTTGACGTCGGTGTTGAGGTACCACGGATAGCCGTACGTACCGTCGTGGCCCGCGAACCGGTAGGCGGCGGTGCCGCCCTCGACGTAGTCGGCGTCCAGCTCCGGGTCCGCGCCCGCCACGTCGAGCAGCATGTTCTGCTTCACCAGCGGCAGTGCGAAGTCCGGCGGCAGGTTGACCACATCGGGCAGCGTGCCGCCCGCAGCCTGGCTGAGCACCTTCTCTGAGTAGCCGTCGCCCGGCTGGTCGAGCCACTCCACCTCGACGCCCGGGTGCTTCTTCTCGAAGGCGTCGATCACGCCCTCCATGTACGCGGTGAACTTCGGCTTCAGCGCCCAGGTCTGGAGCGAGACCCTGCCGTTCACCTCGCCCCCGCCTCCTCCGGCGGCGTCGCCGTCCGCTCCGTTCGGATCGCCGAGGCCGCAGCCGGCGAGGGTCGCCGCGGCGACCGCGGCCACGGCCAGCCGTATCCAGTGGCTGCTTGTTCGCATCTGAGAGGTCTCCCGGTCTGTTCTGGCGGACGAGGCAGAGCTACTAAACCGGTCTAGCGATGGGGGACTATGCTCCGGCTACACTCCGCTGTCAAGACAGTGCGCACGAGGGAAGGGGCGCCCGTGGCCAGACCGACGATCGCCGACATCGCCCGCCGGGCCGGGGTGTCCAAGGGCGCCGTGTCCTTCGCCCTCAACGGCCGGCCGGGGGTGAGCGACGCGACCCGCGAGCGCATCCTGCGGGTCGCGGAGGAGATGAACTGGCGCCCCCACAGCGCCGCGCGTGCCCTCGGCGGCGCCCGGGCGGGCGCGGTCGGCCTCGTCCTGGCCCGGCCCGCGCGGACCATCGGCCTCGAACCCTTCTTCAGCCATCTCCTCAGCGGACTCCAGGCCGGACTCTCCGTGCGCGGCACAGCCCTGAACCTGCTGGTCGTCGAGGACACGGCGGCCGAGATCGAGGTCTACCGGCGGTGGACGTCGGAGCACCGCGTGGACGGTTTCGTCCTCGTCGACCTCCAGGTCCGCGATCCCCGGATCCGCGTCCTCGAAGAGCTCGGGGTGCCCACGACCGTGCTCGGCGGGCCCGGCCGGCACGGCAGTCTGCCGAGCGTCTGGGCAGACGACCGCGAGGCGATGATCTCGATCGTCGACTACCTCGCCGCCCTCGGCCACCGGCGCATCGCGCACCTCGCCGGACTCCCGGCCTTCCAGCACACCCAGCGCCGGATCCGGGCGGTGCGGGACAGCGCCCGGCGCCTCGGCCTCACCGAGGCCGTCTCGCTGCCGACCGACTTCAGCGACGCCGAGGGGGCGGCTGCGACCCGCGCCCTGCTCGCCCGGCCGCAGCGGCCGACGGCGATCATCTACGACAGCGACGTGATGGCGGTCGCCGGGCTCGGCGTCGCCACGGAGATGGGTGTGGCCGTCCCCGGCGAACTGTCCGTCGTCTCCTTCGACGACTCCGCCCTCACCCGGATCGTCCACCCCTCGCTCACGGCGCTCTCCCGCGACACCTTCGCCCTCGGCGAGCAGGTCGCGCGTGCGCTCCTCGCCCTCGTCGACGACCCGGCCGCGGCGCGGGACATCAAGAACCCCACACCGCGGCTCACGGTCCGCGAGTCCACGGCGCCGCCCGCCCTTGACCGGGCCAACTAAAGCCGTTTAGCCTCCCGGGCGAGACCGCGGCCCGCCCGCCCACGCACGCGCACCTACCGGCGCACGCGCCACCTGTCCGAGGGCCCGCACCGCCGCGCTCGTCGCGCCGCGCACGTTCGCATCGCCGCTCGTTCGTTCCGCCGCACGCTCGTACCGCCGCACCTCCCGTACACCCAGCACCCCCACCCCTCCCGCTGGACCGGAGTATCGGATGAGACGACACCTTCCCCTGCTGACGGTCGCGGCGCTCCTCGCCGCCCTGTTCGGCCTCACCCCCCACACCCCCGAGGCGCGCGCCGCCGCCCCGGCCCGGGCCGCCGCGGCCGGCGACCAGCCCTACGCCTCGTACTGGCACCCCGACACCCTCCTGAACTGGGATCCGGCCACCGACCCCGACGCGCGGTTCAACCGCTCCCGCGTCCCGCTGCGGCCCCGCGTCTCCGACCCGGCGCTCAAGGCCAACGCCAACGCCCGGGCGGGCGAAGGGAAGATCGCCGCGCTCGTCTCCTTCGGCCCCACCTCGAACAACCCCGCGCAGGGTTCCGCCAACCCGCACTACTACGCCTTCGGCCACTGGCAGTACATCGACAAGCTGGTCTTCTGGGGCGGTTCCGCGAGCGAGGGCCTGATCCTCGCCCCCAACGCGACCGTGATCGACGCCGCGCACCGCAACGGCGTCAAGGTCTACGGCACCGTCTTCTTCCCGCCGACCGCCTACGGCGGCCAGATCCAGTGGGTGCGCGACTTCGCCCGGAAGTCCGGCTCCACCTACCCGGTCGCCGACAAACTCGCCCAAGTGGCGCAGTACTACGGCTTCGACGGCTGGTTCATCAACCAGGAGACGGCGGGCGGCGACGCGTCGCTCGCCACCGAACTGCGCAACGAGATGCGCTACGCCCGCTCTCTCGGCCCCGTCGAGTTCATGTGGTACGACGCGATGACCGAGTCCGGCGCCGTGACCTGGCAGGACTCGCTGACCGCCGCCAACGACTCGTTCCTGCAGGAGGGTTCGCAGCGGACCTCCGACTCGATGTTCCTCGACTTCGGCTGGAGCGCCTCCGGGCTGGACTCCTCCCGCACCCTCGCCCGGAGCCTCGGCAGGAGCGAGTACGAGCTGTACTCGGGCATCGACACCGAGGCGAACGGGCACAACACCTCCGTCCCCTGGGAATCGGTCTTCCCCGCCGGCCGGCCGCACGTCACCTCGCTCGGCATCTACCGGCCCGAGTGGACCTTCACCTCCTCCACCGGACGCGCCGACTCCCATGCCCGCGAGGCCCGTTACTGGGACGGTGCCAACGGCGACCCGTCGAACACCACGACGACCTCGGCCTGGAAGGGCCTCGCCCACTACGTCCCCGAGTCGTCGCCCGTCACCGCCAAGCCGTTCGTCACCTCCTTCGGCGCCGGTCAGGGCGACTTCTTCCACTCCGGCGGCGTCCGGGTCTCGTCGGCCGGCTGGAACAACCTCTCCCTCCAGGACGTGCCGCCCACCTACCGCTGGCTCGTCACCTCCACCGGCTCCAGGCTGACCCCGTCCATCGACTTCGCCGACGCCTACGAGGGCGGCTCCTCGCTGCGTCTGACGGGCGCACTCGACGCCGTGAACACCGTCCGGCTCTACCAGACCAGGCTGCCGGTCGCCGCCGACACGAGACTGTCGGTGGTCCTGAAGACCCCGGCCGCGGGGCCCACCCGACTGAAGGCCGCGATCTCCTTCACCGACGCGCCGACCACCTTCACCACCCTCGACCTCGGCTCGACCACCACCACCGGCTGGGAGCGCAAGACCCTCGACCTGTCCGCCTTCTCCGGCCGGACCATCGCCCAGATCGGTCTGCAGGCCGCCGGGTCGTCCGTCCCCTCGTACGACATCCGGGTCGGCCAACTCGCCGTCCACGACGGGGCCGTGGACGCCGCCGCCGCCCCGACCGCGGTGACCGTCCTCGGCGCCACCGACGTGAGCGCCGGCGCCAAGTCCCTGCGGCTCGCCTGGACTCCCTCGGCCTCCGGCTCCGTCCACCACTACGAGGTGTACCGGCGGAACGCCGACTCCACCCGTACCTTCCTCGGTGCCACCCCCAACGACGCCCTCTTCGTGCCCCGGCTCGACCGCGCCGGTACGGAGCCGTCGACGACGCTGGAGGTCGAGGCCGTCTCCACCGAGTACGGCCGTTCGCCCGCCGCGACCACCACCGTCGGCTGGTCCCCGGGCACCGAGTCCAACCTCGCCCTCGGCCGCCCGGCGACCGCCTCCGGCCAGTGCAACGGGAGCGAGACGCCGGCCAAGGCGGTCAACGGCTCCGTCTCCGCCGGTACGGCCGACAAGTGGTGCACCACGACCTCGGCCAAGTGGCTGGAGGTCGACCTCGGCGCGGCCCGGGGTATCGACCGGCTCACCGTGAAGCACGCGGCGGCGGGCGGGGAGAGCGCGACCTGGAACACCCGGGACTTCACCCTCCAGGTCCGGGACTCGACCGCCGAGCCCTGGACGTCCGTCGCGACCGTCACCGGCAACACGGCGGCCACGACGACGCACGCGGTGAGCGCCACGGCACGCTACGTACGTCTCCAGATCACCCGGCCCACACAGACGAGCGACCCCGCCGCACGGATCTACGAGTTCGAGGTCTGGGGGGCTTGACGAGGGGGAAATAAGGAGGAAAATCCCTAATACACCAGAAAACCAGAGCGAGCCGCACCCGTCGGCGAAGACGTTCGCCGACCCGCGTGACCCACTCGCTGGCTCTGGCCAGGCCCCCGGCAGATCCTCCCGGAACTCAGGCCCATCGGCGACGACCGAGACGACCGAGTGCGGAGACGGACTACCGGGGACTGCATGTGTGGAGGTTCCTCCCCGTGCCCCGTATCGAAGCGGTCCTGATCGACATCGACGGTGTGCTCACCGTCTCCTGGAAACCGCTGCCGGGCGCCGTGGCGGCCATGGAGCGACTGCGGGAGAGCGGAGTTCCGCTCGCGCTGGTCACGAACACGACCTCCCGCAGCCGGGCCTCCCTCGCCGCCGCACTGGCCGGCGAGGGCTTTCCCGTCACCGCCGACGACATCCTCACGGCGCCCGCCGCCACCGCCGCCCATCTGCGCGAGCACCACCCCGGCGCGCGATGCCTGCTGATCAACACCGGGGACGTGGGGGACGACCTGGCCGGCCTGACACTCGTCGGCGAGGGCGACCCGCCGGACGTGGTCGTCCTCGGCGGGGCCGGTGAGGACTTCGACTACGCCACGCTCAACCGCGCGTTCCGTCATGTACGGGACGGTGCACGGCTGGTGGCCATGCACCGCAACCTGTACTGGCGTACCGCCGACGGCCTCGACCTGGACACCGGGGCCTTCCTCGTCGGTCTCGAACGGGCCGCCGGGGTCGAGGCGGCGATCACCGGAAAGCCGTCGCGGGCCTTCTTCGAGGCCGCCCTCGCGCACCTCGGCGCCGAGGCCGCAGACACCCTGATGGTGGGCGACGACATCGAGTCGGACGTCCTGGCCGCCCAGCGCTGCGGGATCACCGGCGCCCTGGTGAAGACGGGGAAGTACCTGCCCGAGACCCATCGGGCTGCCTCCGGCTCACCGGATCACGTCCTCGACTCCTTCGCCGATGTGCCCGCTCTCCTCCGGACGAGCGATGGGTGACCGTTCCGCAGGTGCGCGCCGCCTACGTGTCAGCGCGTCCTGGCCGGCGGGTCCAGCCAGTCCAGTGCCGCGTGCGCCGTGAACTCCGCCTGGCCGCCCGGGAAGAGCAGATCGGCCGCGAGGAACGCCGGATCGTCCGCCGTGTCCGCGACGTACGGCAGCGCCACGCACCGCATGCCCGCCGCCCGTGCCGCCAGCGCGCCCGGCGCCGCGTCCTCGAACACCACGCATCGCGCCGGCTCGGCGCCGAGCCGCCGCGCGGCCTCCAGGAAGACGTCCGGCTCCGGCTTGCCGCGCCCGACCTCCTCCGCGGAGACGAGCGTCGTCAGAAAGGCGTCGAGCCCGGTGCCGGCGAGGACCGCCTCGATCGCGGCGCGGGACGAACCGGAGGCCACGGCCATCGGCACACCCGCCGCGTGCAGGCGCTCCACGAACGTCCGCATCTCCGGATAGACCGGGGTCGAGGCCCGCGCCAGGTCCAGATAGCTCCGGTTGGTGGCGTCGAGCAGCGTGTCGACGTCCGCGTCGATCCCGTACCGCTCGGCCAGGATCTCCAGCGTCTCGCGGGTCCCGATCCCGATGAACCGCGTGTGCCGCTCCCAGTCGAAGTCCGTCGCACCGGCGAAGGCCGTGAGCGTGCGCCGGGTGGCCTCGTAGTAGTTCGGCTCGCTGTCCACCAGCGTGCCGTCGAGATCGAAGATGACCGAGGCGGGGGAGGTGCTCATGGGTCCAGCATCTCAACGCGGCGGCAGGGTCCGGTGCGGTGTCACCCCCTGCGCGCCGAGGCCCGTCCCACCGACTCCACGAGAGGCAGCAGCCGGTGCGGCACGCGCTCGCGCAGCGCCATCTCCGTACGGGTCCTGACCACGCCCGGCAGTTGGATCAAGTGCTGGATCACGTCCTCCAGGTGCCCGTTGTCCCGCGCCACCACCCGGGTCAGGAGATCCCCGCCGCCGGTGATCGAGAACGCTTCGACGATCTCCGGCACCGCGGCGAGCGCGTCGCCGACCTCGTCCAGGTGTCCCTGGGTGACCTCGATGTGCACGAACGCGAGGACGGGGTGGCCGAGCGCCGCGGGGGAGAGGACCGGACCGGTCGCCGTGATCACGCCGTCCCGCTCCAGACGGTCGATCCGGGCCTGCACCGTTCCGCGGGCCACCCCGAGGATCCGCGCGTACTCGCGCACGCTGGTGCGCGGCTGCTCGATCAGGAGGCGCAGGATCCGGGTGTCGAGCTCGTCCACCGCCATGGTCCGTTGGCTCCCTTCTGGCTGTGCTGGGCTTGTCTCGACTGTACCAATGGTCCAGTCTTCGGCACCTCGGTTGAGCCACTGGGTGCCCAGGTGCTTTCCTCTGAGAACAGTAGTGAAGACATGGCGCCGCGCGAGCGCCGGACCGGCGACGATGCCGGTGACCGGACCGCGGCGCCTTTCCCATGTCCTGGGGCCGCCACAAGCAGGCCGGGGCACGAGAAGACGCGAAGAGGGTGTGTGTACGGCAGCGGGGGCGGAACTACCGTCGTGAAGAACCTCCGGGCGACCGGTCGCCGGCTGGTCAGGCTGGTGTTCGTGGCGCCCGATCCGGGCCGCGTCCGGCTGCGCGTCTCCTCGCGCGCCGTCCTCGCCATCGGACTCGCCGTCGCCGCGGCCGAGCTCTGCGGACTCTCCCTCACCGCCTCGATCACCGGCGGTCTCGCGGCCCTGCTGGCGCTCTTCACCGTCGCGGACCCCACCGTCCGCCGCCAGGCCGTGACGACGGCGCTGCTTCCCGCGGTCGGCTTCCCCGTCCTGGCCCTCGCGACCACGCTGCACGGCGCGCCGCTGCTGCGTGACGCCTCCTGGCTCCTCGTGATCTTCGCGGGCGTGTACGCGCGCCGCTGGGGCCCGCGCGGGCACGCGCTGGGCATCTTCGCGTTCATGATGTTCTTCGTCACCCAGTTCCTGCACGCGCTGCCCGCGCAGCTGCCGGAGCTGTACGGGGCGGTGGCCCTGGCTCTCGCCGCGGCGGGAGCGGTGCGCTTCGTGGCCTGGTGCATCGAGCGGCGCGTGCCGCCGCCCGCGGCGCCCGCCCAGCTGCCCGGCCGCGGTCTCGACCGGCCCACGACACGGCAGGCGTTCCAGGCGACGGTGGCCTGCGCGGTCGCGCTCGCCGCGGGCCAGTTCATCTCGCACGAGCGCTGGTACTGGGCCGTCGGCACCGCGTGGTGGATCTTCGTCAACACCGCCTCGCGCGGGGAGACGCTGGTCCGTGGCTTCCGCCGGGTCGTCGGAACGGTGACCGGCATCGCCGCCGGATTCCTGATCGCGATCCCGCTGGCGGGCGCACCCGCCCCGACGGCCGCACTCGTCGCCGTCTGCGTCTTCGGGATCTTCTACACGGCCCCCCTCTCGTACAGCTGGATGATGTTCTTCGTGACCGTCATGGCCGGGCTGCTGTACGGGCTCCTCGGGGTGCTGCACCCCGGGCTCCTGGTGCTCCGGTTCGAGGAGACGGCGGTGGGCGCCCTCGGCGCGGCCGTCGGTGTGGCGCTCCTGCCGGTGACCACGCACGCGGCCACCAACGCGTGGATCGAGCGGGCCGTGACCTGCGTCCACGCCTGCACCACCGCGGCGGCGCGACGGCTCGCCGGCGATCCGGAGGCCGACCCGGCCCCGCTCGCCGCCGAGCTGGAGGTCCTGCTGGGCCGCGCCCGGCTCTCGCTGGCGCCACTGGTCCACCCGCTGAGCCCGCTGCGGGCCCGCAAGGCGCGCGCCCGCCGGGTGCTCGCGCTGCTCGACGACTGCGCCCGCGAGATCAGGGGCCTGGCGGCGGTCGCCACGGATCCGGACGCCTCGCACGACGCCCGTCTCGCGGCGGCGGCCTGGCGGGTCGAGGCCGCCGTGCACGCGCTGGTCCCGCCGGTGGACCCGGCGCACCGGGTCACGGTCGAGGAGCAGGGCGCACCGACCCACCACCCGGGCGCCGAGGCCGCACTCGGCCACCTCCACGGCCTGGAAGAGGCCCTGGTGGCCCTGAAGGCCCCCGTCCGCACCTCTCCCGGCGCTCCACTGGTCCCGGCCGCCTGAGCCCCGGCGCTCCACTGGTCCCGGCCGCCTGAGTCCCGGCGCTCCGCTGGTCCCGGCGGTCTGGGTCCCGGCGCTCCGCTGGTCCCGGCCACCTGAGTCCCGGTGGTCTGGGTCCCGGTTGCCTGGGCACCGACCGTCTGAGAGTCCCGGCCCTCTGAGGGTCCCGGCCGGCCGGGTGGCGCCGCGACGCGGCGGCGTCGCCGCCGTGGCCGGGTCGCCACATGATCCAACTTGGTCTAGACCGCCTGCTAACGTCGGCCCCGACCGCGGGGCCGTCGGACGACCGCCCCCTGCCGTGATGGGGAGACGCCATGAGTGGGACAGACGTGCGCGGACCGGGCCGGGCCTTCATCGGCTCCTTCACGTCCGCGGGGGGCCGCGGAATTCTCACCGCCGAGGTTGACCCGGCCACCGGCGCCCTCACCGTCACCGGCGCGACGGACGCCGTCCCCGACCCCTCCTACCTCGCCCTCGCCGGATCCTTCCTCTACGCCGTCTCCGAGGCCGAGGAGGGCGCCGTGACCGCCTTCGACGTCTCGGGCGACGTGCCCCGGCCCCTCGGCGCTCCCGTGGCCGTACGCGGCGCGGGACCGACGCACCTCGCCGTCGCCGCGGGCCACGTCCTGACGGCCAACTACACCTCCGGCAGCGTCACCGCCCTGCCCGTCGCGGCCGACGGGTCCCTCGGCGACCCCGTCGTCGTCGCCCTGCACGAGGGCTCGGGGCCCGTCGCGGACCGCCAGAGCGCCCCGCACGCCCACCAGGTCCTCCCGGCCCCCGGAGGGCCCTGGGCGGCCGCTGTGGACCTCGGCACCGACTCCGTGCGGATCTATGCCCTGGACGCCCTCTCAGGGGCGCCGAGGCCGCACGGCGAGGCCCCGCTCCGCCCCGGCACGGGCCCGCGCCACCTGGCCTTCCACCCCGCCGGGACGCACGCCTACGTCCTGAACGAGCTGGAGCCCACCCTGACGGTCTGCCGCTGGGACGCCACGACGGGCACCCTGGAGCCGCTCGGGGAGACCCCGGTGGTCGCCGGAGGGGCCGCGGGACCGGACTACCCCTCGGCGATCGTCGCCTCCCCCGACGGACGCTTCCTGTGGGCCGCCGTCCGCGGTGACGACTCCATCGCGGTCCTCGCCGTCGACCCGAGCGGCGAGAAGGCCGAACTCCGCACCACCGTGCCGTGCGGCGGCCGCTGGCCGCGCGACCTGGCCCTCGACCCCTCGGGCCGACGGCTGTACGCGGCGAACGAGCGCTCGGGCGACGTGACCTGGTTCGACCTCGACCCGGAGACCGGCATCCCGCACCGCGCGGGCTCCGTCGACGCCCCGGCGGCCTCCTGCGTGGTCTTCCGCCCTCACGCCTGACCCATCCGGACACGGCGAAGGGCCCGCCACCGGAAACGTCCGGTGCGGGCCCTTCGCCGTGTACGGGTCAGTGAGCCTGAGCACCCTGCGGCTGCTGCGGCGCGATGCCCAGCGCCGCCGTGTACTGCGACAGCACCAGCTTGCCGATCGCCGGGTACGCGCCCAGCGGCTCGGCGGCGGCGCAGCCGGCCTCCTTGGCGGCGGCGTCGAGCAGGCCGTCGGCCAGCTCGGGACCGATCAGGTACGGGGCCAGCGCCAGCTGCTCCGAGCCGGAGCCGCGCAGCTGCTCGGCGATCGCGGTGATCGAACCCTCCTGGTCGAGCGCGGCGGCCATCACCGGGACGGCCAGGCGCGCGGCCAGCAGCATGCCGGTGATGCCGGCGGCCTGCACGGCCTCCTCGCCGCCGACCGTCGCGAGGACGATGCCGTCGGCGGCCGTGGCGACCGTGAAGAGCCGCGCGCGGTCCGCGCGGGCCAGACCGGCCTCCGACAGGCGCACGTGCAGCGCCTCGGCGAGCAGCGGGTGCGGACCGAGGACGTCCGTCAGCTCGGCAACGTTGCCGCTGTCCATCACGGCCTGCCGGATCTGGCGCATCAGCGCGCTGTCCGGGCCGGCGAGCAGCGGTACGACGACCGCGGCGGGACCCTCCGGGGCGCTGGCCTCACGGCCGGCGGCCAGGGCCAGCTGGTACCGCTCGGTGCGGAGCGCCTCGGCGCGCGCCAGCACGCTTCCCAGGGTCGGGTACTCGGCGTCGTCCCCGTCGAGGTAGCCGATCGCGGCCTCCAGGCCCGGCAGCTCGGAACGGGCGATGCTCACGACCTCTTCGGCCAGCGAGCGTATGGCGGCCGACGGCACACCGGGAACAGCGAGAACCAGCGCGGGAGCGCCCTCGGGCGCCGCCACGGGTTCGGGGCGACGGTGTCGTCCGGGCTGGCGGGGTCGCGGCATTCGTACAGGCAGGCCGGAAGCAGGCCCAGTGGGGGAGCTCATGGCGCCGCATGCTACTGGTTTTGACCGCCGAGCACTGCGGTGAGGTGCAGCAGAGCGTTATCTGCCCCTCTTTGTCCGAACCGCGGCTTACGCGGTTACATGCAACAACTTCGGCTCCACCGGCAGCCGTAGTGAATCCGTCGCCAGCGCGGTTGCGAGGGCGAGCGCTCCGGAGAGCGGATCCCCGGCCGCCGACGTCTGCCGGGCGTGCGGCAGTTGCTCCGCCAGCTCGGCGCGCAGCGGTACGAGCAGAGGCTCACCCAGCTTGAACAGGCCACCCGTCAGAGACACTTCGTACGCGCCCGGAGCCGGACACACGGCGGCCGCGGCCTCGGCGACATGCCCGGCCGCCAGCCGCAGGATCCCCGTCGCCACCGGGTCGCCGTCGGAGGCGCAGCCGGCCACGTCGGGCGCGAACGACGCGAGCACGGCGGGACGGTCCGTCCGCGGGTACAGCGCGCCCGGCAGACCGGCCGCCGGCCCGAACCGCGCCTCGGCTCGGGCGAGCAGCGCGGCCGAACCGCCACGCCGGCCGTCGTACGCGCGCATCGCGGCCTCCAGGCCGGCGCGGCCGATCCAGGCACCGCCACCGCAGTCGCCCAGCAGATGGCCCCAGCCGTCGGCACGGCGCCAGGTCGTCAGATCCGTACCGAGCGCGATGAGGCCCGTGCCGCCCGCGACGACGGCACCGGGGCGCTGCCCGAGCGCTCCCGCGTACGCCGTGACGGCGTCCGCCGCCAGGGCAAGGCGCCGTACGCCGAGGGCCTCCTCCAGCGCGCCGGGCAGGACCGCCCGCAGTTCCTCGCCGAGCGTCGCCATACCGGCGGCGCCGACGGCGAGGGCGACCACGGGTCCGGCCCCCGCGCGGCCCCGCAGCGACTCCACGGCCGGCAGCAACTGGCCGAGCAGATGAGCCGCCTCGATCCCGCCCGGACCCGTTCGCACCGGCTCACGGGACTCCACGGTCTCCACGGCGCGCCCGTCCGAGGCGCGTGCCAGGGCGATGCGCAGCCCGGAACCGCCCGAGTCGACCCCGACGACCCAGGCCCCGGCCCCGGCCGTCACGGCAGCCGCCAGTCCACTTCCTGCGCCCCCTGACGCAGAAGCAGTTCGTTGGTCCGGCTGAAGGGCCGCGACCCGAAGAAGCCGCGGTCCGCGGACATGGGGGAGGGGTGCGAGGACTCGATCGCCGGCAGATTGCCGAGCAGCGGACGGAGATTGCGCGCGTCACGCCCCCACAGCACGGACACCAGCGGCTTGCCCCGCGAGGCCAGCGCGCGGATGGCCTGCTCGGTCACCGCCTCCCAGCCCTTGTCGCGGTGTGCCCCGGGCTTCCTCGGAGCCGTGGTGAGCGCCCTGTTGAGCAGCAGCACCCCCTGCCGGGTCCATGGGGTCAGATCACCGTTCGAGGGCCGCGGAAGCCCCAGATCGGTGTGCATCTCCCGGAAGATGTTCTCCAGGCTCGGCGGCAGCGGACTCACCTCCGGCGCCACCGAGAAGCTCAGCCCCACCGCGTGCCCCGGCGTCGGGTAGGGGTCCTGTCCGACGATCAGGACCCGCACCTCGTCGAAGGGCTGCTGGAAGGCGCGCAGGACGTTCGCTCCGGCGGGCAGGTAGGTACGCCCGGAGGCGATCTCCCCGCGCAGGAAGTCGCCCATCGCGGCGATGTTGTCGGCCACCGGCGCGAGCGCGTGCGCCCAGCCCGGCTCGACGATCTCATTCAACGGTCGTGCTGCCACGGCCGTCACTCTACTGGCGCAGTGTCCTGTCCTCTCACGCGATCACCGCCGCCCGTACGCAGAGCACGTCCGGCAGATGCTCGGCCAGGAGCCGCCAGCTGTCGCCGTCGTCGGCGCTCGCGTACACCTCGCCGTTGCGGTTGCCGAAGTAGACGCCGGCCGGGTCCCCGTCGTCCGTGCACATCGCGTCCCGCAGCACCGTGCCGTAGTGGTCGCCCTCGGGCAGCCCCGTGCTCAGCGGTTCCCAGTGCGCCCCGGCGTCACTCGTACGGTAGACCCGGCAGCGGTGGCCGGCGGGCACCCGGTCCGCGTCCGCGTTGATGGGGAACACATAGGCCACATCGGCCCGATGGGGGTGCGCGGCCACCGTGAAGCCGAAGTCGGAGGGCAGACCGGCGCCGATGTCGGTCCACTTCCCGCCCGCGTCGTCGCTGCGGTACACCCCCCAGTGGTTCTGCAGGTAGAGCCGGTCCAGGTCGCCGGCGTCCTGCGCGATCTTGTGCACGCACTGGCCGAACTCCGGGTCGGGATCGGGCAGGAAGACCGCCGAGACGCCCTGGTTGGCGGGGGCCCAGCTCGCCCCGCCGTCCCGGGAGCGGAACACCCCGGCCGTCGAGACCGCCACCGTCACGGCCGCGGGGTCGCGCCGGTCGGTGACGATCGTGTGCACGGCCTCGCCGCCACCGCCGGGCACCCACTGGGACCTGGTGGGGTGCTCCCAGAGGGGACGGACCAGCTCGAACGACTCCCCGCCGTCCTCGGATCTGAACAGGGCGGCGGGCTCGGTCCCGGCGTAGACGACGTCGGGGGAGTGCGCGGGCGCGGGGTGCAGCTGCCAGACCCGCTCCAGCGAAGCACCCGTGTCCTGGGGGAACTTGACGGCCGGCTTCGTGGGCTCGGTCCATGTGGCGCCGAGGTCGTCGGAGCGGAAGACGGAAGGACCCCAGTGCGAACTGTCCCCGCCGAGGAGCAGCCGCGGTGTCGCGCGGCGCGTGTCGATGGCGACCGAGTAGATCGCCTGCGCGTTGAAGTGGGGTTCGTCGAACTCCCACCGGCCGTCGCGCCGTCGGCCGATGAACAGACCCTTGCGGGTACCTACGGTCAGTACTACGTCGGGCATGGCCGACACCTCCAGGACGCCGTTGTCGCGGATACGGGCCAGTCTGCACCCGACCACTGACAGTGGCTCCCGGAAGGGGCTCCTCCCCAGGTCAGCGGCGTGTTCCGGCCTGGGGAGGGACGAGAAGGGGGACGCGGGGACGGAGGGAACGGGAGAGGGCGAAGGGACGCGCGGCGGCGTCAGATCGCCCAGGCGTACGGGGCCGGTGCGTGCGTCTCGGCTCCCAGCTCGCGCGCGGCGCGGCGGGCCCAGGACGCGTCGCGGAGCAGCTCACGGCCGAGCAGGACGGCGTCGGCCTCCCCGTTGGCGACGATCTTCTCCGCCTGCCCGCTCTCCGTGATCAGCCCGACGGCTCCGACGGCCAGGCCGGTCTCGGCCTTGACCCGCGCCGCCATCGGCACCTGATAGCCGGGGCCGAGCGGGATCCGGGCCGGTCCGCCGTTGCCGCCGCTGGAGACGTCGAGGAGATCCACTCCGTGCGCACGCAGCAGGTGCGCGAAGCGGACGGTCTCGTCGGCGGTCCAGCCCTCGCCCTCCAGCCAGTCGGTGGCCGAGATCTTGAAGAAGAGGGGCAGCTCGTCGGGCCACACGCCCCGTACCGCGTCCACGACGTCGAGGGCCAGGCGGGTGCGGTTCTCGAAGGAGCCGCCGTAGGCGTCGGTGCGGTGGTTGGCGTACGGGGAGAGGAAGCTGCTGATCAGATAGCCGTGTGCGCCGTGCACCTCGACCACCTCGAAGCCGGCGGCGAGCGCGCGGCGGGCCGCCTCGGCGAACATGCCGGGGATCGCGGCGATCTGGTCGATGGTCAGCTCGGTCGGGACGGGATGGCCCTCGGCGAACGCGAGCGGGCTCGGCGCGAGCGGCTGCCAGCCGTGGTCGCCGGGGGCGACGGGGCCGCGGCCCTCCCAGGGGCGCCGGGTGGACGCCTTGCGGCCGCCGTGGCCGAGCTGAAGGGCGGGCACGGTGCCGTGCTCCTTGAGGAAGCGCGCGATCCGGCCCAGCGCCTCCGCCTGGGTGTCGTTCCAGATGCCGAGGTCGAAGGGGCTGATCCGGCCTTCGGGGGCCACCGCGGTCGCCTCGACGACGATCAGTCCGGTCCCTCCGGTGCCGCGGGCGGCGTAGTGGGCGAAGTGCCAGTCGTTCGCGACGCCCGTCTCCGGACCGGACGGCTCCGCCGAGTACTGGTCCATGGGGGCCATCCACACCCGGTTCGGGATGGTCAGGGACCTGAGGGTGTACGGCTCGAACAGGGCGACGGTCATGACGGAACTCCTCCTGCGGGGCCTTCGGGTCGTTCGTACGATAGCCGTCGTAGTACGGCACCTGTCAAACTACGACTGTCATCGTACAATGGTGGTCCCCGAACGAAGTGGAGCCGCCGTGACGACCGCGACCAGCGCTCGCGCCCTCGACCACCCCGCGCGCGAGGAGATCCGGCTCGAAGGTGTGCTGCACGCTCTGTCGGACGCGGTGCGGCTGCGGATCGTCAGCGAGATGGCCCGCGAGGGAACCGCGTTGAGCTGCTCGTTCTTCGACCTGCCGGTCACCAAGTCGACGACGACGCACCACTTCCGCGTGCTGCGCGAGAGCGGCGTCATCCGGCAGGGCTACCAGGGGACCGCCAAGCTGAACGCCCTGCGCCGGGACGACCTCGACGCTCTCTTCCCCGGCCTCCTCGACAGCGTCCTGGCAGCGGCAGAGGCCCAGGTCGCCCGGCTGAACAGGTCGCACAGCTGAACAGCCAGCCACGGCCCGACCGGAAACGGTCGGGCGCCGCACCGCCGGAGCCCGCCAACGCTGCTCGGCGGGTACGGCCCTCTCAGCCGTGCCCGGCCGCGTCCTCGCGGGCGGCGGCCCGCAGCCCCGCCCAGTCGGGGATCTTCACTCGGCCGCGGCCCAGCGCGTGACCGAGGGCCGACTCCGCCTCTTCGATCGAGAGCCAGCCCCGCCAGGCGACCGGCTCGTGCCCCAGGTCGCGCAACGCGCCGAGCGGGTCTCCCGCCACCTCGCGGTCCGCCAGCTCCGCCGCGTCGGCCAGCAGCGACGCCACCGTCTCCTTCGCGCACGGACGGTTCGTGCCGATGACGCCCGTCGGACCCCGCTTGATCCAGCCGGCCACGTACTCGCCGAGTGACGGGGAGCCCTCCCGCAGGACCCGCCCCGCCTCGTTCGGTACGGTGCCCCGGGCCTCGTCGAAGGGCAGCCCGGGCAGCGGCACCCCCTTGTACCCGACGGCCCTCAGGACCAGTTGGGCCTCGATCTCCTCGAAGCGGCCGGTGCCCCGCACGCCCCCGGCGCCGTCAGGTTCGGTCCGCTCGAAACGGACCGCGGCCACACGGCCGTTCTCGCCGAGCAGTTCCACGGGGCGCAGGAAGAACCGGAGCCGGATCGCGCGCGCCACGTCGTCCCCGTCCGCGTCGCCGGCCGCCCAGCCCCGGACGACCTCCAGGTTCCGCCGGTTCACCGCGGGCAGGCCCGAGGGGTCGGCGAACGACGGATCCAGGGCCAGGTCGGCCGCCTCCACCCCGACCCGCACACCCGGGAGCCCGCCCAGCTCCCGCAGCTCCTTCGTGGTGAACTTCGCCTGCCCGGGCCCGCGCCGCCCGACCATGTGCACCTCGCGCACCCGGCTGGCCTCCAGCGCCCTGAGCGCGCCCTCGGGCACGTCCGTCGGCCGCAGCTCGTCCACGCCCCGCGCCAGGATCCTGGTGACGTCCACCGCCACGTTGCCCACGCCGATGACGACCGCAGAACGGCCGTGCAGGCCGGTCCCGGAGCCGGTGAAACCGTTGGCGGAGGCGTCGGGGTGCGCGCTGTACCAGGAGACGAAGTCGGTGGCCGAACAGCTGCCCGCCAGGTCCTCGCCCGGCACCCCGAGGCGCCGGTCCCGTGCCGCGCCCACGCAGTACACGACCGCGTGGTACAGCTCCAGGAGACGGGCCGGGGTCAGCCCCCGCGTGCCGATCTCGACGTCTCCGACGAAGGTGATCCGCTCGTCCTCCAGGACCGCGCGGAGGTTCTGCTGCAGCGACTTGATCTTCTCGTGGTCGGGTGCGACCCCGTAACGGACCAGTCCGTACGGGCACGGCAGCCGGTCCAGGACGTCGACCCGGATCCCGGGCACCGTCGACTGCTGGACCAGCGACTGGGCCGTGTAGACCCCGCTGGGACCGGAACCGACGACAGCGACACGAAGCACGTCCGTACTCCTTCCCGCCGCGGGGAAGCCCGCCGAGAGGCTTCCAGCATCTCACCGGAAGCCCCCTGAGGGGAGGTGCGCGACACGACCCGGCCCGCGCCTACATCGACCGCATCCGGTTGATCTCCGCCGTCTGCTGCGCGATCACGTCGTTCGCCATCTCCTCCACGAGCACGTTGTTCCCGTTCCCCAGCACCTCCGCCGCCATCGTCACCGCGCCGTCGTGGTGCGTGATCATCAGCTTCAGGAACAACTCGTCGAAGGCTGTGCCCTTCGCGTTCCTGAGGGCCGTGAGCTGAGCCTCCGTCGCCATCCCCGGCATCGTGTGGTGGTCGTGCCCGGTCTGCTCGCGCGGGCCGCCGTTGGTTTTCAGCCAACCCTCCATCGCACCGATCTCCGGCTTCTGCGCCGCCGCGATCCGCTCCGCCAGCTTCTTGATCTGCTCGGACTCGGCCCGCTCCGGCACGAGAGCGGTCATCGTGAGCGCCTGCCGGTGATGGACGACCATCATCTGGGCGTAGGTGAAGTCCGCCGCGTTGGGCTTGCCGTCGGGCAGCAGCTTGGACGCCTCCGCGGGGGATATTCTCCGCGCCGGCTCGCCCGGTTTCCCCGGTGCCACGACCGCGGGCCCGGTGGATCCCTGGCTCTGCGGCTCGCCTCCCGGGCCGGAGCCGGAGCCCGATTCGCAGGCGGCGAGCGCCAGCACGGCGACGGCGGTGAGCGCCACGGCGACGGCTCCGCGGTTACGGCGGTTCAACAAGGCGACCTCCAGGGGTGGTTCCGGGGGCAGGGGCAGGGGGCCGAGGCATGGCCGGGGGACTGTTCCTAGCACGCTTCCACGAGAAGTCGATCAAAAACCTTCATGACATGTGTGTTGCCATCTGTTGAGATGTGCACGCTAAGGACGATACTGCCGGGGTCCATCAACCGTTCAACTACGAACGGATACAAGGGAGGACGGAGTGACTTCGTTGCGAACCACCCGCATCACGCGCACCCCGCGTGCTCGGATCAGAGGCCTGGGTGTGGCGACCGCCGCGGCCGGACTGCTGGTCAGCCTGCTCGCCGCAGGTCCCGCGGCCGCCACGCCCGACCCGGGTGACGCCACCGCGTCGCAGGGCACCGTCTCCTCGGAGCAGGCGGCCGAAGCCCGGTCCGCCATCCAGAGCGGCGAGATACCCGGCGTGGACGAGATCGTGCACAGCGACAACATCCAGCACCTCGTGAACATCCCCAAGGACGCTCTCGCGGGCACCAACTCCGACCTGGCCTTCCAGGGCAAGTACGCCTTCGCGGGCAACTACGACGGCTTCCGGATCTTCGACATCAGCAACCCGCGCGCCCCGAAGACGGTCGCCCAGGTGCTGTGCCCCGGCTCGCAGAACGACATCTCCGTCTCCGGTAACCTCGTCTTCCTCTCCACCGACTCCTCCCGCAGCGACAACTCCTGTGCCAGCGTCAGCCAGCCGGCCACGGAGAAGTCCTCCTGGGAGGGCATGAAGATCTTCGACATCAGCGACATCAGGAACCCGAGGTACGTCGCCGCCGTCGAGACCGCCTGCGGTTCGCACACCCACACCCTGGTGCCCAAGAAGCGGGACGTGTACGTCTACGTCTCGTCCTACTCGCCCAACGCGGCGTTCCCGGACTGCCAGCCGCCGCACGACGGCATCTCGGTCATCAAGGTGCCGCGCAAGGCCCCGGAGAAGTCCGCGATCGTCTCCTTCCCCGTCCTCTTCCCCGGTGAGGGCCCGGACGGCGGCGGCAACCCCGGTGGTCCGACCAACCCGGGCGTCTCCAAGACCACCGGCTGCCACGACATCACGGTGCTGCCGAGCAAGGACCTCGCGGCCGGCGCCTGCATGGGCGACGGCATCCTCTTCGACATCGAGGACCCGGAACGGCCCAAGGTCATCGACCGGGTCCAGGACAACGTCAACTTCGCGTTCTGGCACTCGGCGACCTTCAACCAGAAGGCGAACAAGGTCGTCTTCACCGACGAGCTCGGCGGTGGCGGCGGCGCGACCTGCAACGAGGTCGTGGGCCCGAACCGTGGCGCGGACGGCATCTACGACATCGTCGGCAAGGGCGAGCACCGCGAACTCGTCTTCCGCAGCTACTTCAAGATCCCGCGCCACCAGGCCGACACCGAGAACTGCGTCGCCCACAACGGCTCGCTGATCCCGGTCAAGGGCAAGGACCTCATGGTCCAGGCGTGGTACCAGGGCGGTGTGTCCGTCTGGGACTTCACCGACTCCCGCAAGCCGAAGGAGATCGCCTACTTCGAGCGCGGTCCGCTCTCCGCCACCACCATCAGCACGGGCGGTTCGTGGTCCGCGTACTACTACAACGGCTACATCTACTCGAACGACATCGCGAAGGGCTTCGACGTCCTGAAGCTCGACGACCGTCGCACGGACCCGGCGAAGCGGATCCGGATGGACGCGCTCAACGTCCAGACCCAGCCGGACTACTTCGACGACTTCGAGGACTGACGCGGCACACGGACCGGTAACACCGAAGCCGTGAACGGCATGCCGTCGGGCGGACCACCGTCCGGCGGCATGCCCTGCTCCCAGTCCAGTCCGTACCGCTGGAACAGCTCCCCCCGCAGCCGGGTCACCGGCATCGGCGCCCCCGGCAGCAGCACCGCCACGACAGCGCCCATCAGCAGGGCGCGCAGCAGCGGATAGTCCGCGTCCACGTTCGCGGAGCCGTACCGCGCCATCGTGTCCCGCAGCAGGAACGCCAGCCGCTGCTGCTCCGGGCACTGCACGAAGCCCTCGGCCTGGAGGATGCCCGCCATGTGCGTCCGCATCAGCACCGGATGGTCCACGGCCAGGCCGAGTACGGCGTCGATGGCGCGCGCCATCCGCTCGCGCCCGTCCTCCGTGCGCGGCTCGCGCTCCAGCGCCTCCTCCAGGGTGAGGTGCATCAGCCGGTGCACCGCCGACTGCAGCAGATGGCGCTTGCCGGGGAAGTAGTACGAGATCAGTCCCCGGGCCGAACCGGCCCGCTCGGCGATGTCGCCCAGCGTCGTCGCCTCGTACCCGCGCTCCGACACAAGCTCGACCGTGGCCTGGAGAAGCCGCTCACGTGAGCGTCGCCGAAGCTCTTCATTGACCTCTGGGCTACGCGGGGACATGCTGGACTCCTGCGTTGACTGGCTCACAGCCAATATACTCAGCGCAGCCTGCTGTCGCGCCCTCATGGCTGGTCAGTGGGTATGCCGTCTGTTCTGGGCGACGCGGGGGATCGTCCAGAACAGGCGGCTTCACGTTGTTTCTCCCATTCTGCCCCCGTCCGTCCCCGGAGGATCCGCCCGGTCGGATCTCCTCGCGGCCCTCTCGTGCCACACGGCGCCGTACCGGCGGTACGTGACGATCGCCGCGGCGGCCACGCACCAGCCCAGGAGCCAGCCGGCCACGACGTCCGACAGCCAGTGCACGCCCAGGTAGATCCGGGTCCACCCCACCCCGAGCACCGACACCAGTGCGGCCACGGCGAGCACGCTCCAGCCACGCCAGGTCTCCCGCCAGTGCAGGGCGAGCACCCAGAGCAGCAGCCCGCAGCCCACCGTCTCGGTCATCGCGTGTCCGGACGGGAAGGCCGCGTACTGCGCCGAGTCGACCGGGTCGGGCCAGCCGGGCCGCGGCCTGCCGACCGCCGCCTTCAGCCCCTGCTGGACCCCCGACGCGAAGAGCGTCGCCGCCGCCACCCACAGGGCCAGCCACCGCTCGCGGCGCCACCACAGCACGAGGACGGTGGCGGTGATCAGCGCGCGCATCGTCCACGGGTCCCACACCCAGTCGGTGAGGATCCGGTTGGCATGTGTGAACCCGGGCTCGGCGAGCGCACTGCGGTGCAGCGCGTCGGCGACCGACCGGTCCAGGGAGAGAAGCGGGGGCCAGCCCACCACCACAAGGACGAGCAGCAGCACGGCGAGGGCACCGGAGACCAGGGCGGAGGAGCGCATGGGCCGATCTTCCCCGACGTTCGCGCCGGCACACCCGCGTCCGCGCCGTCCGCGTTACCCGAGCGCCTTCAGCGCGGGGACGAACGCCACCAGGACCGGCACCACGGGCACCAGTGCCGCGGCGGCCGTCAGCCGCAGCCGCCTCCCCGCGGTGAGCCGGGGCGCGGCCGTCAGCAGGCGGTTCACCCGCCCGGGGAGGTCCGCGCCGGGTGCCGAGCCGGGGCCGAACACCCCGCGCTCCTCGTTGAGTTCGACCAGCGCCAGCGCGATCGTCAGCCGCCCGAACCGCCGCGAGGCGACATCGTCGGCCGCCAGCTCCACCAGCCGGTGCATCTGGTCACGGAAGGCCGCGAAGACCGGGATCCCCGGGAACCCGCCCGCGAGCGCGCCCGAGCAGTGCAGCAGCCAGTCGTGGCGCGCCCGGGCGTGTCCCTGCTCGTGGGCGAGGACGGCGTCGAGCTGGCGCCCCTTCAGCCGGCGCAGCGCCGCCGTCGTGATGACCAACTGCGGCGTGGTACCCGGCAGCCACCAGGCGTCGGGACGTTCGCCCTCCAGGACCACCAGTCGGCCGCTTCCCGGCTCCTCGCCGGGCAACAGCGGGGAACGGACGAGCAGTTCGCCGCGCCGCTGCCGACGGCGCGCCCGCGCCCCCCGGATCTCCCGGGTCAGCATCGCGCCGGTCCACAGCCCGCCACAGGCGAGAATCACGGCGAGCGCCCCCGACCAGGGCTGGTGGGCGCCCAGTTCGTACGCCTCGATCACCCGGCTCGGCGCGCCGACGAAGACGTGGCCCCGCACTCCCTGCCAGGCCGCCGCCGCGCTGAACGTCATCGACAGCGCGAAACACAGCAGCACCGCCGCCACCACGCACTGCCACATCCACAACGCCACCACGGGCTCGCGTTCCGCCCAGTCGGACCGCGACAGCAGCCGCGGGGCCACGGCGGCCGTCAGGACGCCGAGCGCGAGCAACGCGAGGGAGACCAACATGACGCAAGACTATGAGGCCGTGCTACGCGCGGGTACGGCCGGGCGCGTCAAGTGACGTACGCCACGGCCCGGCCCCGCGCGCCGGCTCACAGCGCGACGAGCATCGCCAGCATCGCGAGGGCCATCGACAGCCGGCACACGAGCGTGAACTCGGGCCGTACGACCCACGCCGGCGCGGGTCCGCCTGCGGACAGAGCGGTCGAGGCCGTCACCGAGGCCACCGCCGGCGCCCCCGTCGAGACCGTCACCGGAACCAGTCGGGCGCCCGAGCGGAGCACGTACGCGACGTAGTACAGGAGCAGTACCGCCGTCACCAGAGGGGCACTTCCGCCGCCCCCGCCGCTCCCGTGCGCCCCGTGCGCCGCGCCCTGGACCGGCCACGCCATGTAGACCATCGCCAGCGACCCCACCAGATGGTGCAGATGGTGTCCGCCGCGCCGCACCGACACCAGCGCGTGCAGCGCCGCCGCCCCGAACACCGCCGCGTACACCGACCACCACCACGACGGTGGTGTCACGACCGCGGCGGGCAGCGCCATCGCGGCCATGCCGAAGCCCATCACCGCCTCGCCCGCCGCCGCCCCGCGCTCCTCACCCGCGCAGCGACGCGCGCGCAGCAGGCAGTACGCCCCGCTCGCACCGCACAGCGTCAGCATCAGCCAGGCCGACAAGGCCGGTCCGTGCACGGCACACCTCCCCAGGTCTCCCTCCCCGTCGATGCCCACGCCCGGCCGGGCGCACGCGAGCGCACAGGCGTACGTGGGGGAGCACACGCCGGGGCGCTACGCTCGGGGGGATCGCCAGCGCCTCCGAGGGGAGACCCGAACAGCATGGACACCGCCACGCCGCAGGACACCGACCGGATCACCTACCGCGACGCGGTGGAGGACGATGTCGCGGCCCTCGTGCCGCTCGTCGAGTCGGCGTACCGCGGCGACTCCAGCCGGGCCGGCTGGACCACCGAGGCGGACATCCTGCAGGGGCAGCGGACCGACGCGGAGGGTGTGCGGGCGGTGATCACCACCCCGGGCAGCCGGCTGATGGTGGTGGAGCGGGACGGCGGGATCGTCGCCTGCTGCCAGCTCGAACACCGGGGTGAGGCCGCCTACTTCGGTATGTTCGCCGTCCGCCCCGAGCTCCAGGGCGCGGGCCTCGGCCGTCGCATCATCGAAGAGGCCGAGCGCCGGGTGCGGGAGATCTGGGGTGTGGGCGAGATGCACATGACCGTGATCTCGGTGCGCGAGGAGCTCATCGCCTGGTACGAGCGGCGCGGCTACCGCCGTACGGGACGGATGACGCCGTTCCCGTACGGCGACGAGCGCTTCGGCGTCCCGCAGCGGGACGACCTGCAGTTCGAGCTCCTGGTGAAGCCGCTGGCCTGAGGCCGGGGACCTGGAGCCGCGGGCCTTGAGCCCGTCGGCCTGGGCCCGTCGGCCTGGGCCCGTCGGCCTGGGGCCGCGGCCCCCGACCCGCGGCTCAGGCCGTGAAGCGGCCGGTGCGGCGGATCTCCGGATAGTCGGTGGTCGCACCGTCCAGCTCCAGGGCGCGGACCAGCCGCAGGTGGTCCTGGGTGTTCACCACCCAGCCGATCACCCGCAGCCCCTCACGGTGGGCGTGCTCGACCGTCTCCAGGGTCAGGTGCTGGATGCTCAGGACGAGCGCGCCGGCCCCGACGGCCTTCGCCCGGTCCACGATGTCCGCGCCCCACTCCTCCGCGACCAGCGCCGTACGGGCTCCGGGGACCAGCCGGGCGACCTCGGCGAGCGCCTCGTCGTGGAAGGAGAGGACCTCCACGCGGCCGACCAGGTCGCGCCGGTTCATCACCTCGGCGAGCGTCCTGGCAGCCGCGACGTCCTTGATCTCCGCCTGGAGCGGGGACCGCACCGCGTCCAGGACCTCTTCGAAGACGGGGACGCGCTCCCCGTGCCCCGCGTCGAGCTCGCGCAGCTCCGCCAGGGTCTTCTCGGCGATCGGGCCGCTGCCGTCGGTGGTCCGGCCGACATCGGCGTCGTGCATGACGACGAGGGCGCCGTCCTTGCTCAGATGGAGGTCCAGCTCGATGACGTCCATACCGGACTGTTCGGCGCGGACGAAGGAACGCAGGGTGTTCTCGGGCTCGACGCCCATGACTCCGCGGTGACCGATGGTGAGGAAACTCAAGATCTTCTCGCTTCCGTCGATGTCCGGGCCCAGGTCCCTCCGGGCTCCCGGTGCGGCTCGGGGCGCAGCCTAATGACTTCACCGCAAGAAGGAAGCGCATGCGCGCGTGCCGTCGGAAGGCCCCCCTCCGGCCGATGATCTCCCCCGTCGCCGCCCTCGCCCGACCCGGGGGCGTCCGTGGTGTGCGGCTCCGGGGCTCGGCCGCCAGAGCGAGGGATGCGAGCGCTCAAACCCCCTCGCGCAGGAAATTTAACGGTGACCATGGGGGTGGGGCAGGATAATTTCTCTTCCCCCTCTTGTCCGGAGGAACCGCCGCCGGTTACGGTGTCTTGACGCGAGGTTCTCCTGTGGAGGAAGTGACATGACGGAAATTCTTGTGCAGGACGCGACCGGTGGGGGGATACTCACCGCTGCTCCGGTGGTCGACCACCCTGCCTGGCCCGAGCTCAAGAATGCCGTGGAGGAGATCCGCCCCTGGCAGAGCAAGGACGGCTCCATCGACTTCGAGGCCGAGGGCGCGCCGTCCCGCGCCCAGGCCGAGAGCACGGTCGAGCGGATCGTCGACGCGGTCGAGCAGCTCTCCCCGCTGCTCCCGCACGACGCCGCCTACCACCGCGCGCTCGTCGCCGACCTGCGCACGTGGGCCAAGGGCGGCTTCGAGGTCCCCGACTTCCTCGACTCCCTGCTGGCCTTCCAGCCCGCCGCCGACCGTCAGGACGGGCTCCAGCACCTGGCGCTCTTCCCGATGTACACCCAGAACGGCAACCCGGACCGCAACCTCGAGGCGGTCGTGCTGCGCATGGTGTGGCCGGAGTGGCTCTCCGAGCTGGAGCGCACCCGCTTCGACAACCCGCTCTTCTGCGGCATCACCTTCGAGGACTTCACCGCCGGGTACGACACCAACTCCGCCGTCCTCTTCCCCGAGACCGTCGCCGTACGCGAGGCCCCCGAGCGCTTCAGCTGGGGCGGCATCTTCTGCGACCGCGAGGCCGCCCGCTTCCGCAAGGTCACCGAGGCCTCCGTCGACATCCTGGGCATCGACCTGCCCGAGGACATCGCGGCCATGGTCCAGGACCAGAAGCGCTGCGAGGCCGCGTTCGTGCTCTGGGACATGGTCCACGACCGCACCCACAGCCACGGCGACCTGCCGTTCGACCCGTTCATGATCAAGCAGCGCCAGCCGTTCTGGATGTACGGCCTGGAGGAGCTGCGGTGCGACCTCACCGCCTTCAAGGAGGCCGTGAAGCTGGAGGCCGAGGGCAACTCCCACGGCCGTGACGTGCAGTACGCCGTCCTCTTCGACCGGATGTTCCGCTTCCCGGTCACCGGTGACCGCAACCGGAACTACGACGGTGTGGGCGGCCAGCTCCTCTTCGCGTACCTGCACAAGCACGACGTCGTGCGCTGGACCGACAACAAGCTCAAGATCGACTGGAACCGTGCCCCCGAGGTCACCAACCAGCTCTGCGCCGAGATCGAGAAGCTGTACCGCGACGGCATCGACCGCCCGAAGCTGGTCCACTGGCTCAAGGCGTACGACCTGGTCTCCACCTACCTCGCTCCGCACCCCGGATCGAAGTGGGCCAAGGGCCCCGACGCCCTGGACCTGACCCTCCCGCCCCGCAAGCTCGTCGACGACGTGCTTCCGGACGAGTTTCCGCTCAGCATGTTCTATGAGGCCCTGTCCAAGAAGCTCAAGAACGTGATCGCCTCCACCAAGGGCATCACCGCCGCGAACGCTTCGCGGACCGGGCAGGCTGCCGCGTGAACCCAGTCACGGAGAAGGAGGGGACGACCATGAACGACAACGGGAACGGCGGGCCGCTGGAGGGTGCCGTCATCGCGGTCGCGGGAGCCGCCGGACCTGCCGGCCGGGCGACGCTGATGCGCCTCGCCGACGCCGGCGCCATCGTCGTCGGAGCCGACGCCGACCCGGCCCGCCTGGCCGAGGCGGTCGACGCCGCGCGGTACGCCCACGGCGGCGCCACGGTCATCGGCGACACGGTCGACCTCTTCGATCTCGGTGCGGCCCGGGAGTGGGCCGACAAGACCGAGAAGGAGTTCGGCCGGATCGACGGGCTCATCCACCTCGTCGGCGGCTGGCGCGGCAGCGCCTCCTTCGGCGAGACCGACCTCGCCGACTGGAACTTCCTGGAGAAGCTCCTCATCCGCACGGTCCAGTCCACCTCCCTGGCCTTCCGCGATGCGCTGGGCCGCAGCGACCGGGGCCGCTATCTGCTGATCAGCGCCGCGGGCGCCTCCAAGCCCACCGCCGGCAACGCGGCCTACGCCGCGGCCAAGGCGGCGGCCGAGGCGTGGACGCTCGCCATGGGCGACGACTTCCGCAAGGCGGGGGGCGACGAGGGCCCCCAGGCCGCGGCTGCCATCCTGGTGATCAAGGCACTGGTGCACGACGCCATGCGCGCCGAGCGCCCGAATGCGAAGTTCGCGGGCTTCACCGACGTCGACGATCTGGCCGCCGAGATCGTCGCCGTCTGGGACCGGCCCGCACAGGAAGTGAATGGACAGCGTCTGTGGCTGACCCCCAAGCCGTGACCCCGGCCCTGCCCTCCAGGACCGACGCCCGTCGTCACCACGACCCGTCGGTCCGGGGCTTCGCCAGCGACAACTACGCCGGCGTCCACCCGGAAGTGCTCGCGGCCATCGCGGTCGCCAACGGCGGCCATCAGGTCGCCTACGGCGAGGACGACTACACCGAGCACCTCCAGCGCATCATGCACAGCCACTTCGGTCCGAGCGCCGAGGCCTTCCCGGTGTTCAACGGCACCGGCGCGAACGTCACCGCCCTCCAGGCGCTGACCGACCGCTGGGGCGCCGTGATCTGCGCCGAGTCCGCGCACATCAACGTGGACGAGGGCGGCGCCCCGGAGCGGATGGGCGGCCTCAAGCTGCTCACCGTGCCCACCCCGGACGGCAAGCTCACACCCGAGCTGATCGACCGGCAGGCCTGGGGCTGGGAGGACGAGCACCGCGCCATGCCGCAGGTCGTCTCGATCACCCAGAACACCGAGCTGGGCACCGTCTACACCGTGGACGAGATCCGGGCCATCGTGGAGCACGCCCACGCCAAGGGCATGAAGGTGCACCTCGACGGCGCCCGGATAGCCAACGCCGCCGCCTCCCTGAACGTGCCGATGCGGGCGTTCACCAACGCGGTCGGTGTCGACGTGATCTCCTACGGCGGCACCAAGAACGGCATGATGTTCGGCGAGGCCGTGGTCGTCCTGAACCCGGACGCGGTCAGCCACATGAAGCATCTGCGCAAGCTGTCCATGCAGCTCGCGTCCAAGATGCGGTTCGTGTCGGTGCAGCTGGAGGCGCTGCTCGCCAAGGACCTGTGGCTGCGCAACGCCTCGCACGCCAACGCGATGGCCCAGCGCCTCGCGGCCGGCGTGCGCGAGGTGGACGGGGTGGAGATCCTCTATCCGGTGCAGGCCAACGCGGTCTTCGCGCGGCTCCCGCACGAGGTGAGCACCCGTCTGCAGAAGCGGTTCCGCTTCTACTTCTGGGACGAGGCCGCAGGCGATGTGCGCTGGATGTGCTCCTTCGACACCACGGAGGACGACGTCGACGCCTTCCTCCAGGCCCTGAAGGAGGAGATGGCGCGGTAGCGTCTCTCCCGCATGGCATAGGTATGCGACCGGCCGGAAAGTCATTGACTTCCGGCCGGTCGTTTTCCTAGGGTCCCCGGCTATGGAGCTGATCCAGAAGCACCCCGACCTCTCCTCGTATCTTGTCGCGGACGAGGTCATCGACCATGAGCACCC
Source organism: Streptomyces sp. NPDC127129 (assembly GCF_042671585.1). NCBI lineage: Bacteria > Bacillati > Actinomycetota > Actinomycetes > Kitasatosporales > Streptomycetaceae > Streptomyces > Streptomyces sp. NPDC127129. Next base: position 278,660 of record NZ_JBHXTV010000010.1, read on the forward strand.
CGTCGTGCGCGAGACGGCCGCCGCGCTGCGGGCCGGGAACCCTGACGTATACGCATACGCCCGGGCCGCGTTCGTTCACGTGCGGGACGAGATCCCGCACTCGAGCGACACCGGCGACCCGCGCGTCACCTGGCGCGCCTCCGACGTCCTCGCGCGGCGCACCGGAATCTGCCACGCCAAGGCGCACGCGCTCGTCGCGCTGCTGCGTGCCGAGTCGATCCCGGCGGCGCTCTGCTACCAGAAGTTCGAGGTGCTGCACGGGCTGGTCGCGATCCGGTTGCCCGGTACGGAGACGTGGCACCGGCAGGATCCGCGCGGGGGGTTGCCGGGTCAGGAGGCGGAGTTCTCGCTGGAGCAGGAACGGCTGGCCTTCCTGCCGGACCCCGAGTTCAATGAGATGGACTATCCAGTGCTGTATTCTGTACCGCATGCGGGAGTGCTGAGCGCCATGCGGTCCGCGCCGGACAGTCTGGAGCTCCTGCGGACCCTTCCGACCGACCTCTGACGCAAGGACGACGATGCCCCTCACCCTGACGGTCTCCGACGAGGTGCGTGCCCTCGTGCCCGGCTTCACCCACCTCGCCGTCGAGGCCCACGGGCTCGTCAACGGCCCCAGCGACGAGACCAGTTCGGCCCTGCTCGACGACGCGGCCCGCCGTCTCGCCGAGCGGCTCGCGGGCCGGACCCCGGACCAGGACCCGCACATCGCGGCCTGGCGCGCGGCGTACTCCGCGTTCGGGGCCAAGCCCTCGCGTACGCGCAACTCCGCGGAGGCCCTCGCCAGGCGGGCGCTCGCCGACGGCGGACTGCCCCGGATCAACCGGCTCGTCGACGCCTACAACGCGATCAGCGTCGCGTACCTCGTCCCGGCCGGCGGCGAGGACCTCGACCGCATCCAGGGCGGCATGAGCCTCGTACGGGCCGCCGGCGACGAGCCGTTCGTAACCATGGCGGGCGGCGAGGAGACGGTCGAGCACCCGGAGCCGGGCGAGATCGTCTGGCGCGACGAGGCGGGCGTCACCTGCCGCCGCTGGAACTGGCGCCAGGGGCCGCGCACGCGGATCGACGACGACACCGTCGACGCGATCTTCCTGTTGGAGTCGCTGACGCCCATGACGCGCAGCGAGCTCCTCGCCGCCGGCGCGGAGCTCGCCGAGTCGCTGGAGAAGCTGAGCCCCGGGGCGCGGATCACCGTCCGCGACCCGGAGTAAGCCCCGTTACGGTTCGGGGCCGGCGACCGGGGCCGGCGCACGGGGGTCGGCGACCGGGGCCAGCGCACCGGGGTCGGCGTGCCGCGGCAGCTGTACGGCGGCAGGGTTTCCCGCGTCAGCTCACCGCCGGTCGTCCGGAGTGACGTTTCTTCGGGTGGGGGCGGCCCGGCCGGCCGCGCCCGCCCGTGGGGCCCGGTGCCGGCGGTCCGGCGTCAGCCGGCGTCCTTCACCTCGGCCGGGGTCGGCGCCGTACCCCCGAGGTGCGCGGGCACCCACCAGGTGTCGCCCGCGTCCTTGGGGCGGACGGGATAGGCGCGCTGCGCCGCCTCCAGGAGCTCCTGGCAGCGCTCGCGCAGGCGCCGGGTGATGGCACCCGCGTACTGGTCGGTGGGAGCCTCCACCGGCTCGCCCACCCGGATCGTCACCGGGATGTGGCTGCGCTTGAAGTTCCGCGGACGGCCCTTGGTCCAGATCCGCTGCGTGCCCCAGAGCGCCATCGGGATCAGCGGCACCCCGGCCTCCTGTGCCAGCCGCGCCGCACCCGACTTGAAGCTCTTCAGCGTGAAGGACTGGGAGATGGTCGCCTCGGGGAAGACGCCGATGATCTCCCCGGCCTTCAGCGATTCCAGCGCGTGCTTGTAGGCGTGCTCGCCCTGCGAGCGGTCCACCGGGATGTGCTTCATGCCGCGCATCAGCGGGCCCGAGACCTTGTGCCGGAAGACCGAGTCCTTGGCCATGAAGCGCACCAGACGCTTCTGCGGCAGCGCGGCCAGGCCCGTGAAGATGAAGTCCAGATAGCTGATGTGGTTGCTGACGAGCACCGCGCCACCCGTGCGCGGGATGTGCTCCGAACCCTGCGTGTCGATCTTGAGGTCAAGTGCCTTGAACATGGTCAGTGCGGCACCGATGACCGGCCGATACACGAGTTCTGCCATCTGAGAGGAACCCCTTCTTCTGTGCCTGGGGAGGGTTCTCCCGGCGGAAGTTACGCAGCCGTAGGTTTTCGGCTTTGGGCAGATCGTGCCCCATGTGGGCCCCCGTGACCAGTCCTGACGGCTTCGTACGGAGAGATAATCGTCACGCCCGGTGGCCGTGACGGGAATCGATCGGCGGCGTGGGGCGCTGCACGGGGGAGTGGCGGGCGACAGGAAGACGGAGACATGGCAGCACAGTCCGAGGGGTTCGGCGGCGAGGACGGGGTCGAGCTGGGTGAGCGGGCCACACTCGTCCAGTTCTCCACCGCCTTCTGTCAGCCCTGTCGCGCCACGCGCCGCACCCTCGCCGAGGTCGCCCGGATGGTCGAGGGCGTGGGGCACGTCGAGATAGACGCCGAGGAACGGCTCGATCTCGTACGGAAGTACGACATCGTCCGCACGCCCACCGTGCTCGTCCTCGACCGCGCCGGACGGGTCGTCGTCCGTGCCTCCGGGCAGCCTCGCCGCGCGGACGTGATCACCGCGCTGGGGCGGGCGGTCTGACGCGGTGACACATCTCCCACATCCCGGTACCCACTTGACTGCACCTGCCATCGATCGCCAGTCTGACGATGTGCCTTCAGAACTCCTTCTCCACGGGCGGGTCCACGTCGACCTGGCCCGTCACGCGAGCGCGCGCTGTCCGGGTGTCTGAGAACCCCAGGACCCCTCGAACGCTCCCCTCGCAGAAGGACAACCCGATGACGGTTTCGCCCGAACTCCGCACCGTCGGCGCCCCTCGCCTGGCCTCTCCCGACCTCCTCCGCTCCGTCTTCCGGCAGCACGCGGCGGGTGTCGCGGTCATCACCGCCCAGGGCGAGCGCCCGGTCGGCTTCACCGCCACCTCCCTCAGCTCCGTCGCCGCGGACCCTCCGCTCCTCTCCTTCGGTGTCGGCACCTCCTCGTCCAGCTGGCCGGTGCTCGCCGAGGCGGAGCACGTCGGCGTCCACATACTCGGCGAGCACCAGCGCGAGCTGGCCGACACCTTCGCCCGCAGCGGGGCCGACCGGTTCGGGCACCCGACGCGCTGGAGCGAGGGTCCCGAGGGCGTCCCGGTCCTGGACGGCGTCCTCGCCTGGCTGGTGTGCCGCGTTGTGGCGCGTGTCCCGGCCGGGGATCATCGGATCGTGATCGCCCAGGCCGTCGCCGGAGACCCGGCCGGAGCGGGTCGGCCGCTGCTGTACCACCAGGGGCGCTTCAACGCCCTGCGCGACTGAGGGTTCCCTTCCTTCGGCGTTGGCAACGTCACACGGCTGAGCGCTTGCTCACTGGTAACGGACTGGGTGTACTGACGAGTAATATTCCGGTGGGAGCGGTCGGACGCCCCGACCGGAAACCCGCCCTTCAGGCGCCTATGCTGCGAGCAACAAGGCAGCCCAGTTATGACGATGCAGTAGGAGAGCCGGCGTGAGCTTGAGGATCGTTGTCTGTGTGAAGTACGTGCCCGACGCCACCGGCGACCGGCACTTCGCCGATGACCTGACCGTCGACCGCGACGACGTCGACGGCCTGCTGTCGGAGCTCGACGAGTACGCGGTCGAGCAGGCGCTCCAGATCGCCGAGGAGGCCGACGACGCCGAGGTCACCGTCCTCACCGTCGGCCCCGAGGACGCGAAGGACGCGCTCCGCAAGGCGCTGTCGATGGGCGCCGACAAGGCCGTCCACGTCGAGGACGACGACCTGCACGGCTCCGACGTCATGGGCACCTCGCTGGTCCTGGCGAAGGCGATCGAGAAGACCGGCTACGACGTCGTCATCGCCGGTATGGCCTCCACCGACGGCACCATGGGCGTCCTCCCGGCGATCCTGGCCGAGCGCCTGGGCGTTCCGCAGGTCACGCTGCTCTCCGAGGTGAAGATCGAGGACGGCAAGGTGACCGGCCGCCGCGACGGCGACACCGCGTCTGAGCAGCTGGAGGCGTCGCTTCCGGCCGTCGTGTCGGTGACCGACCAGTCCGGCGAGGCCCGCTACCCGTCCTTCAAGGGCATCATGGCCGCCAAGAAGAAGCCGGTGGAGTCCCTGGACCTGGAGGACCTCGAGATCGAGGCCGACGAGGTCGGCCTGGAGGGCTCCTGGACCGCGGTCGACTCCGCCTCCGAGCGTCCGGCCCGCACGGCCGGCACGATCGTCAAGGACGAGGGCGAGGGCGGCAAGCAGCTGGCCGAGTACCTCGCGAGCCAGAAGTTCATCTAGGGCTCGCGCGAGCCACCTGACCCGCCCCCTTTTCGTTCGCAGGAGATTGAATCCCCATGGCTGAGATTCTCGTCTACGTCGACCACGTCGACGGAGCCGTCCGCAAGCCCACCCTGGAGCTGCTGACGCTCGCCCGCCGCCTGGGCGACCCGGTCGCCGTCGCCCTCGGCGCCGGTGCGGCCGACACCGCCGCCGCGCTCGCCGAGCACGGTGCCGTGAAGGTCCTGACCGCCGACGCCCCGGAGTTCGCCGAGTACCTCGTCGTCCCGAAGGTCGACGCGCTGCAGGCCGCGTACGAGGCCGTCTCCCCGGCCGCCGTGCTCGTCCCGTCCTCTGCCGAGGGCAAGGAGATCGCGGCCCGCCTCGCGGTCCGCATCGGCTCCGGCATCATCACCGACGCCGTCGACCTGGAGGCCGGTGACGAGGGCCCGGTCGCGACGCAGTCCGCGTTCGCCGCCTCCTTCACCACCAAGTCCCGCGTCTCCAAGGGCACCCCGGTCATCACGGTCAAGCCGAACTCGGCCCCCGTCGAGGCCGCCCCGGCCGCCGGCGCCGTCGAGACCCTCGCGGTCTCCTTCGGCGAGCTGGCCACCGGCACCAAGGTCACCGCGCGCACCCCGCGCGAGTCGACCGGCCGCCCGGAGCTGACCGAGGCCGCGATCGTGGTCTCCGGCGGCCGTGGCGTCAACGGCGCCGAGAACTTCTCGGTCATCGAGAAGCTTGCCGACTCGCTCGGTGCCGCCGTCGGCGCCTCGCGTGCCGCCGTCGACGCCGGCTGGTACCCGCACTCCAACCAGGTCGGCCAGACCGGCAAGTCGGTCTCGCCGCAGCTGTACATCGCCTCCGGCATCTCCGGTGCGATCCAGCACCGCGCGGGTATGCAGACCTCGAAGACCATCGTGGCCATCAACAAGGACGCCGAGGCCCCGATCTTCGACCTCGTCGACTACGGCGTGGTCGGCGACCTCTTCGACGTCGTCCCGCAGCTGACCGAGGAGATTCAGACCCGTAAGGGCTGACCTGCGGTTCTGTTCGGTCCGGGGGCCGCGTGGTGATGATCACCGCGCGGCCCCCGGCCGTTTCGGACACCCATTGACGCAGGTCCCGACCGACTACTAACTTCGCTATACGGATTGTTGATTCCGTGAAGCGGAAAACAGGAGGATGTGGGATGGGTCAGCAGGAGAAGGTGTCGACGAGCCTCGCCGGAGCGGTCAGCGAGGGCATCAGCGCCTCCCTCGCAGCGGTGGACGCCGAGCTCGACCGGCGCTACCCGGGCGACCCGGGCACCCGCCAGCCGGTCCACACCGTCTACGTCCCCGGCAACGTCTTCGACGCCGGAACCATCAGCTCCTGGGGTGACCAGGCCCTCGCCGCCCTCGACGAGCACGCCCGGGACGCCCACTCCTTCGCCGAGGTGCTCGGCCTCTCCCACGACCTCGCCGAGGACGTCTACGGCCGCGTACGCGCCAAGCTGGAGCGCGAGCCGATCGAGGACCTCCGGGTCGACTTCGAGGACGGGTACGCCGGTCAGGACGAGGACCAGGATGCCGCCCGCTCCGCGCGGCTGATCTCGGAGGCGTACGCGAACGGCACAGCCGCTCCGTACATGGGCATCCGGATGAAGTGCATGGAGGCGGCCGTACGCGACCGCGGCATCCGCACCACCGACGTCTTCCTCACCGGCCTCCTCGAGAACGGCGGCCTTCCCGACGGCCTCGTCCTCACGCTTCCCAAGGTGACCTACCCCGAGCAGGTCTCCGCCTTCGTCCGCCTCCTGGAGGCCTTCGAGAAGGCCCACGGCCTGGACGAGGGCCGTCTGGGCTTCGAGATCCAGATCGAGACCAGCCAGTCCATCCTCGCCACCGACGGCACCGCCGCCGTCGCCCGCATGATCGGCGCCGCCGAGGGCCGCGCGACCGGTCTGCACTACGGCACCTTCGACTACAGCGCCTGCCTCGGCGTCTCCGCCGCCTACCAGGCCAGCGACCACCCGGCGGCCGACCACGCCAAGGCGATCATGCAGGTCGCCGCCGCCGGCACGGGCGTACGGGTCTCCGACGGCTCCACCAACGTCCTCCCGGTCGGCTCCACCGAGCACGTGCACGAGGCCTGGCGCCTGCACTACGGCCTCACGCGCCGCGCGCTCGCCCGCGCCTACTACCAGGGCTGGGACATGCACCCGGGCCACATCCCGACCCGGTACGCCGCCGTCTTCGCCTTCTACCGCGAGGGCTTCGAGGCCGCCGCCAAGCGCCTCTCGGCCTACGCCAACCACGCGGGCGGCGACGTCATGGACGAGCCCGCCACGGCCAAGGCGCTCAGCTCCTACCTCCTGCGCGGCATCGACTGCGGCGCCCTGGACACCGCCGAGGTCGACGCCCTCACCGGCCTGTCCCGCGCCGACCTCGACCGCTTCGCGGCCCCGCGCCGCGGCGACCTCACGGCGACGGCGCAGTAACGGCCCCGAGCCGTAGGCGCACCCAGCCGGCGACGAGCGCCACCCCGCCCCGTTCTCCGTTCGTGTACGGAGAACGGGGCGGCGGAGTCTACGGGCGGCCTGGGGTCGGGCGGCCTGGAGGGAACCCGGCGCGCCCGGCTACGGTCCGGGTCCCGGGTCCCGGGTCCCGGCTACGGTCCGGGACCCGGCTACGCGGGCGGCGGCGGGATCTCGCCCGAGCCGCGCGGGATCAGCCGGGTGTCCAGGACGACACGGGCCGGCTCGTCGTCGAAGCCGTCCAGGCGGCGGAAGAGCCGCTCCGCCGCCGTGCGGCCCAGGGCCGCCGCGTCCTGGGCGATCACGGTGATGCCGAGGAGATCGGCCAGCTCGATGTCGTCGAAGCCCACCAGGGCCACCGGACGCTCACGGCCGGCCAGGGTGCGGACCGCCGTGACCGTGACCCGGTTGTTGCCCGCGAGGAGCGCCGTCACCGGCTCCGGGCCGGAGACCATGGCGGTCACCGCCTCCCGGACCCGGTCGGGGGCCGTCGGCCCCAGCGAGACCCACGAGGGGTCGACGTCGAGCCCCGCGTCCTCCATCGCCGCCCGGTATCCGCGCAGGCGCTCCGTCGCCGTGTGGATGCGGGGCTGGTCGCCGATGAAGCCGATCCGGCGGTGCCCGTGCGCGATCAGATGGGCCACGCCGTCGCGCGAGCCCCCGAAACTGTCCGACAGGACGACGTCGGCGTCGATGCTTCCGGCGGGGCGGTCCACGAAGACCGTGGCGACACCCGCCTTGATCTCGGGTTCGAGGTAACGGTGGTCCGTACCGGCGGGGATGACGATCAGTCCGTCCACCCGCCGGGCGCACAGTGCGAGGGCCAGCTCCTGCTCGCGCTCCGGGTCCTCCGCGCTGGAACCGTTGATGAGCAGGGCCCCGTGGGCGCGGGCGACCTCCTCCACGGCGCGGCTGAGCGGACCGTAGAACGGGTCGGCGAGGTCTTCGAGGACCAGACCCACGGATGCCGTACGGCCCTTGCGCAGTACGCGCGCGCTGTCGTTGCGGCGGAAGCCGAGCGAGTCGATGGCCTCCTGCACGCGGCGCTCGGTGTCGGGAGTGACTCCCGGTTCACCGTTGACGACGCGGGAGACCGTCTTGAGCCCGACGCCGGCCAGCGCGGCGACGTCCTTCATCGTGGGCCGATTGCCGTAACGGTGCTCGGGGCGGCGGGCGGTGTCGGCCACAGTGCGCGAATCTCCTCGGGTCTCGTCTCTGTCTCGTCCGAGCATAGGCCCTGGACAACGTTGTCAGGGCGGGAGAGACTGTACGTCACAGCGATCTACACGCTCTCGCCCCTCTGGAGACACCGCGCACATGCAGACTGACCTCGTTGCCGCCCTGGACTTCGGCGGCACCAAGATCGCCGGCGCGCTGGTGGACGGCGCCGGCGGCATTCTCGTACGGGCGCAGCGGCCCACTCCCGCACGGGAGGACGGCGAGACGGTGATGCGGGCGGTCGAGGCGGTGCTCGCGGACCTGGCGGCCTCGCCCCTGTGGGACGCGGCGCACACGGTCGGCATCGGCAGCGCGGGCCCCGTGGACGCCTCGGCGGGCACGGTCAGCCCGGTCAACGTCCCCGGCTGGCGCGGCTTTCCGCTGGTCGAGCGCGTTCACCGGGCGGCTGGTGGGCGACCCGTGACACTCGTCGGCGACGGCGTCGCCATGACGGCCGCCGAGCACTGGCAGGGCGCCGCCCGCGGCCACGACAACGCGCTCTGCCTGGTCGTCTCGACGGGTGTCGGCGGCGGTCTGGTGCTCGGCGGTCGGGTGCACCCCGGCCCCACCGGCAACGCGGGCCACATCGGTCACATCAGTGTCGACTTGGACGGCGACCCGTGCGCCTGTGGCGGCCGCGGCTGCGTCGAACGCATCGCCAGCGGGCCGCAGATCGCCCGCCGCGCCCTCGAGAACGGCTGGCGGCCGGGCCCGGACGGTGACACCTCCGCCGCGGCGGTCGCGGCGGCCGCGCAGGCGGGGGAGTCGGTCGCCGTCGCGTCGTTCGAGCGTGCCGCGCGGGCGCTGGCCGCGGGAATCGCCGCCACGGCGACCCTGGTCGAGATCGACATCGCCGTCGTGGGCGGCGGTGTGGCGGGCGCGGGCGACGTGCTCTTCGCGCCGCTGCGGCGCAGCCTGCGGGAGTACGCGACGCTGTCCTTCGTCCGCGACCTCGCCGTCGTCCCCGCGCTCACCGGAACGGATGCCGGCCTGCTCGGCGCGGCGGCGGCGGCCCGCAAGGTGGCCTGACGCGCGGCCGCGTGCCGCGCTCGATTCCGCGCCCCGCGCTCGATTCCGCGCCCCGCAGGCAGGTTCGGGCCCCGCGCTCGGTTCCGCGCCCCGCAGCCGGGTTCGCGTGCCGGGGGCGGCGCCTCCGAGCCAGGCGGGCAGCCGGTGGCCGCGCTCCACGCGCCGTCAGATCCTCGCCACCGTCGTCGTTCTCGCCGCATGCCCGGCAGCCGGCGGCGGTGTCGGCGAGGGTACGGCCCTGGTCGGCGTCCCCGCCCTCACCACGGCCTCCACCGAGTGCGCCGCTCTCACCCTCTCCGGCGTCCTCTGCTCCACGATGACCAGAAACGCGTCCGAATCGAGGTCCATCACGACCTCCGCGGGGAGCCCCTCGTCGCGGCGCGCGCTCGCGAACTCCTCGGCGGGCCAGCTGCCCCGTGGCCCTCCGGCGGGAAACCTCTGCAATACCGTACGGCTCATCTCCGCACCCCCTTGCCTCGCCGGTCCAACGAGAGTCCGTGCCGAAGTGTTACGCAGACCCCCGCACGCCCGTTCGCGCGGGGGTTTCCATGGCAGGGTGTTGCGGGCAAGCCACTGTGGGCTACCGAAGAGGGGGAATCGTGATCGTCTGGATCAACGGTGCGTTCGGCGCGGGCAAGTCCAGCACCGCGCGCGAGCTGGTCGAGCTGATCCCGAACAGCACGCTGTACGACCCCGAGCTCACCGGCGGAGGGCTGTACTGCCTGCTGCCGCGGAAGCGGCTCGACGAGGTCGACGACTTCCAGGACCTGCCGATCTGGCGCCGCCTGGTGGTCGACACGGCCGCCGCCCTGCTCGCCGAGGTCGGCGGAGTCCTCGTCGTCCCCATGACGCTGACGCGACAGGAGTACCGCGACGAGATCTTCGGCGGTCTCGCGGCGCGGCGGATCGAGGTGCGCCATGTGGTGCTCGTCCAAGATGAAACGATCCTGCGGACCCGGATCGACGGTCGCGCGGCGCACGACGAGGACCTGGAGGGGGCCGAGCGCGCCCGCCAGTGGTGCCACGACCACGTCGAACCTTTCCGCGCCGCCCTCGACTGGCTCTCCGCCGACGCCTTCACCGTCGACAACACGACCCTCACGCCCGCCGGGACCGCGGCCGCCGTCGTCGAGGCCATGCGCGCCGGCCTCGCCGCTCCCTGCGGCATCGTGCAGACCCCCGAACCCACCGGTGAGACGCTGGCCGCGGGGGTGCTCCTCTTCGACGAACACGACCGCTTCCTTCTCGTCGACCCCACCTACAAGCCGGGCTGGGAGTTCCCCGGCGGCGTCGTCGAACCCGGCGAGCCGCCCGCCCGCGCGGGAATGCGCGAGGTCGCCGAGGAGATAGGCATAGAACTCGACGTCGTACCACGGCTGTTGCTGGTCGACTGGGAACGCCCGCAGCCGCCCGGCTACGGCGGCCTGCGTCTCCTCTTCGACGGCGGCCTGCTGCCCACGGCCGAGGCGGACCGGCTCCTGCTGCCCGGCGCCGAGCTGCGCGGCTGGCGGTTCGTGACGGAGGACGAGGCCGCCGAACTGCTGCCGCCGGTCCGCTACCGCCGCCTCCGCTGGGCCCTCCGCGCCCGGGAGAGAGGCACGGTGCTCAACCTGGAGGCGGGCGTCCCCGTCGGCTGACGCGAACAACGTCCGGGCTCCAGGTGGCCCGGTTCCGGCGAGGCCCGGGCCCCAGGTGGCCCGGCCCTCGCCGGGCGCCGCTAGCGGGCCGCTTCCGCCAACTGGCGGGCGGTGTCGCTCGTCACCGGGGCGCCGTGGCCGCAGCACAGGACCGACGGCTTCAGTTCGGCGAGACGGCGCATCGACTCCATGGCCCGCTCGCGGTCCACATGCATCACACCGAAGGTCACACCCTGCACCGAGGCCACCGTGTCGCCGGCGAACAGGACTCCGTGCTCCGGCAGATGGACCGCGATCGAACCGGGCGTGTGCCCCGGGATGTGGACAGCCACCGCCCCGTCGCCGAATCCCAGCTCCTCGCCGTCCTCCACCTCGTGGTCGACCCGCGTGGGCGGCGCCTCCGGCACGGTCAGACCGTTCTCGTGCAGCGGGATCTCCCAGTCGAGCAGGTCGGGTTCGGGAACGGGGACCTCGCCCCGGATCAGCGGCGCGTCGAGGCGGTGGGCCAGGATCCGCGCGCCGAAGCGGTCGGCCACCTCCTGTGCCGAGCCCACGTGGTCGCGGTGGCCGTGGGTGAGCACGATCCGGCGGATACGGGCCGGGTCCAGGCCCGCTCCCCGTATCGCCGTCCCGATCTCGTCCGCCGAGCCCGCCCATCCGGCGTCGATCAGGGTCAACTCCTCGTCGTCCCGCCACAGATAGGCCTGGCCGATGGAGAAGTGGAGCATGTGCAGCCGAGGCGTGATCTCGATGAAGTCCATACGGCGAACCTACGTATCCACGCAGGTCCGCCGTACGGTTCTACGCTCTCGGCGAGCTTCGCCGAACGCTTAACCCTGCTTCGAGCGGGCGTAGTTCACGAGGAAGTGCGCCTCCGCCACCGCGAGGCGCTCCAGCTCCTCCGGCGACACCGACTCGTTCACCGCGTGGATCTGTGCCTCCGGCTCGCTCAGACCGATGAGCAGGATCTCCGCCTCGGGGTAGAGCGAGGCCAGCGTGTTGCAGAGCGGAATCGAGCCGCCCATGCCGGAGGTCTGCATCTCCTGCCCGGGGTACGCCACCGCCATCGCCTCCGCCATCGAGACGTACGCCGGGCTGGTCACGTCCGCCCGGAACGCCTGGCCCTGGCCGACCTGCTCGAAGGAGACCCGGGCGTTCCACGGCACACGCTTCTCGATGTGCGCGTACAGCAGCTTCGTCGCCTCGGCCGCGTCCTGGCCCGGCGGCACGCGCAGGCTGATCTGCGCCCGCGCCGTAGACGGGATCGACGGCGTCGCGCCCGCCACCGGGTGGCAGTCGATGCCGATGACGGTGACGGCCGGACGGGCCCAGAGACGGTCGGCAACCGTGCCGGTGCCCGGCAGCCCGACGCCCGCCAGAACCTTCGCGTCCGCGCGGAAGTCGTCTTCCGGGTACTGCAGGCCCTCCCACACCGCGTCCGCGGGCAGACCGTCGATGACCGTCGAACCGTCCTCCGCGCGCAGGGTGTCCAGAACGCGGATCAGCGCCGCCAGCGCGTCCGGAGCGGCGCCGCCGAACATGCCGGAGTGCAGGTTGCCTTCGAGCGTGTCGATCTGGACGCGAATCATGGTCATGCCGCGCAGGGTCGCGGTGACCGTCGGCAGACCGAGCCGGAAGTTGCCGGTGTCGCCGATCACGATGGCGTCGGAGGTGAGGAGTTCGGGGTGCGCCTCCGCGTACCGCTCCAGACCGCCCGTGCCCTGCTCCTCCGAACCCTCCACGATCATCTTGACCGTGACGGGCACACCGCCGTTCGCCTTCAGGGCGCGCAGCGCGAGCAGGTGCATGATGAACCCGCCCTTGCAGTCGGCCGCGCCCCGCCCGTACCAGCGGCCGTCCCGCTCCGTCAGGACGAACGGCGGGGTGATCCAGGCCGACTCGTCCAGCTTCGGCTGCACGTCGTAGTGCGCGTAGAGGAGGACGGTCGGCGCCCCGGCCGGGCCCGGCAGTACGCCGTACACCGACTGCGAACCGTCGGGGGTGTCGAGCAGCGCCACGTCCTGGAAGCCCTCGCCGCGCAGCGCGTCCGCCACCCAGTTCGCCGCGCCCTCGCACTCGCTCCGCGGAGCCACGGCCTCGTCCGCCACCGACTCGAAGGCCACGAGCTCCGTGAGCTCCGCCTTGGCGCGGGGCATCAGCTCTGCGACGGTCTCGGCGATCGGATTCGCGGTCATGGGCACGCTCCTGGTGGGTGCGACGTTGTCAGGATGTTGCCGTATGTCGGTGGTACGGCGAACGTATCGCCGATCCTACGGCGCGGGCCCCCGAGGGCGGCGCCGTAGGATGCCCGAAGAGTTGGATCAACGTCCGGATCAGGAGCAGAAGCCCATCGTGAGCAGCGAGAACGCAGACGCCGAAGAGGTACGTGCGGAAGAGTCGGAGGAGGCCGCGACCGTGTGGGACGTGGTGGTCGTCGGTGCCGGCCCGGCGGGCGCTTCGGCGGCGTACGCGGCCGCGGTCGCCGGCCGCCGGGTGCTGCTCCTGGAGAAGGCCGAACTGCCGCGGTACAAGACCTGCGGCGGCGGCATCATCGGCCCCTCGCGGGACGCGCTGCCGCCCGGCTTCGAACTGCCCCTGCAGGACCGGGTGCACGCCGTCACCTTCTCCCTGAACGGCCGGTTCGCGCGGACGCGCCGTTCGCGCCGGATGCTCTTCGGCCTGATCAACCGGCCCGAGTTCGACGCCGGTCTCGTCGAGCAGGCGCAGAAGGCGGGAGCGGAGCTCCGTACGGGTGTCACCGTCTCCCGGGTCGAGCAGCACGGTCCGGCCGTGCCCGACCGGCGCACGGTCGCCGTCGTGCTCGCGGACGGCGAGACGGTGCTGGCCAGGGCGGTCGTCGGCGCCGACGGCAGCGCGGGCCGGATAGGAGCCCATGTCGGGGTGAAGCTCGACCAGGTGGACCTCGGCCTGGAGGCGGAGATCCCGGTTCCGGCGTCGGTGGCCGAGGACTGGAAGGGGCGGGTCCTGATCGACTGGGGCCCGATGCCCGGCAGCTACGGCTGGGTCTTCCCCAAGGGCGAGACCCTCACCGTCGGCGTCATCTCGGCGCGCGGCGAGGGCGCGGCCACCAAGCGCTATCTGGAGGACTTCATCGCGCGGCTCGGGCTCGCGGGCTTCGAGCCGGAGATCTCCTCCGGGCATCTGACGCGCTGCCGGAGCGACGACTCGCCGCTCTCGCGCGGCCGCGTGCTCGTCTGCGGTGACGCCGCCGGCCTGCTGGAGCCGTGGACGCGGGAGGGCATCTCCTTCGCGCTGCGCTCGGGCCGGCTCGCGGGAGAGTGGGCGGTACGGATCGCCGAGGCGAACGACGCGGTCGACGCGCGGCGGCAGGCGCTGAACTACGCCTTCGCCATCAAGGCGGGGCTGGGCGTCGAGATGGCGGTCGGGCGGCGGATGCTCGCGCTGTTCGAGCGCCGGCCGGGGCTGCTGCACGCGACGATCACGGGTCTCCGCCCGGCCTGGAACGCGTTCGCGGACATCACCCGGGGCTCGACCACACTGGCCGGTCTGGTCCGCTCGAACGGGATCGCGCGACGGACGCTGGACGTCCTGGACCGCCGGATGGGACCGATGGACGGGACGACGCTGCGGGGAGTCGCACGGTCCGTGCCGTCACCGGCGCCGGCCGAGCTGCCGGACGGGACGGGTGAGCCGGGCAGCGCCGACGTGCCGGGCTCCCGGGACGCGACGGACGCGGCGGCCGCGACGGGCACGGCGGAGACGACGGACGCGACGGACGCGACGGACGCGACGGACGCGACAGACACGACGGACGCGACGGACTCCGGGGTCACGCGGTCCGAGTGATCCGGAAGACCGGGTGCTTGGGGGCGATCGCGCGCAGTTCGGCGTCCGTCGAGTCGGGGCCGACCCCGCCGAAGAAGATGCCGACCTCCGCCTTCCACCGCTTCAGGTAGGCGCGGAGCAGCGCGGGCTTCTCGTCGTCGGACAGCTCGACGGCGGTGAAGGGCTGCACGTGCTTGCCCAGGCGCAGCTCGCCGCCGCCGGCCGCGCGCATGTTGTGGGTCCACTGGACGTGGCCGCGCGGCGCCACCAGGTACTCGGCGCCGTCCAGGGTCAGCAGGTTGACGGGGGTGGTGCGCCACTCGCCGCTCTTGCGGCCCCGGACGGCGAGGACGCGGGAGCCCCAGATGCTGATGCCCCGGCGGGTCAGCCAGGCGACGCTCCGGTTCATCACGTTCACCGTGAACCAGCCGGGCTTCATGACGTGGGCGTGGGGCTGAGCGGACATCGCATCCTCCAAGTGAAACTGTGAGCACTGCTCTCGCTTGAGATCAGTGTGCACGTGTCGGCGTTCCAAAGCAAGAGCACTGCTCTCTTTTCTCTCCACCGCTCTCGTTTCAGTGCAGTGCTCCGAAAGGTGGCACACTGAACTCCATGACCAGCGTCCAAGGAGCCCGCGCCCGCGCCCGGATCGAGATCACCGCCGCCATCAAGGACGAGGCCCGCAGGCAGCTCGCCGCCGAAGGCGCCGCCAAGCTGTCCCTGCGTGCCGTCGCCCGCGAGGTCGGCATGGTGTCGTCCGCGCTCTACCGCTACTTCCCCAGCCGCGACGACCTGCTCACCGCCCTCATCGTCGACGCGTACGACGCGGTCGGCACGGCCGCCGAGCAGGCGCTCGGCGCTCCGGGCCCAGGAAGGGCGGACCACCTCGCCCGCTGGACGGCCGTCTGCCGAGCCGTTCGTGCCTGGGCCCTCGCCCACCCCCACGAGTACGCCCTGATCTACGGCTCCCCGGTCCCCGGCTACTCCGCCCCGCAGGACACCATCGGCCCCGCCTCACGCGTCGCCCTCGTCCTGATCGGTATCGTCCGCGACGCCTACGCCGCCGACGGCGTCGCCCCGCCGCCGGTCCCCGAGGGCCTGCGACCCGAGGCGGAGCGGATGGCCGCCGACTTCGCCCCCGATCTGCCGCCCGCCCTCGCCGTCGCGATGGTCGCCGTCTGGTCGCAGCTCTTCGGGCTGGTCTCCTTCGAGGTGTTCGGCCAGTTCAACCGGGTCGTCGAGGACCGTGAGCCCTTCTTCACCGCGGCCGCCGGTCGTCTGGGCCGCGACGTCGGCCTCCTGCCCCGCCCGTAGCGGCCCCGGCGCCGGGCAGCACGTACTCCCGCGGGAGTAGGCGGGATCGCCCCGCCCGGCTGACGACCCCGCGGCCCCGGCGCGTCTAGCGTGGCGAGCATGGACGAACAGCGCAGAGACGGGTACGGCGGTCCGCCCCGGGAGCGGGGCGCGTCCGGCGGGCCGCCCTGGGCGCTGCGCTGGGCCGACCGCGACCCGGCCGCCGGCCTGCCCTGGCGGTCGACCCTCCTCCTCGCGGTCTTCGTGACGGTCGGTTCCGGTTTCGCGGCGCGCAACCAGCCCGACCGGGAGTCGCTGGACGCCCTCGGCCGCGCGCTGCTCCTCCTCGGCGCCGCGCTGCTCCTTCTGCGCCACCGCCACCCCGTTCCCGTCGTCTTCGGGACGGCGGCGGTCACCCTCGGCTACTTCGCCGCCGGATACCCGTACGGCCCGGTCTTCCTCCTCATCGCCGTCGCCTGCTACGCGGCGATCGTCCAGGGGCACCGGCGCGCCGCCTGGTGGGCGCTGGGGCTGCTCTGGCTGGGGCATCTGCTGTTCGCCCACTGGCTGTACGCCCACCTCCCGCCCGACGGCGACTCCGCCGCGCCCTGGGGCCAGGAGATCCCCGTCGCCTGCTTCGTCGTCGCGATCCTCGCCGTCTCCGAGACGGTCCGCGTCCGTCGCGAGCAGTGGGCGCAGCAGCGCGCCGAACGCGCCGCGGCCGAACGGCGCCGCGCCGACGAGGAACGCCTGCGGATCGCCCGTGAACTGCACGACGTCCTCGCCCACTCGATCTCCGTCATCAACGTGCAGGCAGGCGTCGGCCTCGCCCTGCTCGACACCGACCCCGAGCAGGCCCGCACCGCTCTCACCACCATCAAGGCGGCCAGCAAGGAAGCGCTGGGCGAGGTTCGCCAGGTGCTCGACACCCTGCGCGCCCCGGGCGAGGCCCCGCGCACGCCCGCACCCGGCCTCGACCGGCTCCCGGAGCTCGTCGACCAGGCGGCGTCCGCGGGTCTGGCCGTGGAGACCTCGACCGAGGGCGAGCCCGTGGCGCTGCCGCCCGGCGCCGATCTCGCCGCCTTCCGGATCGTGCAGGAGGCGTTGACCAACGTGGTCCGCCACTCGGGGTCGCGCGCCGCGCGTGTCCTCGTCCTGTACCGGCCCGGCGCCGTGGAGCTCCGTGTCGACGACGACGGACCGGCGACCGGCGGCGATGCGGGCGGCAGCGGCAACGGACTCGCCGGAATGCGGGAGCGGGCCGGGGCGCTCGGTGGCACGATCGAGGCGGGCACCCGCCAGGACGGCGGATTCCGGGTACGCGCCGTCCTTCCCGCCCGGCCGAAGGAGACCCCGTGATCCGTGTGCTGCTCGCAGACGACCAGTCGCTGGTACGGGCGGGGTTCCGTGCGCTCCTCGACGCGCAGCCGGACATCGAGGTGGCGGGCGAGGCGGCCGACGGCGAGGCGGCGGCGGCCATGACCCGTGAACTGCGCCCGGACGTCGTCCTCATGGACATCCGGATGCCGCTGCTCGACGGCCTCGCCGCCACCCGCAGGATCACCGGCGATCCCGGCCTCGGAGCGGTGAAGGTGGTGATGCTGACGACGTTCGAGCTCGACGAGTACGTCTTTGAAGCCATCCGCTCGGGTGCCTCGGGGTTCCTCGTCAAGGACACCGAACCGGAGGAGCTGCTGCGGGCCGTCCGGGCCGTCGTCCACGGCGACGCCCTGCTCTCGCCGGGTGTGACGCGGCGGCTCATCGCGGAGTTCGCGGCGCGCTCGAAGCCCCCGGCGGAGCTCGCCGGCCTCGACGGACTCACCGAGCGGGAGCGGGAGGTGATGGCCCTGGTCGGCATCGGCCTGTCGAACGAGGAGATCGCCCGGCGCCTCGTGGTCAGCCCGCTGACCGCGAAGACGCACGTGAGCCGCGCCATGGTGAAGCTCGGAGCCCGCGACCGCGCCCAACTGGTCGTCCTCGCCTACGAGTCGGGCCTGGTGCGCCCCGGCTGGCTGGGCTGACGCCGCCGTACCGGGGCCGGCCGCGGCGCCGCCGTCACGACCAGGAGATCGCCGACTGCTCGCGCCAGAGCCTGGCGAGCGACGCGTCGCCCGCCACGGTCACGTCCCCCTCGGGGAGGCGGTTCCAGAGCGTCAGGTACAGCCGGTCGGCGGGGCCGCTCAGCTCGCAGTCGGTGGTGACCCCCGGCTCCTCCTTGCCCCGCTCCGCGCGCGGCGGCTCCGGTGACAGCCGTACGGTCCACACGTCACCGGTGTCCGTGGCCCGGACGCCCAGGATCCGCGGCTCCGGAGTCCTCACCCGGCTGCGCTCACGGGAGTGGAAGGAGAACAGCAGCTCGTCGATCCCGTCCGCGGCGAGTGCCGGGTGCACCGGCCCGGGGCGCCCGGACGGCCGCAGGGCGGACTCGGCGTCCGCGCGGTGCACGGCCGTCTCGTGCGCCTGCCGCCGCGCCCAGAAGGCCAGTGGGGAGGGAGCGGGCAGGAACGTCCAGCACTCCAGGGACCCGGGCGCCGCCCGCAAGGCGTCGACGAGGCGGGTGTGGCCCTCACGGAAATGGGCGAGGAGCGCCTCGCCGTCGAGATCGGGCTCGCCGCCGTCGGGGCGGTAGGAGGTGTGGCCCTCGGCGACGAAACCCGTCGCCCAGCGGTGCACCATCGTCGTGTGCCTCAGGAGGTCCCGTACCCGCCAGCCCGGGCAGGTCGGCACCTCCGCGTCCGTACCCGCCTCGGCCGCGGCGTCCGCCAGCATCCGGCCCGCCGCGTCCAGTTCCCTGATGTGCTCGTCGATCGTCATGGTCCCCATGAGGCGGATTCTGCCCCGTACTCCGGACTCCCGTCCCGTCAGCCGGACGTCGGGGCCTGGACGTTCCGGGCGGCGTAACCGATCACCGCGGCGCCCGCGGCGAGGACGGCGACCGTGGTGAGGGCGACGGGCAGCGAGAACCAGTCGGCCAGGAAGCCGATCGACGGCGGGCCGAGCAGCATGCCCCCGTAGCCGAGGGTGGAGGCCGTGGCGACCCCGCTGGGTCCGGCGAGCGCGCCCGCCCGGGCCACGGCGACGGGGAAGATGTTGGCCAGGCCGAGCCCGGTCACCGCGAAGCCGAGCAGGGCGGCCCAGACGTTCGGGGCGAGGGCGCCGAGCAGCATGCCGGCGGCGGCCGTCGCCCCGCCCGCGACGAGGGTGCGGGTTTGGCCGAGCCGTTCGAGCAGCGCCGTGCCCGACAGCCTGCCGGCGGTCATCGTCAGCGCGAAGAGCGCGTAGCCGGAGGCGGCGATGCCGGGGTGTGCGTCGAGGTCCTGCTCCAGGTGGAGCGCTCCCCAGTCGGCCAGAGCGCCCTCGCCGTACGCCGTGCAGAGCGCGATCACCCCGAAGACGACGACGAGCCCGCGCGAGCCGGCCCTGCTCCGGGTCCGGCCGGCGGCCGGGGCCGCCTCCGGCGGTGCGGGGGACGGGTGCCGGAGCAGTACGGGGCCGGCCGCGGCCGTCAGCAGAAGCCCGGCGACCGTCAGGCCGAGGAGATGCGCCGTGGGGGAGAGGCTCCCGGCCACGAGCCCGCCGAGACCCGCGCCGAGCATCCCGCCGAGGCTGAACGCCGCGTGGAAGGAGGGCATCACGGGGCGGCGCAGTGCCGCGACGAGGTCGACGGCGGCGCTGTTCATGGCCACGTTGATACCGCCGTACGCCGCGCCGAAGACGAGCAGCACGAGGCCCAGGGCGAGCGGGGAGCGGGTGAGCGCGGGCAGGGCGATGGAGAGGGAGAGCAGGACGGCGGTGGCGACGGTGACGGCGTGGCTGCCGTGGCGCCGGCAGAGCCGCCCGGTCAGGGTCATGGTGACCACGGCTCCCGCGGACACGCCGAGAAGCGCGAGGCCGAGGTCGCTTGCGGAGGCGCCGGTCTGCTGCTTGATGGCCGGGATGCGGACCACCCAGCCGGCGAAGAGGAAGCCGTCGAGGGCGAAGAAGAGGGTGAGGGCGGTGCGGAGGCGGGACAGGGAGGGGGCGGTGTCTCCGCCAGGTCCCCCCGGAACGGCCGTCCGTACTTTGTTTAGTAGCGGCACAAACTCAGGATAGGGGTCCGCCGGTACGGATTTCAACCGGAGTCCGTGCGAGCCCGGCCCACCGAGGCACGGACCAGGGCCGCCGTCACGGCCGGAAGCTCGTCACGGGGCACCAGCCGGGCGAGCGCGACGGGATCGGTGGGCAGGCCGGTGCGGCGGGCGCCCTCCAGGACGCGATCGTCGAGGTAGGGGGCCAGTTCCGGCCAGATTCCCTGCGCTTCGCGGAGGAAGATGTCGGCACCCGCGGGACCGATACCGGGCATCTCCTGGAGCGCCTCGCGCATCGCCTCCGCGTCGCCGTGCGCCGACTCCCGCATCCGGCGCAGATCACCGCCGTACTTCCCCAGGACCAGCTCCGCCTCCTGGCCGAGCTGCGTCGCCGTCCGCTCGTCGTAGCGGCGGTAGCCGCCCTCGCCCAAAGCGTCCACACGCTGCTGCCAGGTCGCCTCGCGCATCCTCCGCGGGGTGCGCATCCCGGCCTCGAACAGCGCTCGGGCCGCCGCGACGGCCGTCGCCGCACGGATCCTGGCGCTCAGCAGATGGGCCAGGACCAGCAGCTGGTACAACGGCTGCGGGGTGTCCTTCAGCCGTATGCCGGCCTCCTGCGCGTACGTCCGGGAACTCCCGTCCTCCAGGAGCTCCCGCACACGGGCCGTCGTCGCGGTGCGCGTCATGGCACCTCCCGATTCCGCCGCGCCGCTACCCGCCCTCGGACCGCGCAAACGGGTGCACCGCCCGATCATGGGAGACTCGCCCACATGAACGGCAAGGCGACCACGACCAAGACACGGCTGGACAGAGGGCGCGGCGCGCTCGGGCCCGCGCTGGAACTGGTGCACACGGGCCGTGCGCCGACCCGTGCCGTGCTCACCGCCGAACTGGGCGTCACCCGCGCCACGGCCGGTGCCGTCGCCGCCGAACTCGAAGCGCTCGGCCTCATCCGCGTCGACTCCAACCCCGGCGCCGCAGCCGGGTCCCAGGGCCGCCCCTCGCACCGGCTCGCCGTCGACGAGAAGGGCCCCGTCGCCCTCGCCGCCCAGGTCCACGCCGACGGCTTCCGCGCGGCGCTCGTCGGGCTCGGCGGCACGATCGTCGCCACCGCACCCGGCTGCGTCACCGTCTCCGCCGACCCCGCGCAGGTCCTCGGCGCCGTCGTCGACGCCGGCGCCGCCCTGCTCCGTGAGAGCGGGCGCCGCTGCGTGGGAGCCGGTCTCGCCGCCCCCTCGGCGGTCGCCGAGCCCGAAGGCACCGCCCTCAACCCGCTCCACCTCGCCTGGCCGGCCGGAGCGCCCGTACGGGAGATCTTCGCCGAGCGCGTACGGGCCGCGGGCATCGAAGGCCCCGCCTTCACCGGCAACGACGTCAACCTCGCCGCCCTCGCCGAGCACCGCCACGGCGCCGGCCGCGGCGCCAGGGACCTGCTGTGCGTGGCCACCGGCCACCGGGGCGTCGGCGGCGCCCTCGTCCTCGACGGGCGCCTGCACACGGGCAGTTCGGGCCTCGCCCTGGAGGTCGGGCACGTCACGGTCAACCCCGAGGGCCGCCCCTGTCACTGCGGCAGCCGCGGCTGCCTCGACGTGGAGACCGACCCGCTCGCCTTCCTCACCGTGGCGGGCCGGGACCCGGGGCCGGAGGTGTCGCTGCTGCAGCAGTCCCGCGACCTGCTCCGCACCAGCCCCGACGACCCGGGGGTGCGCGTCGCGACGGAGGAGCTGATCGACCGTCTGGGCCTCGGCCTCGCGGGCCTGGTGAACATCCTCAACCCCGACCGGATCATCCTCGGCGGTCTGCACCGCGAACTGCTCGACGCCGACCCGGACCGCCTGCGCGCGGTCGTCGCCGACCGCAGCCTGTGGGGGCGCAGCGGCGGTGTACCGATCCTCGCCTGCACTCTCGACCACAACAGCCTGGTGGGCGCGGCGGAGCTGGCCTGGCAGCCGGTCCTGGACGACCCCCTGGCGGCCCTGGGCCGGCCGGTGATCTGACGCACGAGCCGGCCCGGCCGACCCTCGCCCGCCCGGCCGACCCTCGCCGGCCCGGCCGACCCTCGCCGGCCCGGCCGACCCTCGCCGGCCCGGCCGACCCTCATTCCGGTCGGCCGGCCAGTGACGCCCTCTCCGGCGCGGACACGTGCAGCACCTGGAAACGGTCGTCCGCTCCCGCCGGCGGCTCGGCGCCCTCCGCCCAGAGCGTGAAGAAGAGCAGTTCCCAGAGGCGGGGGTCGATCGCGAGCGCACTCGCCACCACGCCGTCCAGGCCCGCCACGCGCGCGTGGCGGGCGCGCGCCTCCGCCACGGCGTCGCCCGGCGCGTCGGAGTCCCCGAGCCGCTCCTTGCGGCGCGTCGCGGTGCGTGGCACCGCCGTGGCCGCCGGCCCCTCGTCGTACGCGAGTCCTGTCCAGTGCTGCACCACGGGCCGGCCGAAGTCGTTCACGATGCCCTGGAATCCGGGGCCCCAGAGGAAGGAGTTCATGCCTTCCGGCGCCGCCCAGAGGTAGAACGGCGCGTACTGGTCCACCGGCGACCCGTCCGCGCGCTCGCGGATCAGGTACGCCTTGAGGCCGAGCCCGGGGAAGTCGTCCAGCAGATGTCCCCTGGTCGCGACCCGCCTGCGGATGATCTCCATGTCGTAGTCGGCGGGGAGGGTGATCTCGTACTGCATGGCATGCATCGGGAGTCTCCGGTTCTCTGGTCCGCTCGGAAGGGGGTGGGCGCGGGCGCGGAGGAGGGACGTGCTCAGGCCGTACGGGACGACAGCAGCGCGAGCATGCCCCGCGCCGCCGCGTCGAAAGCGGCGGGGGAGCCGGAGGCGCGGGCGAGGACGTAGCCGCCCTGGACCGTCGCCACGATCGTGGCCGCCAGCTCGGCCGGGTCCAGGGGGCCCGTCAACTCGCCGCTGTCCAGACCCTCCTGCACGATCCCGGCCAGTCGGCCTCGCAGCCAGTCGAGGGTCTCGTCGACCGGGACGCGCAGTTCCCCGCTCCCCATGACGTCCGGGTCCATCGTCAGACGGCCGACCGGGCAGCCGCGCAACACCTCGCGCTCGCGCAGCAGATACGCCTCCACGCGCGCGTACGCCGTTCCGCCGCCGCTCAGGACCGACTCGGCCGTCGCCCGCATCTCCTCCGCCGTGCGACGGATCGCGGCCAGCGCCAGATCCGGCTTCCCGGCGAAGTGGTGGTACATGCTGCCCTGGCCCGCGCCGGCGGCCTGCTGGATCGCCTTGGGGCTCGTCCCCACGTATCCGCGCTCCCAGAGCAGCTCCCGGGTGGCCTCGATCAGTCGCTCGGACGTCGTCATACGGCGAGTGTACATACCAGTAGGTACAGAATCCCGAGTGCCCGGTGGGAGGCTCCGTACTCCCCACGTCGTACGGACGAAGCCGCTGGCTGTACGACGACCCGGACCCCCCTCGCGGGCGAGGCTCGAAGCATCGACACGCGATACACACGCACGAGGAGCTGAGAGCCATGAACACACTCGCCCACGCGGGCCCCGGACCGTGGGTCCTGTTCTTCCCCCTCGTCTGGGCGGCCGTGATCCTCACCGTGGTCACCGTGGTGCGCCGCACCGGATGGCGCGGCAGGCGCGGCCCCCGGCCCCGTCCCGCCCACGACGAGCAGTCGCCGATCACGCTCCTCGGCCACCGGTTCGCGGCGGGCGAGATCGACGAGGACGAGTACTGGCGCCGGCTGACGGTCCTGGAGGAGCAGTTCGGCCGCGCCACCGGACCCAAGGGGCGTGCGTCATGACGGGCACTGCCCCCGGTACCCTCCCGCGTACCGCCCGTACCGCCGCCCGGGTCGTGGACGCCGTCAAGATCTACGGCGGCGGGGACACCGAGGTCAGGGCCCTGGACGGGGTGAGCGTCGCCTTCCCGGCCGGCCGTTTCACCGCGATCATGGGCCCCTCGGGGTCCGGCAAGTCCACGCTCATGCACTGCGCCGCCGGCCTCGACACCCTCACCTCCGGCTCCGCGCTCATCGGCGACACCGATCTGTCCACGCTCGACGACCGGAGGCTGACGCTGCTGCGCCGTGAGCGGATCGGATTCGTCTTCCAGGCCTACAACCTGCTGCCCACACTCACCGTCGCCGAGAACATCACCCTTCCTCTCGACCTCGCCGGAAGCGCCGCGGACCGGGCGTGGCTGGACGCCCTCATCGACACCGTCGGGCTGCGCGACCGGCTGCACCACCGGCCCGGTCAGCTCTCCGGCGGCCAGCAGCAGCGCGTCGCCGTCGCCCGTGCCTTCGCCGGCACCCCCGACGTCGTCTTCGCCGACGAACCGACCGGCAACCTCGACTCGCGCTCCGGCGAGGAGGTGCTTCGGCTGCTCGGCCGGACCGTCCGGCAGACCGGCCGCACGGTCGTCATGGTCACGCACGACCCGGTCGCCGCGGCCCACGCCGACGAAGTGGTCTTCCTCGCCGACGGACGGCTCGTCGACCGTATGGCGGAGCCGACCACCGAACGCGTCCTCGACCGGATGAAGGCCTTCGACGGCAGGCCACGGACACGGACCGAGGGACCGGTGCCGTCATGAACGCCTCCCTCAGACTCAGCCTCTCCGGGCTGCGCGCCCACAAGCGGCGGTTCGTCGGCACCTTCACCGCGATCCTGCTCGGCGTCGCCTTCCTGACCGGCACCCTCGTCATGGGCGACACGCTGCGAGCGAGTTTCGACTCGCTCTTCGGCAACGCCACCAGTGGCACGGACGCCGTGGTGCGCAGTACGAGCGTCGTGACGGTCGAGGGGGAGAGCCAGGGCACCCGCCGCTCCGTCGAGGCCACGCTCGCCGACCGGATCACCCAGGTGCCCGGCGTCGCCGCGGCCGTTCCCCGGATCGAGGGCGCGGGCCAGCTGGTCGGTGCCGACGGTGAGCCGGTCGGCGGTCAGGGCCCGCCCACCCTCGCCGGATATTGGATCCAGGATCCAGAACTCAATCCGTACACCCTGGCCGAAGGCCGGGCGCCCGAGAGGTCCGGCGAGGTCGTCGTGAACCGGGGCGCCGCGAGGACGGGCGATCTGGCCGTAGGTGACTCGACGGTGCTGCGCACCCCCGACCCGGTGAAGGTCACCGTCGTGGGTCTGGCCACCTTCGGCGGTGAGGACGGGATGGGTCAGGTCACGTACACCGGCATGACCCGCGCCGACGCGGACAAGTACCTGACGCCCAAGCCCGGCGACGCGTCCGCCGTCCTCGTACGGGCCGCTCCCGGCACCTCGCAGCAGGAACTCGTCGACGCGCTCGCGCCCGTACTCCCCGACGGCACCGAGGCGATCACCGGAGAGCGGTCGGCGCAGGAGAACACCGACATGATCTCCGGTCAGTTCCTCACCCTCTTCACCACGTTCCTGCTGGTGTTCAGCGGGGTGGCGCTGCTGGTCTCCGTCTTCTCCATCCACAACACCTTCGCCATCGTCGTCGCCCAGCGAACGCGTGAGAACGCGCTGCTGCGCGCGCTCGGCGCCTCCCGCCGTCAGGTCGTCGGATCGACCCTCGTCGAGGCCGTGGCCGTCGGCATCGCCGCCTCCGCGGCCGGGCTCCTCGGCGGCATCGGCGTGGCGGCCGGACTCCAGGGACTCTTCCCGGCGATCGGCTTCCCCTTCCCCGAAGGAGCCCTGGTCATCAGCGGCCTCTCGCTGGTGCTGCCGTTCGTGGTCGGCCTGGTGGTCTGCGTCGGCTCCGCCCTGCTGCCCGCCGTGAAGGCGGGGCGGACGGCGCCGCTCGCCGCGCTGCGTGAGACCGCCGTGGACGAGTCGGGCGCCTCGCGCGCCCGGGCGCTGTCCGGCGTCGGGCTGCTGCTCGCCGCCGTCGCCGTGGTGCTCACCGGAGTCCTCGCCGCCCCGTCCCTCTGGCTCGCCTCCGCCGGCGCCGTGCTCGCGCTCGCCGCGTTCGTCGTCCTCGGCCCGGTGGCCGCCTCGTACGCCGTACGGATCCTCGGCGGGCCGCTCCGCGGGGTCAACCGGGCGCTCGCGCGGCGCAACGCCCTCCGCAGCCCCAGGCGGACCGCCGCGACCGCCACCGCGCTGATGATCGGCGTCGCCGTCGTCTCGCTCTTCACGGTCTTCGGTGCCTCGCTGAAGGCGACCATGGACCAGACGGTCTCGCGGTCGTTCGCCGGTGACGTCGCCGTCAGCACGCCCGCCTTCGGCGCCGGTGGCAGCGGGCTCAGCCCGCGGCTCGCCCCGGCGCTCGCCGAACTGCCCCAGGTGGAGACGGCCGTCGGGCTCGGCCAGGGCGTGGCGGAGGTGGACGGCGAGGGCCGGGCCCTGACCGTCACCGACCCGACCGCCCTCGCCCGCTCCTTCGACCTCGGAGACGTCCAGGGCTCGCTGGACGGACTCGGCGCGGACGGCATCGCCGTCGCCGACGCGGAGGCGGACAAGTCCGGTCTCGCGCCTGGCAGCACGACCGAACTCGCCTTCACCGACGGCAGCCGGCACACCTTCACGGTCAAGGCCGTCTACGGGCAGTCCGAACTGGCCGGGGACTACGTCGTCACGCGGGAGGCATGGGCGCCGCACCGCACCCAGGACTCCGACACGCTCGTCGCCGTCACCTTCGCGGACGGTGTCTCCGCGGAGGACGGCAGGGCTGCGGTGGAGGACGTCACCGCGGCGTACGGCAACCCGGAGGTGCAGACGCGGGACGAGTACGCCGAATCCTCGGCCGGCGGCATCGACATGATGCTCACCCTCGTCTACGCACTGCTCGCGCTCGCCGTCCTGATCGCGCTGCTCGGGATCGCCAACACCCTGACCCTCGCGGTCCACGAGCGCACCCGCGAACTGGGCCTGCTGCGCGCGGTCGGCCAGACCCGGGCCCAGCTCAAGGCCATGGTGCGCTGGGAGTCCGTCCTGGTCGCGGCCTTCGGTACGGTCGGTGGCCTCGCGCTCGGGGGCTTCCTCGGCTGGGTCCTGGTCAAGGCCTCCGACGGGGCGAGCGACAGCGCGTTCGCCTTCGCCGTACCTCCGGCACAGCTCGTGATCGTCGCCCTGGTCGGCCTGGCCGCGGGCGTGGTGGCTGCCTGGCGCCCGGCGCGGCGGGCGGCCCGCCTGGACGTGCTGCGGGCGATCGCGACCGAGTGACACCGAGGTCGGATCCGGTACACCCGTTCGCGCCTATCGGATCCAATATCCATGATCCATGATCCGATATCCAGGATCTGATATCCAGAATCCGATCTCCGCCCCGCGGTCGTCCGCTCAGCCCGCCAGGGCCGAACGGGCGGCCGCCGGGGTACGGACCGGCGCCTGGGACGCGCCGAAGGGGACGCCCTCCAGACTCGTGGCGTGCGCACCGCGGAAGCGGGTGTGGCCGGCGAACGGGCCGTCGGTGGTCGCGCCGTACACGGCGTGCGAGCGCGCCGGCACGGCGACCGCGGGCAGGGGCGCCGGCAGGGTGAACCAGACGATCTTGCCGCTGTCGTGCGGACGGATGCCCCAGCTCTCGCTGACGGCCTCGATGATGGCCAGGCCGCGCCCCGAGGTGGCGAACTCCTCGACGTTGTCGGGGTTCGTGCGCCCCGAGCGGCAGTCGACGTCCGGTATCCGCGGGTCGTGGTCATGGACCGAGACGGTGAGACGATCGAGCAGCAGCTCGATCTCGACGGTGCACATCTTGTCCGGCTGTGCGTGCCGGTGAACATTGGTCAGCAGCTCGGTGACGCCGAGCGCCGCATGGTCGATCAAGGCATCGAGATGCCAGTAGCGCAGATGCGCCGATACGATCCTGCGGACCTGACCGATCCGCGACGGCAGGGCCTGGAGCTCCACCGTGCAGTGCCTGCTTGGCTCGCTGATCACGGCTGCGACTCCCCGAAGTTGAGGTCCGGAAGAAGACGAGATTCGGATCTGACATGCGTACAGCAGGGCGGCGGGCTGGATCACAGCGTCACCGCCGGTGAACCCTCAGTGAGGTGGTTTCCAGGGTGAACCAGTGGTGACGGGCCCGCAACTCGCGGAGACCTTCCGCAGGTCACCGGCGTCTCGGTGCCTCGAAGGCGCCGTCGTCAACGCCTGGCCGCCCGCTTCAGGGCTTCGAGGAAGCCCCCCGGCCCGGACGCCCGGTCGCGCGGCCCGCGGGCGGGGCCGTCCATGGTCAGCCGGTAGCGCGTGCCGTTCACGGTCGCGACCGTCTCGTCAGGCTTCGCGAACCAGGGGCGCCCGGCCCGCACCGACGTCACGGGGGCGCTGTCGATCTCGCTGCCGTAACTCGTCAAGAGGGACAGTCGGCCGTCCTCGATCCGGACCTCGCCGGCCCGGGTCAACGACCGCGGCCAGCGCTCGATCCGTACGCCCGTGGCCGTGAACTCAGGCTTCGCCGTCCCGGGCTCCGTCGCCTCGGGCCAGGACGCCTCGCGCTCCGCCATCTCGATCCGCCCCCTTCGCACCGGTTGTTCCCTCCAGTGTGCCGGGCGGGCCGCGACGGCACCAGAGCCCCCTGCTGCAAGGGACTCCTATGGACCCCCAAAGCGAACGTTTGTGCAGGTGAGGGAGTTATCGTCGGGAGTGGGGGATCTGCTGGGCCGGACGAGGAGAAGCACCTGTGAGCACCACGGAGAAGACGACGCGAGCCTCGGTCGCGGTCGCGACCGTCGACATCGACCACAGCGACCCGGCGTACCGCGCCTGGCTGAAAGACGCGGTACGGAAGGTGCAGGCCGACGCCAACCGCTCCGCCGACACCCATCTGCTGCGCTTCCCGCTGCCCGACTCGTGGGGCATCGACCTCTACCTCAAGGACGAGTCGACCCACCCCACGGGCAGCCTCAAGCACCGCCTCGCCCGCTCCCTCTTCCTCTACGGTCTGTGCAACGGCTGGATCAGGCCCGGCAAGCCCGTCATCGAGGCCTCCAGTGGTTCGACCGCCGTCTCCGAGGCGTACTTCGCCAAGCTGATCGGCGTGCCCTTCATCGCCGTGATGCCCCGCACGACGAGCGCCGAGAAGTGCCGGCTGATCGAGTTCCACGGCGGGCAGTGTCACTTCGTCGACGACTCCCGCACGATGTACGAGGAGTCCGCGGCCCTCGCCGAGCGGACCGGCGGGCACTACATGGACCAGTTCACGTACGCCGAGCGGGCCACCGACTGGCGCGGGAACAACAACATCGCCGAATCGATGTACCAGCAGCTCAGGCTGGAGCGCTACCCCGAGCCCGCGTGGATCGTCGCCACGGCCGGCACCGGCGGCACGTCCGCCACGATCGCCCGGTACGTGCACTACATGCAGCACGACACCCGTATCTGCGTCGCCGACCCGGAGAACTCCTGCTTCTTCGACGGCTGGACGAAGAACGACCCCGACGCGACCTCCGACTGCGGCTCGCGCATCGAGGGCATCGGCAGACCCCGGATGGAGCCCAGCTTCGTGCCCGGCGCCATCGACCGGATGATGAAGGTCCCGGACGCCGCGAGCGTGGCCGCCGTCCGCGCCCTGGAGGGCGCCATCGGCCGCAAGGCGGGCGGCTCCACCGGCACGGGCCTGTGGAGCGCGCTGAAGATCGTCGCCGAGATGGTCGAACAGGGCCGCACCGGCAGCGTCGTGACGCTGATCTGCGACCCGGGCGACCGCTACCTCGACAAGTACTACTCCGACGCCTGGCTGGCCGGACAGGGCCTGGACATCGCGCCGTACGCCGCCGCTATCGACCGGTTCCTGGAGACGGGTGTCTGGCCGGAGTGAGCCGCACGTCGAGGCGGCGCATCGCGTCGCGGAAGGACCTGCCCACGCCCGGGCGGGCCAGTCGCATCGCGAACAGGTACGGCGCCGTGCCGTCGACCGCCATCGTCCAGCGGACCCGGGTCCCCGGGCCGGCGGGGGAGAGGGCCCAGTCCTCCACCATGGCGGCGACGCCCGGTGCGTTGGTCTCGTCGATGCGGTACGCGTAGCGCGTGTCCGGGTCGTGGGCGAGGATCGTCTCCTGGAACACGACCCCGCCCCGCAGCCGGACCGAGCGACCCGTGCCGCCGCCGGTCGGGGCCGCGGAGGCGACCGCCCTGAACCAGGAGGGCATGGAGCCCAGTTCCACCGCGAGCGAGCGGAACACGGCGGAGGGCGGCGCCGCCAGATCGGCCGTGAACACCAGCCGTACGGGCGCGGTCGCGGCGAAGTCGAGCTCCACGAGCCTGAGTCGGTGTGTCATGGACCGTCCCTCCCGGAGCGGGGATCTGAGGCCCGCACACCCTAACTGACGTACCGTCAGTTGCCCAGCAGTCCGTCCAGCGCCCGGCCGAACACCCGGCGCCCGGCCGACGCCAGTACGGGATCGAGCGCGCCGGGCACTCCGCGGAGGCGCAGCTCCTCCACCCACACCGCGCGGGCGCCGCCGCCAGGGTTCTCGTACACCTCGATCACCGCCCGGCCGAGCACCACCCGCCCGCGCTTCTCCAGCCGGCACCTCCCCGGCCGGCTGGGCCCGGGGGGCTCCCAGGCCACGACCTCCATCGGGTCGTCGAAGGAGAGACGTCCGATGCCGGTACGAGCGACGAACCGTGTCCCCACCCCCGTAGGCCCGGGGGAGAGCACCCTGCTCCGGGTGAGCGGAACCAGCCGGCCGTGCGCCGCGAAGTCGGTGAGCCGCCGCCACGCCTCCTCCACCGGCAGCTCCGAGAAGCGCTCGACGCGGAAGCGGCTCATGCCCGGCCGCCCGCCGAGTCCCCGTCCCCGACTCGTCCCCCGGCCCGGCCCCCGGCCCGTTCCCCGGCGTCCCCGCCACGGTCGCCGTCGCCACGGTCGCCGTCGCCGTCCTCGTGCTCGTCCGGGTCCTCACCGGCCACCACCAGGTCCGGCAGATGCTCGGCCATCTCGGCCCGGGTCTGCGGCGACAGGCCCGCGTCCGTCACCAGCGTGCCCACCTCGTCGAGCCGCGCGAACGAACTGAGCCCCACCGTCCCCCACTTCGTGTGGTCCGCGACCACCACCACCCGGCGGGCCGAGCGCATCAGACGCCGGTTCGTCTCCGCCTCCGCGAGATTCGGCGTCGAGAGTCCCGCCTCCACCGAGATCCCGTGCACCCCCAGGAACAGCACGTCGAAGTGGAGCGAGCGGATCGCCTGATCGGCCACCGGCCCCACCAGCGCGTCCGACGGGGTCCGCATCCCGCCCGTGAGGACCACCGTCGCCGCGCCCGGCCGTCCCGCCTCGCCCGCCGCGCCGACCGGCTGCGCGGTGTGGAACACGTCCGCGACCCGGACCGAGTTGGTCACCACCGTCAGGTCCGGCACGTCGAGCAGGTGCTGGGCCAGCGCGAACGTCGTCGTACCGCCCGAGAGCGCGATCGCCGAACCCGGTGCCACCATCCGCGCCGCCGTCCGGGCGATCTCCTCCTTCGCCCCCAGCTCGAGCGCCGACTTGGCCTCGAACCCCGGCTCGTGCGAACTGGTTTCGACCAACGGCACCGCACCGCCGTGCACCTTCTCGACCACACCCTGGCGGGCCAGCGCGTCCAGGTCCCGGCGGATCGTCATGTCCGAGACGTTGAGCCGCCGCGTCAGCTCATTGACGCGTACACCGCCGCGCCGCCGCACCTCGTCCA
Source organism: Streptomyces sp. NPDC127129 (assembly GCF_042671585.1). Lineage (NCBI taxonomy): Bacteria > Bacillati > Actinomycetota > Actinomycetes > Kitasatosporales > Streptomycetaceae > Streptomyces > Streptomyces sp. NPDC127129. The sequence goes on from NZ_JBHXTV010000010.1 coordinate 310,140, forward strand.
GAATGAGTGCGCGCCGCTGCTCAGCGAGAAGATTCTGATGGTCGCTCACCACAGGGGCCGGTCCTTCCGAAGGGAACTGGGGGATGGAGGGCGGATTCCGTGAGAGCCCGTGCACCGGTGCACGGCCTTCCGCGATCCTGGTTGCCTGCCGTCGAATCCTCCCACCCAGAGAGTGAGACACCGAAGTGCCCCCTGCCACACCCGCCCCGAAGAGCGGTGGCGCGGCGCTGGAACTCCTCGTCCACGGGGTCGGCGGAGCCACGCCCCAGGACATGCTGGGCGATCCGCGCACGGTACGGGTCACCGGCGACACGACCGCCGCCGTGCACCGCCGCACCGACGACGCCGACGCCGAGGACCACCCCGAGCGCTACGCCGAACGGCCGGTCGCGGAGGCGTACGTCTGGTCCAACCTCACCTCCGGAAACGGCGCGCGCGCCCTGTGGCTGCTGCTCCTGCCGTTCATGGTCGCCAACCTCGCCCACTGGATGCGCCCGCCGGCGAAGGGCCACCCCCGGCTGGTCCGGGCGTACGGGATGCTGGTGCGGCTCGTGGCACTCACCCTCACGGTGCTGCTCACGGCCGCCGCCTGCGAGGTCGCGCTCGATCTGACGGCCTGGCAGTGCGCGGGCTCGGCCGCCTGCTCGGAGGACCGCTCGTGGCTCGGCTTCCTCTCGGCCGAGCGGGGCGGCTGGTGGTCGCAGCCCGGCCGCAGGCTCGCGCTCGCCGCCGTGATCCCGGCCGCGCTGGTCGGACTGCTCTGGTACCTCTCCAACCGGACCTGGAGCGCGTACGAGGCCCAGCGCCCGCCCACCGGCTACGACGAGGACGCCTACCCGGACCCGGCCGAAGCGCCCAAGCACGAGGACGCGGAAGGCGACACGGGGTCCGACGGCGCGGAAGCGGACAGGGGGTCCGACGGCGCGGAAGCGGACACGGGGTCCGACGACGCGGAAGCCGGGTCCGAGGACGTGGAAGCCGACGCTCCCGCCCCCGAAGTCCGCCCCGCCCTCGGCCGGCCCGGGTTCTGGTTCGGCCGGCGCCTCGTCGCCCGGCTCCGTGCCGCGCACACCGCCGCCGGGTTCCTGACCGTCGCCGCCGCCGTCACCGGAGCCGCCGCCCGCCACGACCGCGAAACCACCGGCGTCCTGCTCGACGCCTTCGGCCGGTCCCTCCAGGCGGCCTACGTCGTCCTCGCCGCCGTCGTCCTCTGGGTCGTCTGCCGCCGGGGCCGCAGCGAGAAGCGTCTCGACCTGCGCCTCGAACGGGCCCTGGTGTCCTGGCTCCCCTGCACGTCCTTGACTCTGCTCGCCCTCGCCTTCGTGCACGCCGGCTGGTCCCGGCCCGGCTGGCGCTCCAGCGGCACCCTGCCCGGCAACGCCACCTTCGGCGTCCTGACGCTCGCCCAGGGCGGCCTGGTCGTGGCCCTGGGCGCGGTCGCCCTCCTCCTGCACCGCCGCCGGCACGATCCGCGCACCGCGCTGCACGGTCTCGGCGGCCCCGCGGTCGCCATGCTCGCCTGCGCGCTGGGGGGTGTGATGTCCGGCGGCGTCGCCCAGCGCGTCGCCGACTGGCTGGACGGCAAGCCCACCCCCGGCATGGGCGCGGGCTCGACCGTCGCCCCGCCGGTGCTCCTCAGCTGGCAGGCGTCCGTGATCCCCGTCCTGCTCCTGCTGCTCCTCGCCCCCGTCGTCCTCCTCGTCCTCCGGACCGCCCGCGCCGCCCGCCGCCTCGGACCCGTCGTCGAGGCCGACTACGGCACGCGGGACCCGGACCCGGTCCGTACGGGACGGATCGCCGCCACCCGTGCCACCGCCTCCCTCACCGACGCCGCCCCCGCGCTCGTCGGGACCGTGTCCGGCGCCACCCTGCTGCTCGGCGCGGGCTCCGTCGCGGGCGCGTGGGCCAGCGGCAACGTCCCCGGCCGGGCGTTCGACGGCGCCCACCCCGCGCTCGCCTCCACCGCCGCCACCGCCCAGGCCCTCGGCTCCTGGATGATCGGTTTCGGCTTCCTCCTCTTCGTCACGTGGGGCCGCCGCGCGTACAAGGACGCCTCCGCCCGCCGTACGATCGGCATCCTCTGGGACGTCGGCACCTTCTGGCCGCGCGCCGCCCACCCCTTCGCCCCACCCTGTTACGCCGAACGGGCGGTCCCCGACCTCACCTGGCGCATGAGCTCCTGGACCCGGCACACCGGCGGCCGGCTCGTCATCTCCGGCCACTCTCAGGGCAGTGTGCTCGCCGCGGCCGCCGTCTGGCAGCTGCCGCCCGCGACCCGGAGCCGCGTCGCGCTGCTGACGTACGGATCGCCGCTGGAGCGGCTGTACGGACGCTGGTTCCCCGCCTACTTCGGCCCCGGCCCGCTGCGCGCCCTGTACGGAACGATCCACTGCTGGAGCAACCTCTACCGGGCCACCGACCCGATAGGCGGGCCCGTACGGGTACCCGCCTCCGGGGAGAAGCCGGCCGTCGACAACGCCCCGCTGCTCGACCCGGTCGCCTACGGCCGCACGCCCCAACACCCGCTGCCCGAACCGATTCTGGGGCACTCCGACTACCAGGCCGACCCCGCGTTCGCCGCCCAGCGCTCCCTCCTCCTCGACCGGTTGCCGCCCGCACTGCCGCGCCAGCGCGGCGGCGACGGAACGGACGACGCGAACGAGCAGGCGGATCAGGGGAGTTCCGGCAGGTCCTCCGGATAGAGGAGCGTCAGGTCGTCCGTGCTCGCGTCGGCGAGCACGGCGACCCGGCCCGCGTGCCGCTCCACCATCGACTCGAACGTCTGCCGGGCGGTACGGCCGTTGCCGAACGCCGGTCCCTTCGGCAGCTCGGTGAAGTACTTCCGCAGGGCCTCGCCCGTGCCGTCGGCGAGCCGGTACTCGTGCTCGTCCGCCTGCTGCCCCACGATCCGCAGCAGCTCGTCCGGTACGTAGTCGCTGAAGGTGATGGTCCGTGAGAAACGGGACGCCACACCGGGGTTGACCGTCAGGAAGCGTTCCATCTCCGCGGTGTACCCGGCGACGATGACCACCACCGCGTCCCGGTGGTCCTCCATCAGCTTCACCAGCGTGTCGATCGCCTCCCGCCCGAAGTCCCGGCCGGAGTCCTCCGGCGACAGCGCGTACGCCTCGTCGACGAAGAGCACGCCCCCGCGCGCCCGGTCGAAGGCCTCCTGCGTACGGATCGCGGTCGAGCCGATGTGCTCGCCGACCAGGTCGACCCGGGAGACCTCGACCAGATGGCCCCGCTCCAGGACCCCGAGCGAGGCGAGGATCTCGCCGTACAACCGGGCGACCGTCGTCTTGCCCGTGCCCGGATTGCCGGTGAAGACCAGATGGCGGCGGACCGAGGCCGCCTTCAGCCCGGCCTCCTGCCGTCTGCGCCCGACCTCGATCATGTTCGTGAGCGTCCGTACCTCGTGCTTGACGCTCTCCAGGCCCACCAGCGCGTCCAGTTCGCCGAGCACGTCCTGCGAGGAGCGTGCCTCGGGAGCCGGCTCGGGCGTCGGCGCGACCGGCGGCACGGCCGGCGAGCGCGGCGGGGGCACCGTGCCGAGCAGGCCCGCCGACTGCGTCGCCGTCAGTACGGCGCCGGTGTCGGCGGCCGCTGGCGTACGCACCGCGCTCTCGTCGCTCGTGCAGTCCTCCGCGACCGGGCCGTCGTCCGGGAACTCGTACCCGCCGCGCGCACACCGCTCCGTACGGCACTTGCGCAGGGTGGTGCGGCAGCCGTCCATCACATGGAAGCCGTAGCCGCCGCTCCCGGTCACCCGGCAGCCGTGGAAGGAGCCCCGCCCCTCCGCGGACACGTAGAACCCGGCCTCGGCGGGCGAGGTGACCGTGCATCGCTCGATCGTCGGGTCCGCGCCCTTGGTGACGATCACACCGGTCTGCACGGAGTCGATCGTGCACCCCCCGAGCGTGCCGCCGCTGCCGTGGTCCCGGAACCAGGCGCCGGTCGACGCCTCGCGGATCCGGCAGTCGTCGAGCTGAGCCGTCGCGCCGTCGCTGACCGACACCGCTGTGTTCCGCACCTGCGACAGATCGCTGTCGACGACGTCCACGCGCGAGCCGCGGTCGAGGACGAAGAGCGCGTCCGGCACGTCGTGCACCCGGCACGCGTCGAGGACGCCGGTCGCTCCGTCGCTGATCCAGACCGCCGGATAGTCGCCCGTACTGTCGTGGATCTCGCACTGGTTGGCGTCCACGCGCGTCCCCGGGTCCCATACCGAGAGCCCGTTGCGGCCGAAGCGGCGCACGGTCGAGCGGGTCAGCGTCAGCACCGAGCGGGAGCGCAGATCGACCGCGTTCTCGGGAATGTCGTGGATGTCGCAGTCGGAGAGGGTGAGCACGGCGTCCGTGTCGAGCGTGATGCCGTCGGCCGAGGTGCGGTGCACCGAGGAGTCGGTGAGGTGCGCGGTGGCACGCGACGCGATCTGGAGCCCGGTGCCCTTGATCTCGTACACCTCGCAGCCGATGCCCTCCAGGCCGCTGCCCTCGCCGGTCACGGAGATCCCCGCGCCGGAGGCGTGGTGGACCCGGCAGCGCTCTAGGCGCGGATGGCCGCCGCCGCGCACGGAGACCCCGGACTGGCCGGCCGCGACGATCTCGCACTCCTCGAACACCCCGCCCGCGCCGTCGAGTACGGCGATGCCGACGCCCGCCGGGTTGTCGACGGTGCAGCGGCGGACCGTGGGGCGGGCAGCGCCGCGGACCTCCAGTCCGGCGGCCGACCGGGTCACGATCCGCAGGTCGAGCAGTTCGGGGGTGCCGTCCTCGACGAGCAGGGCCGGCGCGGCGGAGTCCTGGCCCTCCACATGCAGATCCTGGACCGTCGCCGACGCCCTTACGGTCAGCGGTACGCCGTCCACGGGCGCGATGCGGACCGAGCCGATCCCGCCCTCGGGGCCCCGCAGGGTGACGGCACGTTCGATGACGAGGTTCTCCCGGTACGTGCCGGGGGCGATGGTGAGGACGTCGCCGTCGCCGGCCGCCTCCAGGGCCGCGGCGAGGGAGGCGTACTCGCCCGTGCGGCGTCGCCACCGCGATGTGCCGGTGTGCGTCACCTGGACCGTGCCCTGTGCCATGGGTGTGTTCTGCCCCCGCCTCATGCCTGCTGCTGATCCGATGCCCCACCGTAGCGCGCGCGGCGCCGCCGGGTTGACGGGTCAGCTGCCCGCGCCCGTACGGCCCCAGTCGGAACCGGCCTTGGCCCACGCGCGGTCGAGACGTCGGTACCGCCGGTGCGTGAGCCGCCGTACGACCAGTCTCCTCGCCGCCTCCACGAAGACCGCCGCCAGGGCCGCCGCGAGCAGCCCGACGATGGTCGCGTGGGCGCGGGCGGTCTCGGGCCGCATGGGCGCCGTCACCGGCCTCCCGTCGAGGTCGGTCCAGAGCCGGAAGGTGTCGCCCGGATCGGACAGTTCACGCCGGGTGGCCACCGTGCCCGTACGGGACGTGCCGTCCGGAGCGGTCCAGGTCGCCACGACGGCGCGCCGGGCGGGCTGCTCGCCCGCGGAATCGGGGCTCTGCATGCCCGGGGCCGGGGTGTCGGCGAGCCGGAGCACCCGGGCCGTCGTGGCGGGCCGCTGCCGGGTCTGGGCCTGGGCCGCGCGCTGGAGGGAGTCGTCGGTCCGGGTGCCGGAGATCCAGCCCGCGGCGGGGACGGCGAGCACGAGGAGCGCGACCGCGACAAGCGCGACCCAGGCCTCCACGCGGTCCGTGGTCCGGCACAGGGGGTTGCGCCGCCAGCGCCAGACTCCGATGGCTGCCCGCATGCCACACCCCCTTGTCGTTCCCGGTCTCCCAACGAGTCTGCCCCGGGGGCGGGTTCCCCGCCTGTCGGGACGCGGAAGTGTGACGCGATCGCGCATGCGTACGTGTGCGTGACGCTGCGTGAGGGAGGCGGAGGCGCGGGGCGCCGGGCACCGCGCGGGTGCGGTCAGTCGAGGAACTTGACCTCGTCGCCGACGCGGATCGTGCCGGGGTGTTCCGGGACCAGGTTCTGGCCGAAGATCAGCTTGCTTCCCTGTCTGCGGTGCTCCGCGAGCGTACGCAGGGGCTCCTTGCCACGCTCGCCGGTGAGCTGGTCGGTGGTCGTCACGACGCAGCGGCCGGAGGCCTTGGCCGCCCGGAACATGACCTCACCGATGGCGAGCCGGGTCCAGCCGTCCTCGGCCCACGGCGCGGTCCCCTCGATGACCACGTTCGGCCGGAAGCGGTTCATCGGCAGCGGCCCCTCGTCGGCGTGATCCCCCTGGGCGATCAGCGAGTTGAGGGCGTCGAGCGAGGCGGTGGTGGTGGCCAGGAGCGGATAGCCGTCCGCGAAGCTCACCGTCTCGCCGGGCAGGGCGTGGTCCGGATCGATCGGGCGCCGGTGTGCCGGGTCGTCCATGTGGACGAGACGGACCTCCGCCCCCAGGAACGCCCTGAACCACGCGTCGGCCGCCGGTCCGGCCGGGACCGCCTCCACCGGAGTGTCGAAGACCTCCACACGGATCGTGGAGGACGGCCGTGGCACCTCGACCGCCAGCGCGGCCAGGCCGGGCGCCGACACCGTGATGCCACCGCCGGGCAGCGGCTCGGCCGAGGCCAACGTCATCCGAGCGTGACGGCGTTGGGTCACGACCTTGCCCGACGTGTCCACGACGGTCCAGCGGCGGTCACCGGCCAGTCCCCATGGCTCGACCTCCGCCTCGGCGGGCGCGATGCCGCGCAGCGCCTTGACCGGGTGGATGTGGACGGAGCGCAGACGAGGATTGGGCATGCGGCCATCCTGCCAAACGCTCCGCGCACGCGTCTGTCAGTACCCCTGGCCCTGGTAGGGACGGTTGTAGGGGTCCTGGTACGGCGCGGGTGCCGGGGCGGGCCGTGCGGCCGCCGGGCGCATCGCCTCGTACCCCGTGGACATCGGCCGCTGCGGCTGCGGCTGCTGCATACCGGGGTAGCCGCGCGGCGCGGCGGGCTGCTGCGGGATGTACGGCGCGGGAGCGTGCTGCAGAGGCACGGGGGCCATCTGCGGCGCCGGCTGGGGGTAGCCGTACGAACCGCCGCCGCCGTAGCTGGGGGAGGGGCTGGGTGCCGCCGGGAGGGCGGGCAGAGCCGCGGGCAACACCGGCAGGTAGCTGTTGCCGGTGTCGTACGCGGCAGGGACTCGGATCGGGGCGATCTGAGGCGTGCCCCGCTCCGCGACCAGGGAGTCGTAGATCGGGGTGTCGGGGAACGACGGCGCGGTGTAGTAACCGCCTCCGTAGGTGGAGCGGGGGGAGGTCATGGCCATAAGTTAAGCCCACGATGTGCTGGTTGGGGAGACCGATAAGAGGGTTGTTTGACGGGTTCTGAGTGACTGCCGATCCACAATGCGAGCGAACGTGACAAAAACGGTCGCGCCCAGAAGGCCCGAAGGGCCGTCGATCTTGAAAAGGCGAGCTGGGGAGGGGTTACCCACGGGTCGCCCCGACGGGTCGACGTGTCCGGCATTAGCTTGACGTAAAGAAATCTTGATACGCGGAAGCCGGGTTGGGGGGCGAGCATGTTCATGCTTAAAGGGGCCAATGTTCCGGTGTCGGCGCGCGGGGTGCGCGTGGAATTGGGCTGGCGTTCAGGGAACGGTGTGCCGGACGTGGACGCGTCGGCGCTACTCCTCGTGTCGGGAAAAGTGCGCTCCGACGCCGACTTCGTTTTCTACAACCAGCCGGCCCATGTCTCGGGGGCGGTACGGCACGAAGGGAAGTCCTCCGCCGAGGGCCCCGACGGCCTCGTCACGGACGTGCTCGCCGTGGACCTGGAAGCCGTGGAGCCGGAGGTCGAGCGGATCGTCGTCGCGGCCTCGGCGGACGGCGGCGACTTCGGACGCGTGCCGGGACTGTTCGTCCGGGTGCTCGACGCGGACGGCGGGGCGGAGCTGGCCCGCTACGACAGTACGGACGCGACCGTCGAGACCGCCTTCGTCCTCGGGGACCTCTACCGCCGCGACGGCGGCTGGAAGTTCCGGGCGGTGGGGCAGGGTTACGACTCCGGCCTCGCGGGACTGGCCACCGACTACGGGATATCGGTCGACGAACCGGACACCGTGGAACCCGCCGTCGAGGCGCCGCCGCAGGGACCGGCACCGGCGGCGGTGGTCGTGGCGCCGGCCGCCGCGACTCCGACGGCGCCCGTGCCCGCCACCGCCGGGCAGCCCGTACGGCTCACCAAGGTCACCCTCACGAAAGAATCCCCGACGGTCTCCCTCACGAAGGACGTCGGCACGACCGGCGGCGTGATGCGGGTGAACCTCAACTGGGAGCTGCGCGCGGAGAAGACGGACGACGCTCCCGCCCGGCGCTGGGGCCTGGGCCGCCGCCGGGCGGCGGGGGCGCCGGCGGCGGGCGGCCTCGATCTCGACCTGTGCGTGCTCTACGAGCTGGCGGACGGCAGGAAGGGCGTGGTGCAGGCGCTCGAAGGGTTCGGCGCCCTCCATGAGCCCCCGTACATCCAGCTCGACGCGGACGACCGCACGGGCGCCCGCGCCGAGGGCGAGAACCTCACCGTCAACCTCGACCACAAGGACCAGTTCCGCCGGCTCCTCTTCTTCGTCGTCATCTACCAGGGCGCGAGCGACTTCAGCGGCCTGCACGCGACCGTGACCCTCCAGCCGCACGACGGCGCCCCCATCGAGTTCGCCCTCGACGAGTGCACCGTCCCGGCGCGGACGTGCGCACTCGCGCTCATCACCCGGGAGGACGGCGACCTGGTCGTACGGCGCGAGGCCCGGTTCCTGGTCCACGCACCCGGGATCTCCATGCAGCAGACGGCGGACGAGGCGTACGGCTGGGGACTCACCTGGACCCCCGCCGTCAAGTGAGGCGTCCGCTTGCCGCGCGTCAGCCGTGGGGGCGTCCGCTCCCCGCGCGTCAGCGGTCGGGTGCCGCCTCGGGGCGGGCATAGGTCCGTCCCTTCCAGGCGGCGCCCCGGCCCCGGTAGTGCTGCACCGCCGAATCCACGGTCATGAAGAGGTAGAGCAGGGCGGTGAGGGGGAGCGTGGGCGCGAGCCAGAGGGGCTGCCGGTAGTAGCGGAGCATGGGCAGGTACGTCCCCGCCATCACCGCCCACGCGATCCCGCCCGCCCAGCCCGCGGCCGCGTCCCCGCCGAACAGCCCGACCGCCAGGGCGACCGGGGGGACCAGGTAGACGACGGTGAGCCCGACGACCGTTCCGGCGAGCACGAGCGGGTTGTGCCGGAGCTGGGCGTACGCGCTGCGCGAGACCATCCGCCACAGGTCGGAGAGGTGCGGGTAGGGGCGGACGGAGTCCACCCGCTCGGCGAGCCCCAGCCAGATCCGTCCGCCTGCCCGCCGCACTGCACGAGCCAGGGACACGTCGTCGATCACGGCCTGCCGGATCGACTCGGGCACCCGCGCCCGCTCGGCCGTCCCGGTGCGCAGAAGCACACAGCCTCCGGCCGCGGCGGTCGCGCGCGGACGGCGGCGGCGGTTGATCCAGCGGAACGGATAGAGCTGGGCGAAGAAGTAGACGAAGGCGGGTACGACGAGCCGCTCCCAGACGCTCGCGACCCGCAGCCTGGCCATCTGGGACACCAGATCCAGCTCGCACGCGAGCGCGGCCTCCACCAATCGGCGCAGACTGTCCGGCTCGTGAGCGATGTCCGCGTCCGTCAGGAGCAGGAACTCCGGCCGGCACGGCCCGGCCGGGCGACGGCCTTCCGGGCTGTCGGCCGCAGGGGTGCTTAGCTCCTCCGTGCGGGGACCGCCGTCGTACTCCGGCCCCGGGGTCCCCGGTGCGGCGGCTGCCGGGCCGCGGGTGCGGGCCAGGTCGATCCCGTGGTGCAGGGCCCACAGCTTGCCCGTCCAGCCCGGCTCCGGCTCGCCCGGGGAGGTGACCGTCAGCGGCAGCCCGCCGTACCGCTGGGCCAGCTCCTCGGCCAGCTTCCCCGTGCCGTCCGTGCTGCCGTCGTCCACGAGCAGGATCTCCGCCTCGCCCGGATAGTCCTGGGAGAGGAGCGACGGCAGACTCAGCGGCAGCACCTCCGCCTCGTCCCGCGCCGGTACGACGACGGCGACCCGGGGCCACGCCTCCGGCTCCACGCGCGCGTGGCGGGGCGGTGACGGCAGGCGCTGGTCGGTACGCCAGAAGAACCCCTGACCCAGCAGCAGCCACCCCCAGGCGGCCAGCGAACCCATGGCGATCCAGGCAATGGCGCTCATTCGCCGCAGTCTGCCCCAGATCGGCGGAGACGCAAGGGTGGTCGGCTAGGGTGACCGGGTGAAGATCGCGCTCATGGACTCCGGAATCGGCCTGCTCCCGGCAGCGGCCGCGGTTCGCCGACTGCGGCCGGACGCGGATCTGGTCCTCTCCAGCGACCCCGACGGGATGCCCTGGGGTCCCCGTACCCCCGAGGACCTCACCGAGCGTGCCCTCGCCGTCGCCCGCGCGGCCGCCGCCCTGGAGCCCGACGCGCTGATCGTCGGCTGCAACACCGCCACCGTGCACGCCCTCCCCGCCCTGCGCGCGGCGCTGGAGCCCCGTGTGCCGGTCATCGGTACCGTGCCCGCGATCAAGCCCGCCGCCTCGGGCGGCGGCAAGGTCGCCATCTGGGCGACCCCGGCCACCACCGGGAGTCCGTACCAGCGCGGACTGATCCGCGACTTCGCCGACGGCGCCGAGGTCACCGAGGTGCCCTGCCCCGGCCTCGCCGACGCGGTGGAGCACGCGGACGCGGACGCCGTGCGGCGGGCCGTGGAGGCCGCCGCGGAGCTCACCCCGCGCGATGTGCGCGCCCTGGTCCTCGGCTGCACCCACTACGAACTCGTCGGAGAGCAGATCCGCGCGGCCGTGCAGTCCGCCGGCCTGCCGCCGGTGGTTTTCCACGGCTCCGCCGGGGCAGTCGCAGCACAGGCGCTGCGTCGGATCGGCGCGGAGCCCAAGCCCGATGCGGCCCCGTCCGGCGGCCTGACGGTCCTGCTCAGCGGCCGGACCGGGGAACTGACGACCGCCGCTCTGGAGTACGCCGAAGGGCGCCTCCTCCGGGCCGCGGCCGCCGCCCGCTGACGGCGCCCGGGACGGCGCCGAAGAGGCGCCGTACGAGCGGATGGTGAGTAGGCTGCGACGCATGAGGGACGATTCCCGACATCCACGGCATCAGCGACACCGTCGGCGCCCGGCCACGGGCGCCCCGGTTCAGAAGGTGTGGATCGGCCGCGCCACCAACCGCATGCAATGGGTCGCGGCCGTCGCAGGCGCCGCCTGCATGGCCCTGGGCATCACCATCGCGGTCGACTCGGCGTGGACCTCCGGCATCGCCGCCCTGCTCATGGCCGTGATCGGCTGTGTGGCGGCGGGGCTGCTCGTGCTCTTCGGCACGCTCGCCTTCGTCCATGTCGAGGTGAAGGTGGACGACGAGGCCATGGAGGTCCGCTGCGGCCACATCGGCGTACCGCGCTGTCGCATCCTCCTCGCCCAGGTGGTCGGCGCCGACTACATCCCGAGGGTCACCCCGCACGAGTGGGGCGGCTGGGGGTACCGCTGGCGGCCCGACAAGGGCAAGGGGGTCATCGTCCGCCGAGGCGAGGCCCTGATCCTCCGGATGGCGGACGGCCGTACGTTCACGGTGACCGTCGACGACGCCGAGTCCGGCGTACGGGTCATCCGTGACCGGCTCCTCCACCCCGGGACACCGACCGAGCCGACGAGCGCCTGAGGCCGACCCGCCCCCGGACGTCGGTCCCCGGTCCGCCCCGTCCAGGTCGGCCCCCCGGTCCGTCCCGTTCGGGTCAGTCCCTCCAGTCCGCCAGATCCGCTTCCGCCGGGTCCGCCTCCGCAGGAGCCTGGGCCGGGGCGCCGCGGGCCGCCGCGAGACCCGCGAGGAGCCCCGCGCCTGCCGTCACCGGGGTGAAGCTCAGCGCGTTGCCGACCGTGGCCACCGCGGCGAGCGCGGCCAGACCGGCACCCGCCGTGAGAACGACCGCCGTCGTGCGGGGCGAGGACCACAGGCCCCAGAGCAGCCAGCCGTACGCCGCCCCCAGCAGGACCACCCCCGGCACCCCCTGCTCGGCCGCCTGCTGGAGCACGGCCGAGTGGGGCTTGCCGTCGGAGGAGTACGTCTCCCGTGCCGTGGGGCTCAGCGCGCCGAACCGGTCGGGGCCGACCCCCAGCACCGGGTTCTCCTTCGTGAGCGCGACCGCGTCCTGCCACAGCAGGACCCGGTGCGGGGTCAGCTGCCCCTCCAGCGAGACCGCGAGTCCCTCGGGCAGCCTCTCCTCCGCCACGGCCCATGTGGCGCCGGCGACCAGTCCGGTCGCCAGGGCGAGCCCTGCGAGCCCCAGGAGCCGGCGCCGCATCCGTACCGCCGCGAGCGAGCAGAGCAGTACGCCGATCGCGGCCACGAAACCGGCCACCGAGCCCAGCACCAGCGCCGCCCCCGCCACGGCCAGGGCGAGCGCCCGGAGCGCGAGCCGGCCGGAGCCCGGCCTCGCCGCCGAGGCCGCACAGCAGGCCGCTCCGGCGGCGAGCACGAGCAGGGCCACGGTCGCTCCGGTGTCTCCGGGGCGTACGGAGCCGAACGGCGTGGCACCGGGGACACCGGGCCCGGAGGCCAAAGCGAGGCCGAGGGCGGCGAGGGACGCCACCGCGGCGGCGGACACCGGAAGCAGCGTGCCGGAGATCCGCCCGCAGGCGTACCCGGCGCTGAGCGCCAGGACGGCGAGCAGCACGCCCTCGGGGCGCGCGTCCCGCCCCGTGGCGCTGACGAGCGACCAGAGCACGCAGGCGCCGAGGACCAGCGCCCCGGCCACGTCCGCGGCGCGGCCGCGCTCGCGCACGACGGCCACCTGAGCCGCAGTTGCCGCCATCCCCCTGGACCCCCGCTCCGTCTGGCGGACACGCTAACGGCGGGGCGGCGATTTGGGGAGCACCTGCGCAGAAACGATGCGGCAGGAGTGAAGAACGCGTGAGGGCCGCAGGTACGGGCGCGACGGGAAAAGGAGCCCCACGGCCGCCCCGCCCCGCCGTACGGGCCGCGCCGCCCGGGCCTGCGCCCGGCATGCTGGGGGCGTGGGCGCGCGCCGTAGACTCCGCAAGGTGAGCACCACCATGACGCCCGTCGACGCCTCCGGGCCCGCCGCCACCCCCGAGCACGGCCCCGCCCGGCTGCGACGCCTGGTGCGGCCCGGCGCCGCCGTGCTGGCCGGAGTCCTGCTCTTCCTGAGCTTCCCGCCCCGCCCGCTGTGGTGGCTCGCGCTCCCGGGCTTCGCCCTTCTCGGCTGGGTCCTGCGCGACCGCCGGGCGCGCGCCGGCTTCGGCCTCGGCTACCTCGCCGGACTCGGCTTCCTGCTGCCGCTGCTGATCTGGACCGGAGCCGAGGTCGGCCGGTTCCCGTGGATCGCGCTGTCGGCCGTCGAGGCGCTGTTCATCGCCGCGGCCGGACTCGGGATCGCGGCCGTCTCCCGGCTGCCCGCGTGGCCGGTGTTCGCCGCGGCGGTGTGGATCCTCGCCGAGGCGGCACGCGCGCGTGTCCCGTTCGGCGGCTTCCCCTGGGGCAAGATCGCCTTCGGCCAGGCCGACGGCGTCTTCCTGCCCCTCGCCGCGGTCGGCGGCACCCCGGTGCTCGGCTTCGCCGTCGCCCTCTGCGGCTTCGGGCTGTACGAGGTGATCCGCCTGGTCCGCGCATACCGCGCGACCGGCACCGTCCCCCGCGGCCCGCTCGCCGCGGCGGCCCTCGCCGTCCTCGTCCCGGTCACCGGCGCCTTCGCCGCCCTGCCGCTCGTCGACGACTCCGCCGAGGACGGCACGGCGACCGTCGCCGCCGTCCAGGGGAACGTCCCGCGTCTCGGCCTCGACTTCAACGCGCAGCGGCGGGCGGTCCTCGACAACCACGTCGCCCGTACGGAGGAGCTGGCCGAGGCGGTCGAGCAGAAGAAGGAGCCGCAGCCGGACTTCGTCCTGTGGCCGGAGAACTCCTCGGACATCGACCCGTACGCGAATCCCGACGCCGCGGACGCCATCGACCGGGCGGTGAAGAAGATCGGCGTGCCGACCGTGATCGGCGCCGTCGTCGCTCCTCCGACGGGCAAGCTGCGCAACACCCTCATCGAGTGGGACCCGCAGAAGGGCCCCGTCACGACCTACGACAAGCGACACGTCCAGCCGTTCGGCGAGTACATCCCGATGCGGTCCTTCGTACGCATCTTCAACAGCAACGTGGACCGTGTCAGCCGCGACTTCGGCCCCGGCGACAAGATCGGCGTCTTCGACCTCGCGGGTACGAAGGTCGGCCTCGCCACCTGCTACGAGGCGGCCTTCGACTGGGCCGTGCGCGACACCGTCACCCACGGCGCCCAGCTGATCTCCGTCCCCAGCAACAACGCCACCTTCGGCCGCAGCGAGATGACGTACCAGCAGCTCGCGATGTCGCGGGTCCGCGCGGTCGAGCACAGCCGCTCCGTCGTCGTACCGGTGACCAGCGGGGTCAGCGCGATCATCGCCCCGGACGGCCGGATCGTGGAGCAGACGCGGATGTTCACCCCGGACGTCCTCGTCGAGGAGGTGCCGCTGCGCTCCTCCCTGACCCCCGCCACGCGGATGGGCACGCTGCCCGAGGCGCTCCTGGTGGCCGTGGCGGCCGCCGGGCTGGGCTGGTCGCTGCTGCGTGCGGTCCGCGCCCGCCGGAGCCGCGACGCCTGAGCCCGGCGCCCTCGGAACCGCGACGGCCCGATTCCGGCGACCGTCGGAGCTTGATCCACCGGGACATAGGGTCGAGGCATGGGTACTCCTGACTTCATCCGCGAACTCCGGGTCTACATCGGCCACCGGCTGCTCTTCCTCCCGGGCGCGAGCGCCGTCGTCTTCGACGACCGGGGCCGGGTGCTGCTCGGCAGACGCGCCGACAACGGCTTCTGGTCGATCATCGGCGGAATCGTCGAACCCGGGGAGCAGCCGGCCGCCTGCGCGGTACGCGAGGTCTACGAGGAGACGGGCGTGCGCTGCGAGGTCGAGCGCGTCCTGATCGTCCAGACGCTGCGCAAGCCCGTCGTCTACCCCAACGGCGACCGGTGCCAGTTCATGGACGTCTCCTTCCGCTGCCGCGCGGTCGGCGGCGAGGCCCGGGTCAACGACGAGGAGTCGACCGAGGTCGCCTGGTTCGACGTGGACGACCTGCCCCAGATGAAGCGGTTCGCGCACTTCCGGATCGAACAGGCACTCCTCGACGAACCCACATGGTTCGACCCCATGCCCAGCAGCTGAAGTGTGGGTTCGGAACACATCGGTTGAGGGTGAGGCGCTTCATAAGGTGCGGAGCATGAGCGCCCCCACCACATCAGGGCCCGTACCGGCACAGGTACCGGCACCACCCGTCCAGGCTCCCGCGCAGGGCCCCGCAGCGGTCCCCGCGCCCGGCTCCGTGCTGCTCGACCTCGCCGGCCGCACGGCGCTCGTCACCGGCGCCGCCGGAGGCATCGGCCGTGCCTGCGCGCTCCGGCTCGCCGCGGCGGGCGCCCGGGTCAGAGCCGTCGACCGGGCCGTCGAAGGCCTGGAGGCGCTCGCCGCGGCGGCCGACGGACTGCCGGGCGCCGTCGAGCCGCAGACCCTGGACCTGACGGACCTCGACGCCGCCGAGCAGGCGGCGGCCGGCACCGACATCCTCGTCAACAACGCCGGGATCCAGCTCGTCCGCCCCATCGAGGAGTTCCCGCCGGACGTCTTCCACACCGTCCTCACCGTGATGCTGGAGGCGCCCTTCCGGCTGATCAAGGGCGCCCTGCCGCACATGTACGCCCAGGGCTGGGGCCGGATCGTCAACCTCTCCTCCGTCCACGGACTGCGCGCCTCCGCCTTCAAGTCCGCGTACGTGGCCGCCAAGCACGGCCTCGAAGGGCTCTCCAAGACCGCCGCCCTCGAAGGCGCCCCGCACGGGGTCACCTCCAACTGCGTCAACCCCGGCTATGTGCGTACGCCTCTCGTCGAGCGCCAGATCACCGACCAGGCCACCGCTCACGGCATCCCCGCGGAGCGGGTCCTGGCCGAGGTCCTCCTCAAGGACTCCGCGGTCAAGCGGCTGATCGAGCCGGAGGAGGTCGCGGAGGCGGTGCTCTACCTCTGCACCGCGCAGGCCTCCTTCATCACCGGCACCTCCCTGGCCCTCGACGGCGGCTGGACCGCGCACTGACGGTTTTCCACAGGGGTGGTGCTCCCACCCGTTCGGCAGGTATCCCTGTGTCCATGTCCCAAGAACAGGTCTCCTACCTGGAGCTCCTCGCACGAGGCGCCGCGGTGGAGGCGTACGACCGGCCCGTGCTGCTCGCCCGTGCGAGCGGCGCGGGCCCGGAGGCGTTGGCCGAACTGGAGCGGGCCAAGCAGCACGCCCTGCGCGTCCGCGCCGAGCTGGAGGGGCGGCGGCGCCGCGAGGCGGAGCTCTCCGCCCTCTTCGAGACCGCCCACGACCTCGCGGGACTGCGCGACCTCGACGCGGTGCTCCGGGCCATCGTCCAGCGCGCCCGCTCCCTCCTCGGCACCGAGGTCGCCTACCTCAGCCTCAACGACCCGAGCGCGGGGGACACGTACATGCGCGTCACCGAGGGCTCGGTCTCGGCGCGCTTCCAGCAGGTCCGGCTCGGCATGGGCGAGGGGCTCGGCGGTCTCGTCGCCCAGACCGCCCGGCCGTACGTCACCGAGAACTACTTCGACGACCCCCGCTTCCAGCACACCGCCACCATCGACTCCGCCGTGCGCGACGAGGGCCTCGTCGCCATCCTCGGCGTGCCGCTCAGCCTCGGCAGCCAGGTGATCGGCGTCCTGTTCGCCGCGGACCGGCGAGCCCGGGTCTTCGAGCGGGAACAGGTCGCGCTGCTCGCCTCCCTCGCCGCGCACGCGGCCGTCGCCATCGACACCGCGAACCTGCTCGCCGAGACACGCTCGGCGCTGGCCGAGCTGGAGCGGGCCAACGACATCATCCGGGAGCACAGCGGCGTCATCGAGCGGGCCTCCGGCGTCCACGACCGGCTCACCGAACTGGTGCTGCACGGCGGAGGCGTCCACGACGTGGCGGAGGCCGTCTCCGAAGTCCTCGGAGGGAGAGTCGAGTTCACCGACACCGGTCTCGACCCGGGCAGGTTCGCCGACGGCCACGCCCTGCGTGAGGGAGACCGCTGGGTGGTGGCCGTCTCGGCCGGCGGCGAATCCTTCGGCGCCCTCGTCCTGCACGGGCAGCCCGATCTCGACCCCGTCGACCAGCGCACCCTGGAGCGCGCCGCCCTGGTGACCTCGCTCCTGCTGCTCGCCCGCCGCTCGGCCGGCGAGGCCGAACAGCGGGTACGGGGCGAGCTGCTCGACGACCTCCTCGACGCCCCCGACCGCGACCGCGGGCTGCTGCGCGAGCGCGCCGCCCGACTCCGTACCGACGTCGACGCGCCCCATGTCGTCCTCGCCGCCCGGATGGACCGCGGCGGAACGGGAGGAGAGACGGACCACGCCGGCGTGCGGGAGAGCGCCGACCGGCAACGCCTCTGGTCGGCGGCCTCGCACCTGGCCGCCACCCGGCAGGGCCTGGCCTCCGCCCGCGACGGCGGAACGGTCCTGCTGCTGCCCCTCGGCCCCGGCGAGGACGCCGCCGAGCTGGCCCGCCAGACCGCCAAGCACCTCGGCGGCGCGCTGCGCGAGCCCGTCACCGTGGGCGCCTCCGCCCCCGTGGCCTCGCCGCTCGCCCAGCCCGGCCAGGTCGCCACCGCGTACCAGGAGGCCCGCCGTTGCCTGGACGCCCTGCGCCTGCTGCACCGCTCGGGCGAGGGCGCGGCGGCGGATGACCTGGGATTCCTCGGCCTGCTCCTCGCCGACACCCGGGACATCGAGGGCTTCGTCGACCGCACGATCGGCCAGGTCGTCGCGTACGACGGGCGCCGGGGTACGGATCTGGTGCGCACCATGGACGCGTACTTCGCGAGCGGCATGAGCCCGGCGCGTACGAAGGACGACCTGCATGTCCATGTGAACACCGTGGCGCAGCGCATCGAGCGGATCGGCCGCCTGCTCGGCCCCGACTGGCAGTCCCCGGCCCGCGCCCTGGAGATCCAGCTGGCCCTGCGGCTCCACGCGATGTCGGCGGCGGTCGCCCGCTGAACACGTCGAAGGCGCCGGCCCCTTCCGGGACCGGCGCCTTCGACGTGTGGTGCGGTGCGGGGATCAGGCGTCGGCGCGCACGGGTGCCGGAGCCTGGGCGGAGTCCTCGACCTCCGACAGATCCCGGTTGCGGGTCTCGCGGGCGCACGCGATCGCGACGACCGTGAGAAGCGCGGCGGCGATCACGTAGAGGGAGATCGGGGTGGAGGAGCCGTAGTCGGAGAGCAGCGCGGTCGCGATCAGCGGTGCGGGGGCACCGGCGGCGACCGAGGAGAACTGCGCGCCGATGGAGGCGCCCGAGTAACGCATCCGGGTCGCGAACATCTCGGAGAAGAACGCGGCCTGCGGCGCGTACATCGCCCCGTGCAGGACCAGGCCGACGGTGACGGCGAGGAGCAGCGCACCGAAGGTGCCGGAGTCGATGAGCAGGAAGAACGGGAACATCCAGGCACCGACTCCGACCGCTCCGATCAGATAGACCGGCCGGCGGCCGATCCGGTCCGAGAGCGCGCCCCAGGCGGGGATCACGGCGAAGTGGACGGCGGAGGCGATGAGGACGGCGTTGAGCGCGGTCTGCTTGGAGAGGCCGACCTGGGTCGTCGCGTAGACGAGGATGAACGCCGTGATCACGTAGTACGAGATGTTCTCGGCCATGCGGGCGCCCATCGCGATCAGCACGTCCCGCCAGTGGTGCTTCAACACGGCGACCAGCGGCATCTTCTCGACCTGGGCGGCGGCCGCCTTGCGCTCCTCGGCGGCGGCCAGCGCGGCCTTGAAGACGGGCGACTCGTCGACGGAGAGCCGGATCCACAGACCCACGATCACCAGCACACCCGAGAGCAGGAACGGTATGCGCCAGCCCCATGCCAGGAACGCGGAGTCGGAGAGCAGCGCGGTCAGCGCGGACAGCACACCGGTCGCGAGCAACTGCCCGGCGGGCGCCCCGGTCTGCGGCCACGAGGCCCAGAACCCGCGCCGTCGCGCGTCCCCGTGCTCCGAGACGAGGAGCACGGCCCCGCCCCACTCACCACCCAGCGCGAAGCCCTGCACCAGCCGCAGCACGGTGAGCAGCACGGGAGCGGCCGACCCGACGGTCGCGTGCGTCGGCAGCAGACCGATCGCGAAGGTCGCCCCACCCATCAGCAGCAGGCTGAGGACGAGCAGCTTCTTCCGCCCGAGCCGGTCGCCGTAGTGCCCGAACACGAGGGCGCCGAGGGGCCGCGCGGCGAACCCGACGGCGTAGGTGAGGAAGGAGAGAAGGGTGCCGACGAGCGGGTCGGACTCGGGGAAGAAGAGCTTGTTGAAGACCAGCGCGGCGGCGGAGCCGTAGAGGAAGAAGTCGTACCACTCGATGGTGGTGCCGATGAGACTCGCGGCGACGATGCGCTTGAGATTCGACTCGGCCGGTGGAGCCGACGCGGGGGAGGCCATGTGCACCACTTCCAGGCGATGAACGGGGACGTTTTCGTGTTGCCACACCGTAGAAACACGCAGGTCACCGGCGTATGTGGTGGGACACCATAGTTCAGGGCGTCTGCATGCGCGTCACCACCATGAGGTCACGGGAAAGGGTGGTCACCCGAGGCGGTGTGATGCCTCGGGTGACCACCCTTGCAGTGCTGCGCCTGCTTTGCGGTCGTTATTCGGGTCGGTCGAGGAGCGCGAAGAGTTCCTCGTCCGTGGCGTCGTCGAGGTCCGTCAGGTGGTGGGTTTCGGGGGCGGTGTGGTGTTCCGTCGCGTGGAGGAGCTGTTTGAGGTGTTCCGCGATGGTGGCGCGGGCCGGGCTGTCGGCGGCGAGGGCGTCGATGAGCGCCCTGGTGTCGCCGAGGGTCGTGAGAAGGGGTTCCAGCGCGGGTGTCGTGGACGTCGTGCCGGGTTCCGGCCGGGGGCTGACCAGGGTGGTCAGGTGGCGGGCGAGGGCCTGGGGGTTGGGGTGGTCGAAGACGAGCGTGGTGGGCAGGCGCAGACCGGTGGCGGTGTTGAGCTTGTTACGGAGCTCGACCGCGGTCAGCGAGTCGAAGCCGAGGTCCTGGAAGGACTTTTCGGGATCGATGGTGGTCCGGGCGTCGTGGCCCAGGACGTCGGCGATGTGGGTGTGGATCAGGTCGGCGAGCGCCTGTTCGCGTGCGGCGGGGTCGAGAGTGGCGAGGCGCTGCGGCAGGTCGGTCGTCTGCTGCGCGGTACCGGCGGTCCTGCGCCGCCGGGGGGTGGGTGCCAGGCCGCGGAGCAGCGGGTGGGCCTGGTCGGCCTTGCGGCGCAGTGCCGTGGCGTCGACTCCGGTGACGGCGAGCAGCGGCCGGCCGGCGGCCATGGCCGCGTCGAACAGGGTCATGGCGTGATCGGTGGGCAGCGGGGTGAGGCCCAGGCCGGCGAGGCGGCGCAGGTCGTTGTCGTCGAGCGCCCCACTGATGGTGCTCGACTCCTCCCACAGCCCCCAGGCGAGGGACGTGCCGGGCAGTCCCTCGGCCTGGCGGTGCGCGGCGAGTGCGTCGAGGAACGTGTTGCCCGCGGCGTAGTTGGCCTGCCCGGCGTTGCCGATCAGCCCGGCGATCGATGAGTACATGACGAACGCGGTCAGATCGGTGCCACGGGTGAGCTCATGGAGGTTCCACGCGGCGTCGATCTTCGGGCGGACGACGGCGTCGAGCCGCTCGGGGGTGAGCCTGCCGATGACGGTGTCGTCGAGCACGCCCGCCGTGTGGACGACGGCCCGTAGGGGTGTGCCGAGGGTCGCCAGCGTCCGGGCCAGTGCCTGGCGGTCGGCCGCGTCGCATGCCGCGAAGGTGACCGTGGCGCCCAGTTCCTCCAGCTCACCGCGGAGCTCGGCGGCCCCCGGGGCCTGCTCCCCGCGCCGGCTGAGCAGCAGCAGGGTGCGGGCCCCGTGCTCGGTGACCAGGTGCCGGGCCAGGATCCGGCCGAGGGTGCCGGTCGCGCCGGTGATCAGCACGGTGCCGTCGTCCCAGCGCCCAGGCCCTTCCTCCGCCACGGCCCCGGCCCCTTCGGGGGCGGGAACACGCGTCAGGAGCGGCGTGAGGATCCGCCCGGCGCGCAGAGCGGCCTGGTGCTCCCCCGTCCCGACCGCCCGGGACACCAGCCGGGCCTGCGCCGGGTCTTCGGGGGCGAGGTCGGTGTCGACCAGGACGATCCGCCCCGGGTTCTCGGTCTGCGCCACGCGCAGCAGACCCCAGAGCGCCGCGTGCACCAGATCCGGCACCCCGTCGCCCTCTCCGGCCGCCACGGCACCGCGCGTGACGACGACCAGCCGCGAGGAGGCCAAGCGGTCGTCGGCCAGGAACTGCTGTACGCGCTCCAGCACCCGGCACAGCTCGACCCTGGCCAGTGCGGCGATGGCCTCACCGTGGGCCTGCCCCGGTTCGGCGCTCAGCGACCAGACCACGGTCCGCGCGGCGGCGCGGGCAAGCCCGTCCAGATCGGCGTACGCCTGGACCGGCCCGGCGGGCCACGTTCCCCAGGCGGCCCACCCCGAGAGGTCCTCCGGGGCCGTGTCCGGGGCGATGTCCTGGGACGGGATCCCGGCCCAGGTGACGGAGAGCAGGCCGTCACGGCCCGGGCCGGCCGCCCGCAGCGCCTCCCGCGACAGCGGTCGCAGCGCCAGGGACTCCACCGACATGACCGGTGCGCCCTGCTGGTCCGCCACCGTCAGTGACACCACGTCAGGCTCGTCGTCGGAGCGCGCGATGCGCACACGCAGGACCGACGCGCCCACGGCGTGCAGCCGTACGTCCGACCAGGAGAACGGGAGGACGGCCCCGGCCTCGTCGTCGACGACGCCCGGCAGCAACGGGTGCAGCGCCGCGTCCAGCAACGCCGGGTGGAGGAGGAACCGGCCCGCCTGATCGGCCATGCCGTCGGGCAGCGCCACCTCGGCGAAGAGTTCGCCCTGACCGCGCCACACCCGGCGCAGCCCCTGGAACGCCGGTCCGTAGGCGTACTCCCGGGCCGCCAGCCGCTCGTACACGCCGTCGAGACCGACCTCCGTCGCGTCCGTCGGCGGCCAGATCGCCAGCCCCGCGTCCGCGTCACCGCCTGCGGTGGCTTGGTCCGCTTCCGGGGCCATGGTGCCGTGGGCGTTGAGCAGCCAGTCACCGTCGTCGACGCGGGAGTGGACCTCGACGGCGCGCCGTCCGGTGGGGCCGGGTTCGGCGGCGATCACCTGCAGCTGTACGGCTCCCGTCCGGGGCAGCGTCAGGGGTGCGGTGAGCGTCAGCTCCTCCAGAACGGCGCAACCGGTCTGTTCGCCTGCCCGGGTGCACAGTTCGAGGAGTCCGGTCGCGGGCACGAGCACCGTTTCGGCGACGGCGTGGTCGGCGAGCCACGGATGCGTACGCAGGGACAGACGTCCCGTGAGTACCGTCTCGTCGCGGCCGGCCATGGTGACGGCGGCGCCCAGGAGCGGGTGCCGCACCGTGCTCAGCCCCAGCCCGTCGGCGTCCGACGCGGAGGCCGGTGTGTCGAGCCAGTAGCGCCGGTGCTGGAAGGCGTACGTGGGCAGCGGCACGCGCCGCGCGGAGGGCAGGGCGGCCCCCCAGTCCGGCCGGGCGCCGGCGAGGTGGAGCCGGGCGAGCGCGCCGGTGACGGTCTCGGTCTCGGGCCGGCCCTTGCGCAGCGCCGGCACCACGACGGCGGCCTCGCCCGCCTCGCCTTCCTCGTCCGCCAGCGTGTTCCGGACGAGAGAGGTCAGGACGCCGTCGGGGCCGAGCTCGACGAACCGGGTGACACCCTGCGCGGCGAGGTGCCGTACGCCGTCGTGGAAGCGCACGGCCCGGCGGATGTGCCGGGCCCAGTAGTCGGGCGAGGTCAGCTCCTCGTCCGTGGCCAATGCGCCGGTCACGTTGGAGACGACGGGGATCCGCGGCGGGTGGAACGTCAGCCCGGCGGCGATCTCCCGGAACTCTTCCAGCACGCCGTCCATGTGGGCGGAGTGGAAGGCGTGGCTGACGGTCAGCCGCCTGGTCCGTACGCCCCTGTCGCGCCAGAGGGCCAGCTGTTCCTCGACCGCCGCGGCGTCGCCGGACACGACGACGGCCCGGGGCCCGTTGACGCCCGCGATGTCGACGGTACCGGCGCTGCCGTCCGGGCGGGCGAGCAGGGCTTCGCGTACGTCCTCCTCACGCGCCTCGATCGCGGCCATCGCGCCGCCCTCGGGGGCGGACTGCATCAGACGTCCCCGCTCGGCGACCAGTACGGCCGCGTCGGCCAGGTCCAGGACGCCGGCGACGTGCGCCGCCGTCACCTCGCCGATCGAGTGGCCGAGGAGGTAGTCGGGGCGCACTCCGTGGTGCTCGAACCAGCGGAACAGCGCCACCTCGACGGCGAACAGCGCCGCCTGCGTGAAGGCGGTCTGATCGATGAGCGCGGCGTTCGCCGTGTTCTCGCGGGCGAACAGCACCTCCTTGACCGGGCGCATCAGTTCGGCATCCAGGTGCGCGGCCACGTCGTCGAGAGCGGCGGCGAACACCGGCGACGAAGCGTACAACTCACGCCCCATGGACAGGCGTTGGCTGCCCTGCCCGGTGAAGAGGAACGCCGTCTTGCCCTCGTCGGCCGCGCGGCCCCGCACGATACGGGGCGAGGACCCGCCCTCGGCGAGGACGTCGAGCCCTTCGAGGAGCGCCTCGCGCCCGGAGCCGACGACCGCGGCACCGAGCCCCATGGCGGCCCGGGTGCCGGTGAGCGAGAACGCGACGTCGGCGGGGCCGAGTTCGGGATGCCGGATCAGGTGGCCGTGCAGTCGGCGTGCCTGGGCCTTCAGCGCGTCCTCGCCGCGAGCCGTCAGGATCCACGGCACCACGCTGTCGGTGTGCACGTGAGGGGCATCCACGACGTCGCCCACGTCATGGGTGTCCACGCCGTCGGTGTCCACGACATGGGTGTCCACGGCGTCGGTGTCCACGCCCGCTGCGGAGACACGTGCGCTCCCGGGCGGCGCCGTCGGCGTCGCGGGGGCCTGCTCGATGATCACGTGGGCGTTGGTGCCGCTGATCCCGAAGGACGAGACACCGGCCCGGCGAGGCCGGCCGGCCTGAGGCCAGGGGCGGGCTTCGGTGAGCAGTTCCACCGAACCCGACTCCCAGTCGATGTGCCGCGACGGCTCGTCCACGTGCAGGGTGCGGGGCAGCACCTCGTGCCGCATCGCCTCGATCATCTTGATGATCCCGCCGACTCCGGCCGCGGCCTGGGCGTGACCGATGTTGGACTTCAGGGAGCCCAGCCAGAGAGGACGGTCGTCGCCCGCGCGCTCCTGCCCGTAGGTGTTGAGCAGCGCCTGCGCCTCGATGGGGTCGCCCAGCGTGGTGCCCGTGCCATGGGCCTCGACCGCGTCCACCTCGGCCGGACCGAGCCCGGCGTTGGCCAGGGCCTGACGTATCACCCGCTCCTGCGAAGGGCCGTTGGGCGCGGTCAGGCCGTTGCTCGCGCCGTCCTGGTTGATCGCCGTACCCCGTACGACGGCCAGCACCTGGTGGCCCTTGCGGCGGGCGTCGGACAGCCGCTCCACGAGCAGGACGCCGACGCCTTCGGACCAGCCGGTGCCGTCGGCCGAAGCGGCGAAGGCCTTGCACCGCCCGTCCGCCGAGAGACCGCGCTGGCGCGAGAACTCCACGAACGTCGTCGGCTGCGCCATCACCGTCACACCGCCGGCCAGAGCCAGATCGCACTCACCGGAACGCAGCGCGTTCGCGGCCAGGTGCAGCGCGACCAGGGACGACGAGCACGCGGTGTCGACCGTGACGGCGGGGCCCTCCAGACCGTAGGTGTACGCGACCCGGCCCGACAGCACACTGGAGAGGTTCCCCGCCAGGAGGAAGCCCTCGAACTCGCCCGGCGCCGCGTTGGCACGCACCGGATAGTCGTCGTACATCGCACCCGTGAAGACCCCCGTGGAGCTGCCGCGGACGCTTCCCGGGTCGATGCCCGCGCTCTCGAAGGCCTCCCAGGTCGTCTCCAGGAGCAGCCGCTGCTGGGGGTCGGTGGCGGTGGCCTCACGCGGCGACATGCCGAAGAACCCGGCGTCGAACAGCCCGGCGTCGTACAGGAATCCGCCGTGACGGGTGTAGCTCGTGCCGGCCTGCTCCGGATCGGGGTCGTACAGGCCCTCCACGTCCCAGCCCCGGTTCGTCGGGAACTCGCCGACCGCGTCGACGCCCTCGGAGACGAGGCGCCACAGGTCCTCCGGCGAGGACACCCCGCCGGGATAGCGGCACGCCATGCCCACGATCGCGATCGGCTCGTCCGCCCGGCCCGCGGTCCTGGCCGGTGCGGCGGCCGGCGCCTTCTCGGCCACGACACGGCTGAGCAGGTACGATGCGAGCGCGCTGGGCGCGGGGTGGTCGAAGACGAGCGTGGACGGCAGGCGCAGGCCCGTGGCCGTGTTCAGCCGGTTACGGAGTTCGACGGCGGCCATCGAGTCGAAGCCGATGTCGTTGAAGGCCCGGTCGGGGGCGACGGATCCGGCTCCCGCGTGGCCGAGCACGGCGGCGACCTTGCCGCGCACGAGGTCGAGAACGGCCTCCTTCCGCTTGTCGGCGTCCAGCGCGGAGATCTGGCGCACCCAGGCCGACTGGTCGGTCACGGCCTTCGCGCTGCCGGCGGTCCTGCGGGCACGCGTGGGAACCAGGCCACGCAGGAGCGCCGGCACCGGCCCGCCGGTGAGGCGCGCGGGCCGCAGGACCAAGGGGGCGAGCAGCGGCTCCGGGCGCCCCAGCGCCGCGTCGAACAGGGCCAGGCCCTGCTCGGGGGTGAGAGGCGGCAGGCCGGCGCGTTCCCAGCGGGCCACATCGGCTTCGGTGAGGGACGCGCCCATGCCGTGGCTCGCGTCCCACAGACCCCAGGCCAGTGACGTCGCCGGCAGGCCGTGTGCGTGACGGTGCTGGGCGAGGGCGTCCAGATAGGCGTTGGCGGCGGCGTAGTTGGCCTGCCCGGCGGTGCCGATGAGGCCGGAGACCGAGGAGAAGAGCACGAACGCCCGCAGGTCGAGCCCCTGGGTGAGTTCGTGCAGGTGACGCGCGGCGTCGGCCTTCGGCCGCAGGACGCCCTCCAGCCGGTCCGCGGTCAGCGACAGCGCGGTCGCGTCGTCGAGGACACCCGCGGTGTGGACGACGGCGGTCAGCGGATGGGCCGCGTCGACTCCGTCGAGGAGGGCGGCCACAGCCGCCCGGTCGGAGACGTCGGCGGCCTCGATCCGTACCGTGGCACCGCCCTCGGCGAGCCGGTCCGCCAGTTCGGCCGCCCCCGGCGCACCGGCTCCCCGACGGCTCGTCAGGAGCAGGTGGCGTACGCCGTGTTCGGCCACCAGGTGACGGGCGAGCAGTGCGCCCAGCCCGCCGGTGCCGCCGGTGACGAGGACCGTACCCTCCGGGTCGAGCGCGGCCGGCGCCCGCCCCGGAGCCCGGCCGCCGACCGGCGCGAGCCGGGGGATCAACAAGTTGCCATCACGTACGGCCAGTTGAGGCTCGTCGGCGGCGAGTGCGGCGGAGAGCAGCTCGTCGACTTCGGTGCCGCTCTCCCCGTCGACGAGTACAAGGCGGTCGGGGTGCTCGGACTGCACCGACCGGATCAGACCCCAGACGAGGGCGGACTCGGGGTCGGCGACGTCCTTGCCGGGCAGCGCGGCAACGGCCTGGGAGGTGACCACGGCCAGCCGCGCCTCCGCGAACCGCTCGTCGGACAGGAACTCCTGCACCAGGCGCAGAACACGCGCGCCTGCCGTGTGCCGTGCACCTGCCGTGTGCCGTACGTCCGCCGTGTGGGGGCCGCCCCCGGAAGGGGGCGCCGGGCAGCGTACGACGATCAGGTCGGCCGGCTCCACGTCGGCGAGACTCTCGCCCGCCTCGGCCCGGACGACCTCCGTGCCCGGTCCCGAGACGGCGAGCACGGGCCAGCGCAGCTCGTACAGAGCGCCGCCTTCCGTCCGCGTCGCGGTCGCCAGCTTCTCCCTCTCCACCGGGCGCAGGGCCAGCGACTCGACCTCGGCGACCGGCGCTCCGGCGGCGTCCGCGAGCGTCAGGCCGTAGGTGCCGGAGCCCGGCGCGTGCGGGTGGATCCCGACGCGCAGTTCGGCGGCCCCCGCAGCGTGCAGGGTGACGCCCGAGAGGGAGAAGGGCAGCCGGATGGTCCCGTCGCCGTCGCCGTCGCCTTCGGGCGCGGCGTCCAGGACCAGGGGGTGCAGAGCCGCGTCGAGCAGGGCCGGATGCAGACCGAAGCCGGCCGCGGCCTCCGCCCCGGCGGGCAGCGACACCTCGGCGTACAGATGGTCGTCCGCGCCGCGCCAGAGCGCGGTCAGGCCCTGGAAGGCGGGCCCGTAGCCGTAGCCGAGCGAGGCCAGCCGCTCGTACACGTCCTCGATCGGCACGGCGGTCGCCCCGGCGGGCGGCCACTCGGCCGGGTGCGCGGAAGCGTCGGCGTCCGGCGCGGCCGGGGCGAGCGAGCCGACGGCGTGCCTCGTCCACGCGCGCGTGCCCTCGCCGTCGCCCTCGGGGCCCGCGTGAACGGTGACGGGACGCATACCGCGGTCCTCGGCCGCGCCGACGGTCACCTGGACGCGGACCGCCTCGCCCCGGGTGAGGACGAGGGGCGCCTCCAGGGTGAGATCCTCCACCCGGGGCAGCCCCAGGTGCTCGCCGGCAGCGGCGGCCAGTTCGAGGAACGCCGTCGCAGGAAGCAGGACGGAGTCGCCGATGGTGTGGTCGGCCAGCCACGGCTGACCGTGCAGCGACAGACGGCCCGCGAGCACGGTGTCCTGGCGTTCCGCGAGGTCGACGGCGGTGGCGAGCAGGGGATGACCGGCGGCGTCGAGGCCCAGGCTGCGCGCGTCGGTCTGCGGAAGCGGGGCGAGCCAGAAGTGCTCGCGGCCGAACGCGTACGTCGGCAGGTCGACGAGGTCCTCGCCGGGGAAGAACGTCGCCGCGTCCAGGGGCGCACCCGCCGTGTGCGCGCGGGCGACCCCCTCGGCCACGGTCTCCGCCTCCGGCCGGCCGGAGCGCATGAGCGCCACCGCGGTGGCTCCGTCGAGCGTCTGGTGGGTGAGCGAGGTGAGGACGGCGTCGGGGCCGACCTCGACGTACGTGGTGACGCCCTGGCTGTCGAGCGTGCGGAGGGCATCGGTGAAGCGGACGGTGGTGCGGATGTGGTGGGTCCAGTAGTCGGGGGAGGTGAGCTGGCCGGTCGTGGCGAGCTCGCCGGTGGCCGTCGAGACGACGGGGATGGTCGGTGGCCGGTACGTGAGCGAGGCGGCGACCTCGCGGAAGCCGTCGAGGATCCCGTCCATGTGGGGGGAGTGGAAGGCGTGGCTGACGGTGAGGCGGGTGGTCTTCCGGCCTTGCTCGGCCAGCTGCCGGGCGATGGCCGTGACGGCGTCGGCGTCGCCGGAAATCACTGTGGAGGTGGGGGAGTTGAGGGCGGCGATCGCGGCCTTGTCGTGAAGGCCGTCGAGGAGCGGGGTGACGTCGTCCTCGGCCGCCTGGACCGCGATCATGGCGCCGCCGGGTGTGGCCGCCTGCATGAGGCGGGCGCGGGCGGAGACGAGGGTGGCCGCGTCGGGAAGACTGAGCACTCCCGCCACATGAGCGGCGGTGAGTTCGCCGATGGAGTGGCCGGCCAGGACGTCAGGGGCGAGTCCGTGGTGGGCCAGGAAGCGGTACAGGGCCGTTTCGACGGCGAAGAGGGCGGGCTGCGTGTAGGCGGTCTGATGGACGAGGCCGGCTCGCGCGGTGTCCGGCTCGGCGAACAGAACGCTCTTGAGCGGGTGTTCGAGATGCGGCGTGAAGGCGTCGCATGCCGCGTCCAGCGCGGCGGCGAACACGGGCGAGGCGCCGTAGAGTTCCCGGCCCATGCCCAGCCGCTGGGACCCCTGGC
This sequence comes from Streptomyces sp. NPDC127129, assembly GCF_042671585.1. Taxonomy (NCBI): domain Bacteria; kingdom Bacillati; phylum Actinomycetota; class Actinomycetes; order Kitasatosporales; family Streptomycetaceae; genus Streptomyces; species Streptomyces sp. NPDC127129. The sequence goes on from NZ_JBHXTV010000010.1 coordinate 339,119, forward strand.
CGGTGAAGAGGAACGCCGTACGCCCCCTGTTCGCCGCGCTCCCGGTGATCACCTGCTGGTGGTCCCGGGCGTCCGCGAGCGCTTCCAGGGCGTCGAGACGGTCCCCGACACCTCGGCCGAGGACAGCGGCCCGCTCCTCGAAGACCGTCCGCGTCACCGCCAGGGACCGCCCCACGGCGTCGGGGTCCGCCTTCCCGGTACGGAGGTGGTCCCGCAGTCGCGCCGCCTGTGCGCGCAACGCCTGTCCGTCCCGACCGGACAGGATCCAGGGCGCGGGGAGAACGGGCGCCGTGCCGGCGGTGTCGCTCTGCCCGGCGCGCGATGCCGACGCGTCGGCATCGGACTCCGGCACCGCGTCAGCGGACTCCGGCACCGCGGCACCAGACTCTGGCGCTCCGGATGCGGCCGCCGGTTCGACCCGGGAGGCGGTGGTCGGGTCGTACTCGACGACGACATGGGCATTGGTGCCGCTGATGCCGAACGAGGACACGGCCGCGCGCCGCGGCCGGTCCACGTCCGGCCACTGCCGCGCCTCGGTGAGGAGTTCGAGCGCCCCCGCCGACCAGTCGACCATCGGCGTCGGCTCGTCGACGTGGAGCGTCCTCGGCAGGACGCCGTGCCGCATGGCCTCGATCATCTTGATGACCCCACCGACACCCGCGGCCGCCTGCGCGTGCCCGATGTTGGACTTCAGCGATCCCAGATAGACGGGATCCCCGCCCCCACGTCCCGCGCCGTACGTCGCCATCAGCGCCTCGGCCTCGATCGGGTCGCCGAGCCGGGTGCCCGTGCCGTGCGCCTCCACGGCGTCGACGTCGGTCGGGGCGAGGCCCGCGTCTGCCAGCGCCTGGCGGATGACGCTCTGCTGGGCGAGACCGCTCGGCGCGGTCAGGCCGTTGCTGGCGCCGTCCTGGTTGATCGCCGAGCCGCGCAGTACGGCCAGGACGGTGTGCCCGTTGCGGCGGGCGTCCGACAGGCGCTCCAGGAGCAGCAGTCCGACGCCCTCGGACCAGCCCGTACCGTCCGCGCCGGCCGCGAAGGACTTGCAGCGGCCGTCCGGGGCGAGACCGCGCTGACGCGAGAACTCCACGAACATGCCGGGCGACGACATCACGGTGACGCCTCCGGCCAGGGCGAGGTTCGTCTCGCCGCTGCGCAGCGAGCGGATCGCCAGATGCAGGGCCACCAGGGACGACGAGCAGGCCGTGTCGGCGGTCACCGCCGGCCCGAGCAGCCCCAGCTGGTACGCGATCCGCCCCGACAGCACGCTCGTGGTGGAGCCGGTGAGCACGTTGCCCTGCACGGACGCGGGCGCGTCCTGCATCCGGGGCCCGTACTCCAGGGCGGTGGCACCGACGAAGACTCCGGTACGCGTGCCACGCAGCGACTCGGGCAGAAGCCGGGCCCGTTCGACAGCCTCCCACGACGTCTCCAGGAGCAGCCGCTGCTGGGGGTCCATGGCGAGGGCCTCACGCGGCGAGATCCCGAAGAACGCCGGGTCGAACTCGCCCGCGTCGTGCAGGAATCCGCCGTACCGGACCGAGCTCTTGCCCTGACGCTCGGAGTCCGGGTCGTACAGGTCCTCGGCCCAGCCACGGTTCGTCGGGAACGCGGAGACGGCATCGCCTCCCTCGGACACCAGGCGCCACAGGGACTCAGGGGAGGCCACACCGCCGGGGAAGCGGCAGGCCATGGAGATGACCGCGATGGGATCGCCACCGTCGGCCGTCGTGGCCGTGTCGTCGCCGACCACGCCCGCGCCGAGCAGCTCGCTCTCCACGAACCGGGTGAGCGCCTCGGGCGTCGGGTGGTCGAAGAGCAGCCCGGTCGGCAGCCGCAGCCCGGTCGCGGCCGCGAGCGCGGACCGCAGCTCGGTGGCCATGAGGGAGCTGAACCCGAGCTTCTGGAACGCCGTGTGCCGCTCGATCCGCTCTCCCGGCCCGTACTCCAGTACGGCGGTGATGTGCGCGTCGACCAGCTCGGCCACGGCCTGCCGACGGGCCGGCCCCGAGAGCTCCCCGAGGCGCGCCCGCCATGCGCCACGCGGGTCCGCGACCGACTGGCCGACGGTTTCGACCACGGTCTCGTCGATGCCCGGGTCCCGTACCTCGTCGGGCCGCACCGCCCGGGCCCTGGGCGCGCGAGCCGCGCTGTCCAGCCAGTACCGCTTGCGCTGGAAGGCGTACGTGGGCAGATCGACGCGCCGCGCGCCCGCACCCCGGTACAGGGTCGTCCAGTCGACGTCGGCGCCTCGCACGTACGCGGTCGCCAGCGCGGTGAGCAGCGCCCTGGGCTCGTCGCGACCGCGGCGCAGGGACGGGACGCTCGTGATCTCGGGATCGTCGAGGGTGTCGCGGGCAAGGCCGGTGAGGACGGCGTCGGGGCCGATCTCCAAGTAGGTCGTGGCGCCCTGACCATGAAGTGTGTGGAGGGTGTCGGTGAAGCGGACGGTTCCGCGGAGTTGGTCGGCCCAGTAGTCGGGGGTGAGGAGCCGGTCGTCGGCGGGTTGTCCGGTGAGGGTGGAGACGATGGGGATGGAGGGCTGGTGGTAGGTGAGGGTGGCGGCGATGTCGTGGAACTCTTCGAGTGCGCTGTCCATGTGGGGGGAGTGGAAGGCGTGGCTGACGGTGAGGCGGGTGGTTTTCCGTCCTTGTTCGGCCAGGCGTTGGGCGATGGCGGTGACGGTGTTGTCGTCGCCGGAGATGACGGTGGAGGTGGGGGAGTTGAGGGCGGCGATTGCTGCCTTGTCGTGAAGGCCGTCGAGGAGTGGGGTGACGTCGTGTTCGCTTGCCTGGATGGCGATCATGGTGCCGCCGGGGGTGGCGGTTTGCATGAGGCGGGCGCGGGCGGTGACGAGTGTGGCGGCGTCGGGGAGGG